>JBNMQC010000005.1:0-50677 GCA_051277445.1 Bermanella sp. | reverse complement strand
CTAATTGTGATGCTTGGTTTAATTTACTGCAGCGGGTAAAAATGGCGTTGGGTAAAAATCAAGACAAAATCACCCTGACTTCAACTGACCTAGAAGATTTGCGAATAATGGATAATGGCCTGTTCATCGCTAATCCAAAAGGCTTGGTTTTGCTGTCATATCAAGCAAGCGATGATGGCGCGTATAAGTTACTAAAAGATTTAAAAGTTCTACTAAAGCATAACACTCAATAATAAAAATAACGATAAGGTGAGGTGAGCATGAGCCGCTTTGCATTAATGAATATCTTCATGACGTTAATCGTCATTACACTTGGTGCGTTAACTCGTCTCTTAGATGCGGGTTTAGGTTGTCCTGACTGGCCTGTGTGTTATGGCCATCCTTTTCCTGTGTCCAATGAGGCTGCCATGGCATTTACTCAATGGCAATTTGATTCAGGTAAGGCATGGATGGAAATGATTCATCGATATGTGGCGAGTTTATTGGGGCTGAGTATTTTAATTCAGGCGTTTTTAATTTGGCCGCGTTATCTTGGGGCTGCACGCTGGTTGGCTGTATTTTTGTGTGCTTGGGTTGTACTACAAGGTTTGTTCGGTATGTGGACGGTGACGCTGCGTTTATGGCCACCAGTGGTCAGTGCGCATCTGTTAGGTGGCGCTATCACAATTGGGGTTCAGTTTTTGATTTGGCGCACAATTAAAACGAATACAGAGCCAAAATGGAAATCAGTATGGAGCGGGTTTGCTCTTGTTATCTTTTTTCAAATGGCACTAGGCGCATGGACATCCAGTCATTACGCCGGCTTGGCTTGCCCTGATTTTCCAACTTGCCAAGGACGTATGTGGGTGGAGATTACCAGCGAAGTTCTGCATTCACCCATGGTAGATGGTGATGAATATCTAGGGGGAATTGGATCAAATCAGCAGCGTATGGGGATCCAATGGTTACACCGTTTAGGCGCTTTAGCGGTTGTGTTGATGTTCATTTATTTGACGATCAAACAATCGTCGCAGCGGCGTGCGCTTATGCTGTGTTTTGGGCTGTTAAGTATTCAAGTTGTTTTAGGTATTTTAAATGCGGTTTTATTACTACCATTGAGTTTAGCATTATTGCATAACACATTTGCAATGCTGCTATGGATGAGTGCACTTAACGGTTTAACTGTACCACAAGTTGAAGAAGAACCTGACGAAATAGCACAAGAGCTACTCGCTTAGCCACTAAAAATAATAAAAGGTGCGTTATGGAAAAGATTAATATTTGGCAAGGCAGTTTAAAATATTCGGCGACGATTAAAGACTATTTCGCTTTAACAAAGTTCAAAGTTGTTGTGGTGATGTTGTTCACTGTAATGGTGGGTTTTTTACTTGCCAGTGACATGAATATTCAATTTTTGAAATTATTTTATACCTTGGTGGGTGTGGGTGCTTGTGCAATGAGTGGTGCGGTATTAAATCACTTAGTGGATCGTTATCGTGATACACAAATGCAGCGTACTAAACGTCGCCCTGTGGCCACTGGTAAGGTCAGTGCTGAATCGGCATTTGTATTTTCGATGAGCTTGTTATTGTTTGGTGCAGCGCTTTTATACTGGCAAACCAATTTACTGACCAGCGTACTGTCTGTCGCTTCCATGTTTGCTTATGGCGTGGTTTATAGCCTGTGGCTAAAACCTGCCACCCCTCAAAATATAACAGTTGGGGGTCTAGCAGGTGCCATGCCGCCTTTATTAGGTTATTGCGCGGTGACTGGTCAAGTTGGGCCCGAGGCTTTGTTATGGGTGTTGATTATTTTCACTTGGACGCCGCCACATTTTTGGGCGCTAGCCATTTATAAGCGGGACGATTATGCCAAGGCGGGTGTGCCCATGTTACCTGTCACCCATGGAATTGAATTTACCGCGTTTCAGGCTTGGCTTTATTGCTTGCTGTTATGTGTGGTGAGTATTGGTCCGGTTTTACTGGGCACCCAAGGCTTGGTTTATCTTGTGATTACGACGTATATCAATGCCCGTTTCACGTGGCTTACCTATCGTATGTGGTGTAATCCTTCGGATGCGAATGCACGTAAAACCTTTAAGTATTCCATCATATATATTTTATGGTTATTTGCGGCGTTGTTATTGGATCATTATGTGCAGTTAATTGCATTTTAGTGGTCTGTTAGCCAATATTTATAGATGATAACAGGACAGCAATAGGAGGTCGTAGATACTGTCCAAACAATGATATTCATTGTTATTTGAATACAAAATATAAGCGAGGGTATTCCCTAGTCGTACGCTTCACTGAACAAAAACAGCCAACCAAATTAGGGGAAGGTTATGTATTTACAACACATGTTCGGATTGATGTATCACCCAAAATCGGAGTGGGACTCAATTAAAAGAGAAGACCATTCGCTGGGTCATATCTATCTTACCCATCTATTGTTTTTAGCTGCCATTCCGCCCTTTGCTTTGCTGGTGGGCACCACGCAGGTGGGGTGGAGTTTTGTCGGTAAAGAATTCTATTACCTTAGCTTCGAGTCAGCACTGCCTCTGGCGGGGGCATTCTATTTGGCGTTGCTAGCCGGAATGTTTTTTATTGCCTATACCACATATTGGATGGAGCGCACATTTGGTGCTGAAGCCAGTCTTGAAAGATGCTTGTTATTTACCACGTTTACTTCCACCCCTATGTTCCTTTCCGGGATCATTGGACTCATCCCGATACTATGGCTTGATGTGTTCGTGGTAATGGCTGCGGTCTCTTATACGGTTTATCTCTTGTATGCGGGTGTGCCTATTTTTATGAATATCCCTGAAGAACGCGGCTTTATCTTTGCCAGTTCTATCTTAACGGTAGGTCTGTGTGGCTTAGTCGGTATGATGGCCGCAACTGTGATTATTTGGGGTATGGGTTTTGCCCCACAAATCATGCTTAACCAATAACGATTTTTGATTGTACATTTAACCCGTGCAGGGCCCGAGTTATCTCGGGCTTTTTTTATTCTTTTGATTTAAGTCGTTCGTCACGTTTTTCTTATACGTTGGATAGCCACCAATCTCATTGCAATCTATGGTGTCCGTCTTTTCCAAGCATTGGTTGTGCTTGATTGCTTGTAGGTATTTTTATTTGTGCATGTCAAAAGCGTTACGAGCGTAAAGCCGACAATAAATCGCAAGATACTCACCTATTGTGTGCCCTTCCTTAAAATGGCTAATTCAAATCTTTCTATCAAACCTTAAAAAAATCCAACTACACTGTATATAAAGAATAGGTGGAATATCCAGTTTTATGGACGAAAATAGCACGGATTTCATGGACCTTAAGCTGAGTCCTGGCCAGCTACTGCAGCTTGAGTTCGAAGGATATACGGATGACCGCGATAAATCGGTATTAGTGGGCTATCGCCGTAATGCTTCTGTGCTGGTAACCATGCCTGCTGGGCGAGGGGTGAGAATTGGCGATAAGGTGAATGTACGATTTTTCTATGGTCGTAAAAGCAGTGCTTGCGCCTTTCAGTCTGAGGTGCTCCATCCAACTAAGTTGCCTTTCCCTCATATGCATCTAAAAATGCCCGAGAAGGTCATTATTGGTGAGGTGCGTCAGAATGTACGAGCCGATGTGGACGTGGTCTCTCGGGTAGAATTTAGTGCCGAGGGTGAGAAAAAGCACACCACAGCCAAAATTGTAGACTTAAGTCTAAATGGCGCTCGGATATTGGGGCGCACGTTTGAGTTTAATACCAACGATGAAATTCGGCTGATTTTCACTATCAACGTAACAGGGATCGAGTACGAGATGACGGTACCTGCTACGGTAAGATCCTTAAATACCATCGAAAAGGGCTTATCGGTGGGGCTTCAGTTCCATGATTTGCCGGCCAATGACAAGATTGCATTGCAGGCTTTCGTGCTAACCCATATCCATGATTTGTAAACTCCCACCATAACTGGGCTGAACACTGTGTTTGCCAGTTTCCTCGGTGACCTAAAACAGGTATAATTTCGCCCCTATTTTTAGCTCTTTAACACAGGATTCGCCATGCGCTGTCCGTTCTGCGGTGAACAAGATACAAAAGTGATCGATTCGCGCTTAGTGGCCGAAGGCGAACAGGTTCGTCGTCGACGCCAGTGCCAAGCCTGTGATGAGCGTTATACCACCTTTGAATCCGCCGAATTACTGATGCCCAAATTGGTTAAAACCAATGGCACCCGTGTTCCTTTCGATGAGCAAAAGCTCCGTGCTGGTATGCAGCGCGCCCTAGAAAAACGCCCTGTTAGCGTTGAAGACATCGAAGCCTCCATTTTACACATTATGGCCAAGTTGCGTGCCACTGGTGAGCGTGAAGTCAAAAGCCGCTTAGTGGGTGAGCTGGTTATGGACGAGTTACGTAAACTTGACCAAGTGGCCTATGTTCGTTTTGCCTCTGTGTACCGTAAATTTCAAGATATTGATGAGTTTCGTCAAGAAATTGATCGTATTCGCCATGATAGCCGTAAGAACGATGCTCAGTTAGACATCTTGGCTGACGACCCTGAGATCGCGCCATGAGTCATAACCAATACATGGCCCGTGCCATCGCTCTTGCAAAGCAGGGTTTATATACCACGGACCCAAATCCTCGAGTGGGCTGCGTCATCGTCAAAGACGGTGAAGTGATTGGCGAAGGGTTTCACCAAAAAGCCGGTGAAGGTCATGCTGAGGTGAATGCGTTGGCTATGGCCGGTGAAGAAGCAAAGGGTGCCACTGCTTATGTCACCCTTGAACCTTGTAGCCATTTTGGCAGAACGCCACCATGTAGCGACGGCTTAATCAAAGCCGGCATTCGTCATGTGGTGTGTGCTATGAAAGACCCTAACCCACAGGTGATTGGCCAAGGATTCGCTAAATTAATTGAAGCGGGTATCGATGTGACCTTGGGCGTACTTGAAGATGAAGCCCGCGCGTTAAATCCTGGCTTCATCAAGCGTATGGAAAGCGGTATGCCGTTTGTGCGTTTAAAAATGGCATCAAGTCTGGATGGTCGCACTGCCATGGCCAGTGGTGAGAGTCAGTGGATTACCGGATCGGCGGCACGCCAAGATGTGCAACGATTACGCGCACGCAGTTCGGCGATTATTACCGGTATTGAGAGTATCAAGTCCGATGACTCATCATTGACCGTTCGCGCAGACGAGTTAGGTTTAGATGAGGCCTTAGCAAAACAGGTCGTCACTAAGCAGCCACTGCGAGTGGTACTAGACAGCAAAGGTCAAATCAGTCGCGATGCGAAGGTATTTCAACAGCCGGGCAATACTCTGGTTGCCGTTCGTCACGGTGTGCAATTGCATGGCAATATCGAAACCCTTGCATTAAACCATGATGAGGCGGGCTTGGATTTAACGGCATTACTCAAAGAGCTGGCATTGCGTCAGTGTAATGAAGTTTTAGTTGAAACCGGTGCGACTTTGGCCGGCGAGTTTGTTCGCCAAGGACTCGTTGATGAAATGGTGTTGTACATGGCTCCGTGTTTCATGGGGAGTGACGCGCGCCCATTACTGAATTGGCCAATTGATACCATGGCTGATAAGCAAAATTTAACCATTTTAGATAACCGCTTGGTTGGGCAAGATATTCGCTTAACGCTCGGTTTTAGCAAAAAAGGCGATTAGTGTGTTTACAGGCATTATTGAAGCCAAAGGTAAGGTGTTGGCTAAGTTGTCTCAGGGAGGCGACTTAAAAGTCACATTAGAAACCGGCACCTTAGATTTAACCGATGTAAAGCTCGGAGACAGCATTGCCGTAAACGGTGTGTGTTTAACCGTGATCAGTTTACAAGCGCAAAGTTTCAGTGCAGACATCAGCAATGAAACTTTAGCGCATACCCGTTGGAGCGAGATTAATCTTGGTGACAGCGTCAATCTAGAAAAAGCATTAACGCCTACCACGCGTTTAGGTGGGCATTTGGTCAGTGGTCATGTGGATGGCATTGGCCAAGTGATTGAGCGTCGCGAAGATGCGCGATCCATTCGCTTTAAAGTACAAGCGCCAACGGAATTGGCTCGTTACATTGCCCATAAAGGTTCAATTACTGTCGATGGCGTGAGCTTAACAGTAAATGCGGTGAACGCCGATGTGTTTGAATTAAACATCGTTCCTCATACCGCAAAAGAAACCACGTTATATGGCTACGGCCCTGGGCAAAAAGTCCATTTAGAAGTGGACTTGATTGCCCGATATTTAGAACGATTAATTTCAGGGCAAGCTCAACCTAAGCAATCGAATCTCAGTGCAGGCTTTTTAGCTGAACACGGCTTCGTATAAATCGAATTATATTTTTAAGAGTGTGATCATGGCGTTAAATAGCATTGAAGAAATTATTGCCGACATGCGTGACGGTAAAATGGTTATCCTGATGGATGATGAAGATCGCGAAAATGAAGGCGATATTATAGTAGCCGCAGAAAAAGTAACCCCGGAAATCATCAACTTCATGGCCAGTAAAGCCCGTGGTTTGATTTGCTTAACGTTAACACCAGAGCGTTGTGATTATTTAGGTTTGCCTGCGATGGTTGCCGGTAACGGAGCGAAATTTTCAACGCCGTTTACCGTTTCAATCGAAGCAGCAGAAGGCGTGACCACAGGAATAAGCGCAGCGGATCGTGCGGTAACGGTACAAGCGGCCGTTAACCCAATGAGTAAACCTGATGCAATTGTTCAGCCAGGTCATATCTTTCCATTACGTGCACAAGCTGCTGGTGTGCTAGCTCGTGCAGGTCACACGGAAGCCGGTTGCGATTTAGCGCGTATTGCGGGTTTACAGCCGGCTGCCTGTATCGTTGAAATTATGAATGAAGACGGCACCATGGCTCGTCGCCCTGAACTGGAAGAATTTGCTAAAGAGCATGATCTAAAAATTGGCACCATTGCTGACTTAATTCAATACCGTATGGCTAATGAACAAACCATTGAAAAGCTGAGTACTGATAAAATTCAAACGGTACATGGTGAATTCGATTTACATGTTTACCGTGACACCATCAATGGCGATTCCCATTTGGCTATTTCAAAAGGGGATGTGAAAAAAGCACAAGCACCTTTGATTCGCGTGCAAGCAGCCGAAACACTGCGTGATGTAATCGGTGCCATGATGCCTAATAGCGAAAGCTGGTCATTAAGCAACGCATTAGAAGCCATCTCAAAAGATGAAGCCGGTGCATTGGTGATGCTAAACGCAGGTGAGCGTGAAGATATTCTTGCTTCTGTCGAGACGTTTTTTGGTCGTCAAAAACCATTACGTACCACCGATGTGGACAGCTCGGGTGCTTACGTGACAATAGGTACTGGTTCTCAAATCTTGCGTGACTTGGGCGTTACACAAATGCGTTTGCTCAGCAGCCCAATGAAGTTTACGGGTATTTCTGGCTTCAATTTAGAAGTGGTTGAATACATCCCTTTTAAGCATTGATCGCCAAAACTGAATTTAAAATTAAATCTATTTGTGAAGGTAATAAATATGAAAACAATTGCAGGAA
This sequence comes from Bermanella sp., assembly GCA_051277445.1. Classification (GTDB taxonomy): domain Bacteria; phylum Pseudomonadota; class Gammaproteobacteria; order Pseudomonadales; family Oceanobacteraceae; genus Bermanella. Next base: position 43,176 of record JBNMQC010000005.1, on the reverse strand, counting down.
GCTTTACTAAACTAGACGCAAAGTTTGCGATCGTACAAACCACTTGGAATGAATTTGTGGTTGATAAATTAGTTGACGGTGCAGTACGTGGTTTAACACGTCACGGTATCAGTGAAGACGATATTACCTTGATCCATTGCCCTGGTGCATTTGAAGTACCGTTAGTAGTGAAAAAACTAGCTGAAAGCGGTAAGTACGATGCAGTTATTGCATTAGGTGCTGTCATTCGTGGTTCAACCCCTCACTTTGATTATGTGGCAGGTGAAGCGGCTAAAGGTTTAGGCCAAATTGCATTGAATACTGGTATTCCAGTTTCTTTCGGTATCCTAACCGTTGACACAATTGAACAAGCCATTGAACGTGCTGGTACGAAAGCCGGTAACAAGGGTGAAGAATCTGCGCTTAGCGCCTACGAAATGGTCAGTCTGCTTAAGCAGCTGGAGGCTTAATGAGCGACAAACCTATCTCAAGAAAAGACAATGACAGCGGTCGCCCGAACCCCGGCGCCCGTCGTAAGGCTCGTCATTATGCTATGCAAGCGCTGTATCAATGGGATATGGCTGGTGCAAGCTTAAATAAGATTGAAGCGGAGTTCTTAATCGATAACGACATGACCCATGTTGATACCGAATACTTCCGTGATATTTTGCGTGGTGTGCCAAATAATTTAGGCGAGCTAGACGAAATGTTAAGCCCATGCTTAAGCCGTGGTATTGAAGAAGTAACGCCTGTAGAAAAAGCGATTTTACGCTTAGCTGCATTTGAATTAGCCCATCGTATTGATGTGCCGTATCGTGTGGTGATTAACGAAAGTGTTGAGCTATCGAAAAAATTTGGTGCAACCGAAAGCCATAAATTCATCAATGGCGCACTGGATCAACTTGCACAACGTGTGCGTGTAGTCGAACTAAAAAAATAAGAATATGATTTTCTTGTGGCGCTTTGTCACAAGAAAGACCTTTAAAAGGCGAGAGGAAAGCGGTGAACGAATTTCAGCTCATAAAGCGGTTCTTTCAACAACCGAGCCTCGCCTTCTCAAACCCTTATCTTCGCCAAGGAATCGGTGATGATTGCGCGACCTTTAATATCCCAAGTGAATACGACTTACATCTCTCCCTCGACACCTTAGTTGAAGGTGTGCACTTTCCTTTTCAAGCGAACCCATTTGATATTGCTACTCGCGCACTTGCGGTGAGTATCAGTGACCTTGCAGCCATGGCCGCTATTCCTGTTGGTTTCACGCTTGCCATAACCCTACCTTCAAAAGACGAGACTTGGCTAAAACAATTCAGTGATGGCCTGATTCAGGCGGCTCAGTTTTATCAGTGTCCGTTGATTGGCGGTGATACCACAAAAGGCCCAAGCTTAGTGATAAGCCTGCAAGTGCATGGTATTACCAATGCGGGAGAAGGCTTAAAACGCAGTGGTGCGCAAGTGGGCGATAAAGTTTACGTGAACGGTAATTTAGGTGATGGGGCAGGTGCTCTGCCGTTGGTTTTAGACAGACCTGAGTTAAACACGGGGTTGGCTCGACAATTTTATGCGCCGCTTGCCCAAATAGACTTTGGGCAAAAGATAAAGACCTATGCTTCCAGTTGTATGGACATTAGTGATGGACTGGTTCAAGACCTTAATCACATATGTGCAGCCAGTGGTGTGGGAATGAAGATAGACCCTGCATTGATTCCCATGTCAGAAGAACTCATCCAAACCTATGGCAAAGGGCAAGCACTGGAATATGCATTAACGGGCGGGGATGACTATCAATTGGCGTATACCGCTAACCAGTGTCAACAAGGCATTTATATTGGTGACGTCGTTCAGGGACAGGCCGTAAAAATGTTAGGAATGGATATGACCAATACTGGTTTTCAGCATTTTTAATACTTACTTTCTCGGAATGTTATCCTTATTTCCATAAATGGGTTCGATATCGTTATCCAGTTTATAGCTGTACTTAAGTATCTCTTTAGTTAATAAAAACTGTATCTTAAGGTTTACTGGCCCTTCGAGTTTCTCTTCTAATTGCTTGTGTATATAACTCAATTGAGCGTCACTGAGTGCGTCTTTCTCTGCTTTTAATTCAAGAAATACAAATGTGTGATCGACCTGTTCAATGACACTGGTTTCATTTAAATCCCCTGGATGAATGCTCACCTTATCTGGGTAGTTTGTTCTTAGAAAATCTTCGACAGTGTCTTGTACCAAGTCGTCATCCTTAATGAGTGTGATCGATTCTCTAAGTGGGTAAGCCAGTAATACTAATATGACGATCAGTAAGGGAAGCGGAATTAAATTATGTTTCGCCGAACCGTAGCCGCTAAATGTAAATACCAACACCGCACTAATGGTAATGGCAAATAAGTTAATTAAAAATAAAAGTAACGAGCCAAAAAAAGAGTTTAGCTCACCCATAGATAAACTAATGCCAGAGACACAAAGCGGCGGAACAATAGCAACGGCGATGGCAACACCGGGCAGTGAATCAGAAACACTTTTACGGGTCATGGCAATGGCCGCCGATATACCGGCTGCCACAGCGACACCTAAATCGAAAAGGTTTGGCTGTGTACGGGCCATCATTTCATCCGTGAGCACATGCAGATCTAATAGTTGCTCGGATAAAAATGAAATAATTAAAGTAATGGCGATACCGATTAGCAAGGTCAAAATAGAGCGTATCTTGAGGAATGTATCACCAGTATTAATGCCATAAGACAATGACATAATGGGCTTCATAAGGGGCGCAATTAACATAGCCCCTACAATGGTCACGGTACTATCCGACATTAAGCCCAGTGAGCTAATTAAGCTTGCAGCAGATAAAATAATAATAAATTGAAATGAAAGTGACGAGTATAGCTCTTGCTCTGCAAGCACATCTTTTGCGTCTTCAAACTGATTCTTGCGAGTGACATCATTCACAAAAAGAAAGCGTAAAAAACGTTTAAATTGTGTCACTAGTTTCATTGGTTGATTCCAACTTATACGGGGTATCAATATTAAGCGGTGTTATTAGTATAGAAGAGTTTGTAGCAAATATAGGGAGGTTTTAGCTGGCGGTTTATTACTAGCCTATGTGTTACCTTTCATTTAACAATAAAAAAAGCCCAGCGATCACTCGCTGGGCTTTTTTGTTGGAAAGCAAGCTGAGTGCTTATTTTTCCATGTTAGCGATTTCTTTCGCTAGTTCGTCATAGCCTTTTTTGGCTTGGAACTTCTGCCATAGGGCCTTTTCGTTGTTCATAGACGTCTTAAGGGCTGTTTCGTGGATCAAGCCAGCTGCCTTGTCGTCTAAGCCAACAAGTACGTACAGAGTACCGTTAGGGCTGGTTTTAGACTTGTACATACGCGTACCAACTAGAGTTTCGTTGGTGATCTGCTTAGTCACAGATGTATTTACTTTATCCACAGTTTCGCTATCACCAACACCAGTGGTTTCAGCAAATTGTTTAACCATGTTTTGCACTTGTACTTTCATCATTTGGGCGAGCTGAACGCGGGCAGCAGCAGTGGCTTGTTGCTTCATGAAGTTCATACCTGCGCCAGATTTGTCAGCACTACCCACTGCAGATACAGCTAGGCCTTCAACAGGCTCATCACAGACCCAGCCAGGTGCTGCGGTTTGAGGAGCGTCTGGGAAGGTGCAATCTAGAACGATGGGTTTCTCACCACCACCAAAACAGGCAGTTAGGGATAGGGTTAAAGCACTGATGCCAAGAATTCGAGTAAGGGCCATCTTCTTCTCCTTGAAGGATTTTGGGTTTAGGATGTCTCTAACCTTAACCAATAACGTTGATTCTCGCCAGAGTTAAAGATGAAAAAAACCATAAAAAAGCGTTTATTTGTGACAGGCATTTTAGCGAGTGCACTGTTGCTATTTGCGTGCGCAACCCAGCGTTCCTCAGTGCGCCCACCATGGATTGAATCGCCAAGCAAGCATCAAGCTGTGGGCAGCTGTGGCACCCATGCGCTAGGCATGTACAAACAAAAGGAATGTGCCATGTCTCGCGCTCGTTTTGAGCTGGCTGCACGCAAAGGCGTCACCATTTCAGCGCAAACGGTTATGACAGAAAACGCGACGAACGTATCCAGCCATAGCACATTAGATGGAGTGACCACTCAGACTGTCAATAATGTGATTAAAACAAGGTTGGTCGATAGCTATCATGACAAACAGCAAGATATCATTTGGGTGCTGGTAGAAGAAAACTAAGGATTCTATTGTCGCTTATAGAAATAAAGCGCCTATAGGGCGCTTTCTTCTGCTTCGTTATCGCTGTCGTCATTAGGTTTGTTCTTCTCGACCATCCGGCCAAAGAAAATACCCACTTCAAATAACAGATACATGGGTAACGCCAAGATGGTCTGGCTAATCACATCCGGTGGTGTCACTAACATACCAATGACAAAGCAACCCACAAAGATATAAGGGCGTTTTGCGCTTAAGCTTGCCACGGATGTAATGCCGGTCATGATCAGTAAAATGGTGGCAATTGGTATTTCAAACGCGATACCAAATGCAAAAAACATTTTAAGAATGAAGTTTAATATATTGTTGATATCTGGCAGAAAATTTACGCCTTCAGGGCCAACGGCCGTAAAGAACCCAAAGGCCAGTGGCAAGACTACAAAGTAAGCAAATGCGATGCCCACATAAAATAAAATAATACTGCTTAATAATAAGGGGACAGCAAAGCGCTTTTCATGTTTATACAAGCCCGGTGCGATGAATGACCAAGCCTGATGCAAGATAAACGGTATGGCAATAAATACCGCCGCAAACAGTGTCAGTTTGAATGGCACTAAAAATGGCGACGCCACCCCTGTGGCAATCATGCTGCTACCTTCTGGTAATAGAATTTCTAACGGTTTTGAGATCCACAGATAGAGATCATTAGAAAAGCTATATAATCCTACAAACACCACTAATATTAATAAAATGGCTTTTAACAGGCGATTTCGTAATTCGATTAAGTGAGCGATTAAAGGCTGTTGCTGTTGCATGGTTTCCATGTCAGCGTTGCTTTTCTTTGACATTACGCATCCCCTTTTTTATCAGTGGAAACGCTGGCCTGTTCAGCTGACTCAGCATTAGGGGCAATACTGTTTTCTGTGGGTTGCGTTTGTGGGAACGCCTCATGCTCTTTGGCTTGCTGTTCTTTAGCCAGTTGCACAGCTTGTTCTTCTGGGCTCATAAAACTGTGCTGAGTATCTTTGAGTTTTTCTTGCAGCTCTTGAGCGCGCACTTCTCGCTCAATTTCTTGCTGAATGCCGCTCATTGTTCGACGAATACGGCCTAATAACAAGCCTAAAGTGCGGGCTGCTTTTGGTAGTCGCTCAGGGCCTAATACGATTAAGCCCAGTACACCAACCACTAATAATTCAGCAAAACCAATATCAAACATAATAACTTCTTAGGCGGTGTGTTTATTTGGTTTTTTCTTCATCTTTGGCTTTTTCAGAAAACTGCGCATCTTTCTGCTGGTTTTCTAATTTTTCAGTTTCTTGCTTTTTTTCATCTTCGTTCATGGCTTTCTTGAAACCTTTAACGGCACCGCCGAGGTCACCACCAAGAGTACGAAGTTTTTTGGTGCCGAAAATTAAAATCACAACAACCAAAATAATTAATAACTGCCAAACGCTAATGCCACCGAACATGGTGTTCTCCTGTTTTCATAAATGGGCTATTAAAAGCCCGTTAATTTTGTACCAGCCAGCAAATGCCAGTGCATATGGAAGACTTCTTGCCCGCCTTTTTCACCGTTATTGCTGATCACACGAAAGCCTTCTAGTTTTTCTTGGCCTGCAATAGTATTGATGCTTTGTAACACCTTGGTGACAATTGGCCATTCATTTTCTTGGGTCGCACTTAAATTTACAATGTGCTGTTTGGGGATCACTAAAATATGCGTATCGGCTTTCGGTGCAATATCGTTAAACGCCAAGACAGTATCGTCTTCATAGACCTTATTACAAGGGATATCGCCGTTTACAATTTTGCAAAAAATACAATCACTCATGGTGCCTACTTATTTTGTGCGATTCGCTTTTTCTTCAAGGCCTGACAAATTAAAACGTCGCTTTAATTCTTCTAAAACCACTTCTGGGTCTTCGCCTAGCTCGGCCAACATCACCATGGTATGAAACCAAAGATCGGCGGTTTCATATATCACATCTTTGTTGTCGCCAGAGTGTTTAGCGTCTTTTGCAGCGATAATGGTCTCAGTGGCTTCTTCACCCACTTTTTCTAAAATTTTGTTCAGGCCGTTACGGTATAAACTGGCAACATATGAATTGTCCGCGTCCGCAGATTTACGTTCTTCAAGTATTTGGCCTAATTGGCTGATCACATCACTCATAATCGTTTCCTTTGTATTTGCTGATCATAACGCATCTGCCTGTCAGGCAGTACCTGCGCTGCGCTTTTTTTAGCCACGTATCATTAGCCAAGCTAAGCCAAGTGCGATGAGCGCTAAACTGCTCTCAAAGCCCCAAAGAAAGGGGCTGTGTAACCCTACAAGCCCAAGAGCACTGATGATAACACCTAGGCTTCTATGCTTGCGGCGCTGGCTTTGTTGATTGAGTTCACGTTCGATAGCATCTAATTTACTATGCAATTGCTGCTGCTGGGCTGGATACTGCCCAAGGGTCAGCAAGGTGTTGCGAATGGTTTCTGGCATACTTGGGCCGTGCTGGATCCAAGCAGGTGCCTGGCGCTTAAGCTCCTGCCAAATGGCTTTAGGGCCCATGCGCTTTATGACCCATTGTTCAAGGTAGGGTTTGGCGGTATTCCATAAATCCAGTTGTGGATAAAGTTGGCGACCGAGGCCTTCAATGTTGAGTAAGGTTTTTTGCAGCAGGACCAACTGGGGCTGAACTTCCATGTTAAACCGACGGGCGGTTTGAAATAAACGCATCAGTACCTGTCCGAAGCTGATTTCTTCAAGGGGTTTTTCAAAGATAGGCTCGCAAACACTGCGAATAGCCGCTTCAAATTCGTTTACCTTGGTACCGCTGCCCACCCAGCCAGATTCCACATGTAAGCGCGCCACTTCGTGGTAATCCTGATTGAAAAACGCAAGCAGGTTACGTGCAAGATAATCTTGGTCGGTTTCATCTAAGGTACCAACAATACCGCAATCGATGGCAATGTACTGTGGCGTTTGCGGGTCGTTATGGGCCACAAAAATATTGCCTGGGTGCATGTCAGCATGAAAAAAGCTGTCTTTAAATACTTGGCGAAAGAAAATCTCAACACCCCGCTCAGCGAGCACTTTCATGTTGGTGCCACGGGCAATCAATTGTTCAATATCACCAATGGGGGTGCCGTAAATGCGCTCCATTACCATGACATTGTCACGACAGTAATCCCAGTGGACTTCTGGCACGTACAATAAATCACTGTCATTGAAGTTACGTCTTAGTTGTGACGCATTGGCTGCTTCACTGATCAAATCTAATTCGCCAAAAATGGTATGTCGATAGTCTTCGATCACATCCACAGGGCGTAAACGCTTGCCGTCTTTGGCATAGCGTTCTACTAATTTGGCCGCGGCCATCATCATGGCGATGTCTTTGTTGATGGTTTTTTCGAGGTTTGGGCGAATAACTTTAACCACCACATCTTCACCAGAGTGCAGCTTCGCGCCATGCACCTGAGCAATGGAAGCCGATGCCATCGGTTCTGTTTCAAACTGAGCAAAGATAGACTCAATGCTTTCACCGAGTGACTGTTCGATAATGTTACGAGCGGTTTTGGCTTTGAACGGCGGCACCTTATCTTGCAGTTTGGCCAGTTCAGTGGCCAGCTCTGGTGTTAATAAGTCTTTGCGTGTAGAGAGTATTTGTCCCAATTTAATATAGATTGGTCCCAATGCCACTAAGGCTAAACGTAAGCGTTTGGCCTTAGGTACGCGCTTAGGAACGGGGTTCAGGCGCCAAGGGGCTAAATAAAATGCAATACGTAAATACCAAGGCAGTAAATTAACGGGTATGAAATCATCCAGTCGGTATTTACTGAAAACATAGAGCAGGGTGAGCAGGCGCTTCAATTGCATCATATTAATGTTATTTTGGCTTATTCAAATAAATGGCAAGGCGATTAATGCGAGCTTCGAGGCGTTCACTATCGAGCTTGAGCTTATGGATGTCGGTAAAGCGAGATTCGCCTTCGAGTTTATGTGGCGCCAGTTGTAATTCATCGCGCACATATTCAACGGTGTCTTGCTTGAGTTTTTCAGAACTGCTTTTTAACCAGCCGCTTAAACGGCGCAGGTTTTTACCGACTAGGTGGGCAACCACAGGGCCGGTTAATTGACTCAGCATGGCTTCAAAGTCGATATCTAAATCGCTCATGGCATCGGCTAAACCCATGGCTAATTGGCTGGAGCCTTGAATCTGAATGTCGCTTTTCATTAGTGCCGCATGCTTATCTTGGGTGCTGGCTAAATTAATGAATGCCTGCAAGTCACCTTGTAATCGTGCTTGTACATCACCGTCATGATGAGCCATTAGGCGTAATTGTTCACCAAACTGCACATAGATAATGGTGGCGGGCTGGGTGATCTCAATGGCCAACACCTTGGGTGCTAAGGCAGCAAGTTTTTGCGCAGTGGCAGCATCATAGCGTAATGCTTGATTGATGATGCTTTGGGCGCTGGCCAGCGCGCCTTGAATCAGGGTTTGGTCCATGGGCATCCTTAAGGCTTAATGCCTTTATGCAGGGCCACGATACCACCGGTTAAGTTGTGGTATTCGCAGTTGGCAAAGCCTGCGTTTTCAAACATGGCTTTCAGTTCGTCTTGGCCTGGGTGCATGCGAATGGACTCGGCTAAATAGCGGTAGCTTTCGGAATCGTTGGTGATCAGTTTGCCCATGAACGGCAGGGCAGTGAAGCTGTATAGATCGTATGCTTTTTTCAATAATGGGTTATTGGTTTTAGAGAATTCTAATACTAATAAACGTCCACCAGGCTTAAGTACGCGGTTGAATTCACGTAGGGCTTGGTCTTTGTCGGTCACGTTACGCAGACCAAAGGCCATGGTGACCACATCAAAGCTGTTCTCTTCGAATGGCAAGCACTCGGCATTGGCTTGTACGCATTCAATGTTGCCGCTGTAGCCTTTATCTAATAAACGATCACGGCCCACTTTGAGCATGGAATCGTTGATATCCGCTAATACAACCTTGCCTTCTGGGCCCACTAGATCAGAAAACTTCATGGTTAAGTCGCCGGTACCGCCTGCAATGTCCAATACCGAGTCGCCTTTGCGAACGCCGGTAAACTCCATGGTGAAGCGCTTCCATAAACGGTGAATGCCAAAAGACATTAGGTCGTTCATGACATCGTATTTCGCGGCAACACTGTGAAATACTTCTGCGACTTTGCCTTGTTTTTCTGCGGCGTCGACGGTTTGATAACCAAAATGCGTGGTTTTCTTTTCGGACATGGCGATGGGCCTGATCTTAACAACGATAATTGACGCTATTCTAGCCCGCTTAGAGGCAGAAGTCTTGTGGCAGATCAGGCTTGAAGTGCCTCAGGAAGGGCCATTAATCCACAGATTTGAATTGAATGACGCCGCTGTCTCGGCTTTTGCCCGCACTGGCGAGTTTATTCACATATTCTTGCCATAAACGGTCTTGATTGGTGCTGATCTCATGCAGATAAGGCCAGTTATATAATCCGGAGTTATGGCCGTCATCAAAGGTGATTTTAAGCGCATAGTTACCCACAGGTTCAAGCTTTAAAATGCGCACGTCTTTTTTGCCAAATTGCAGTACTTCATTGCCGCTACCGTGGCCACGGACTTCGGCGCTGGGGCTTAAAACCCGCAGAAATTCAGCGCTGAGGGTGAAGTGCTCACCTGCCCAAGCAAGTTCCAGTTGTTGGGACTGTTTATGAAACTTAATCGCAGATGGGATACTGGGTTGATTCATCGGTTAACCATTTAAAATCTGTTGCGGTGATAAATTTGGGCTACCCTGCCCAGCGTCTTGAGCGTGTTTAACAAGTCGCACTAAACGCTCATTCATGGGGGTGGGGATATTAACACGTTTGCCAAGTGCGATGATTTCTCCTGAAATATAATCCACCTCAACGGGACGTTTATTTTGTAAATCTTCCCACATGCTCGAGCGGGCCGTTGGGTCCATGGCCAGCATTTTTTGTGCAACCCATTTAAACAACCCATCCGGCAACGCCAAAATATACGGGATCACACTTACAGGGACGGCAGCCACCTGGCCTGGTTTGATGTTTGCCGCTTTTAACACCTGCAAACCTTCCTTTAAACATTGTGCGTAAATTCTTCGGTAACCACGGGTTTCGAATTGTTGCTTTAATGGAATGCCGCACAAAGCATTCACTGGGTTGTTTAAGTTAAGTAATAACTTCCCCCACAGAATACTGAGCATATCTGGCTTGAGCTCAAACGCTAAATGGCACTGTTGAGCCAACTGCTGAAGAAGCAATGCAGCATGATGCTCTTGGCAATAAAGACTGCCTTGGGTGCCGCAATGAAAATGACCGTCCTCTTGATTGACAACATTGTAAGGCACCATGACGGGAAGAACGGTGTGATTAGGCAAAGCGTGTTTGAGTGTGTCGGCATTGCTGATGCCGTTTTGCAATGAAAAAACAGTAGCGTGTTGATTACCGCTGCGTGCAATGGTTTGCGCCATGGCCAGGGTATCTTTGCTTTTGACACACACCAGAATCATATTGGCGTCAGCCAGAATGGACTCATCACAGCTTACGTGCACCTGATTGGGCGAAACCTGCATGTCGAGACCTGTCCAGTCGGTAAGTCGTAAGCCATTTTTCTCAATGGAATCTTTTACCCGAGTGCGCGCTAAGAAGTGCACATCGGCACCACCGCTGGCCAGCATGCCGCCCACGTAACATCCAATGCTGCCCGCGCCGGCAATGACCACTTTTGCCTGTCTCATAACAAACCTTTTCATACAATAAGTCATAAAGAATACTCCAATTAGCATTTCGTTTGCGGCCAAAGATTAGGCATTCTCGGTCAGTTAGAACAATAAGGTGATGTGTACACTTACAATTGATAAGGGTTTATGTCTGTCACGACAAAAACGCTAAGAAAGCCCTTGTTTTTCAATGAAAAATGGCATGTTTGGTTTTTAGAAAAAGTCAGAATACAAATGAAAATAACTATTAGTGCGGTTGCAGCGCATAACTGCTAAATGAACCAAATATTGATTGGAACTTACTGTTTAAGTGCATATACTTTTACGCAACATTTATAGTGAGATAGGAGCGTGGCAGTGAAAGGTGATACCAACGTCATCAAGTTATTAAACACCTGCTTAGAGAATGAGCTAGTGTCGATTAACCAATATTTTCTACACGCACGCATGTTCAAAAATTGGGGCCTAGAACGCCTTGATAAAATCGAATACAAGAAATCCATTAAGGATATGAAACAAGCCGATAAAATTATTGAGCGTGTTTTATTCTTAGAAGGGATTCCAAACTTGCAAAAATTAGGCAAGTTATTCATCGGTGAAAATACCGAAGAAATGCTGCAGTGTGATTTAAAACTTCAAGAATTAAGCCTTAAAGATTTACGTGATGCCATTGTGTATTGCGAGTCGGTTTCGGACTTTGTTACGCGAGATATGCTAGCTGAAATTCTTGAGTATGAAGAAGAGCATGCTGATTGGATTGAAACTCAATTAGATCTCATCAAGAAAATCAGCATTGAAAACTTCATGCAATCTATGATGCACAGCGAATAATGAACCGGAGCGTAAAATGAAAGGTAATCAAAAAATTATCGATGTTTTAAATGCATTGTTGGCCGGTGAATTGACCGCAATGGACCAATACTTCATTCATTCAAGAATGTATGAAGACTGGGGACTCACTAAGCTATACGACCGTATTGCCCACGAAATGGAAGATGAAACCGGTCATGCAGATCAAATGATCAAGCGGATCTTGTTCTTAGAAGGTTTTCCAAACATGGTAAACCGAGAGCCGCTGAATGTGGGTAAGACAGTTGAAGACATGCTTAAGAATGATTTAGCACTGGAATACGCCGTGGTTAAAAATCTTAAAGATGCCATTGTTGTATGTGAAGCGGAAAAAGACTTTGAAACCCGTGCCATGTTGGTGAAACAGCTAGAAGACACCGAAGAAGATCATACCCATTGGCTAGAACAGCAACTGGGGTTGATTGATAAAATGGGTATTCAGAATTACCTGCAGGCCATGATGTAAGACACCGCCACATTTTAATGTACGGCTCTTGCACTACGAAGACCCTAAGTCATCACGACTTAGGGTTTTTTTGTGTCCTTTGTTTGTGATATCGGGCGAAATTGACGAAGGCGGTGTAAGCTTGCTTAATCGATAATCATGTAACCAAGCATAAAGATGCTTCATAATGGCCCGATTAATGAATACGCAGACTGACCGGTATTGAGTCTTTCGGGTAACTTGCTCATCGAATGCGTTGATGAGTTTAGGTGGTGACGTCGGTCATGGGATAGAAGAGATATGTCTGAAGAAAATGAAATGAACTCACAAGAGCGAAACCCTGAAGCGGTTAATCGCTTAATTTCTTTATTGCTCAGCGCGCCATCGGATAACGAAATCCCCAGCCATGAATACGAAGCCTTGGTGGCCGACGACATTGGGCAAGTGATTGAATCGGTACCGCTTGAGCTGAGATTACTGGTTTGGAAGGCATTGCCGGCCAGTCGTTATTGGCATGTCTTGTATAGCCTGCAAGAAGATACCGCAAAGCACCTTATTGACTCATTAGATGATGACGGACGCCAAGCCCTGCAAAGTGAGGCGGACTCGGCGGATCTACTGTTGTTTGCGGACATCATGCCGACCAGCATGGTGGATGCGATTTTATTAGACCAAGAAGATGAATTGGTCGAAGAGCTGCAACAAGCCTTAAGCTATGACGACAGCCAGGTGGGACGTCACTTAAATAGCAGCATTTTGCGAGTGCGACCCCAAGTGACATTAAGTTCATTGGCACAGCGCATTCGGAAAAAAGACGATGTGAAGGCCGTTTTTGTGGTCAATGATGCTGGTGAGCTACTGGGTACCATCGCCTTGCATGTGGTTTTTGAGCAGCAAAACGATGTAAAAGCGGAAGCGGTGATGCAGCCTTGTATGGAATGCGACCACTTAGAAGAGTTAACCAGCTTGATTGCACGCCTAGACCCTGAGGACAACTTGTCATGGTTGCCGGTGCGCCGTAGCAATAAAATTGTCGGCGCAATTCCTGTGTCGGTTTTATTTTGGGAAGCCCAAGAACGCGTGCTGCAAGCGTCACTGCAAGAAACCCCATCCACAGAAGAAGATTTGTTTACACCGGTTTCAACGGCGGCAAAACTGCGTGCTGTGTGGTTATGCATTAATTTGCTCACCGCCTTTTTGGCCTCCTTTGTGATTGGTTACTTTGAAGTGGCATTACAGCAAGTGGTGGCATTGGCGATTTTAATGCCCGTGGTGGCCAGTATGGGCGGCATTGCGGGCAGTCAAACACTGGCGGTGGCCTTACGTGGTCTAGCGTTAAACCACATCACTGGAGACAACATTAAGGTGCTGCTGCAAAAAGAGATGTATATCGCAGCCATTAACAGTGCGCTGTTAGGGGCGATTATTGCTTTGGTGGTGTTTTATTGGTTCGATTCATTTGGGTTGGGCTTTATTATTTTCGTGTCCATTTTTATTAACGGCTTAGCGGCCGCTTCATCGGGCACCGTGATTCCTTTCTTATTGAAAAAAGTGAATATAGATCCTGCCATATCTGGCTCTGTGATTTTGACCACGGTCACCGATGTGGTTGGCTTTGTGATTTTCTTAGGCTTGGGCTCCATGGTGTTAATTTCAGGCAGTTAAGCGAAACGAAGTCATAGGCATAAAAAAAAGGAGAGCATGGCTCTCCTTTTTTGTGGTTTAGGCGGTTGAAACGTTAAAGAATAAAGCGGCTTAAGTCTTCATCTTGTGCAATTTCGCCAAGGTGTTCTTGCACAAACGCGGCATTAATTTGCAGCGGGTTTGAGCTGTATTGCGTGGCAAGGCTTTCTGCATCAAAGCTGACTTTTTCCAGTAGGCGCTCCATCATGGTATGCAAGCGACGCGCACCGATGTTTTCCGTGTTTTCATTTACTTTAAACGCGGTTTGAGCCAATTGCTCAATGCCATCTTCAGTGAATTCAACATTTAAACCCTCTGTGGATAATAAGGCTTTGTATTGCTCGGTTAACGATGCGCTTGGCTCTGTCAGAATGCGTTTAAAGTCATCCGGTGTCAGTGCCTGTAGCTCCACGCGGATCGGTAAACGACCTTGTAGTTCAGGAATCAAGTCAGACGGTTTGCTTAAGTGGAACGCACCGGAGGCCACAAATAAAATGTGATCGGTTTTTAGCATGCCGTATTTGGTGGAAACCGTGCAGCCTTCAATTAACGGTAGCAAGTCACGTTGCACGCCTTCACGACTCACATCACCACCACCGGCTTCTTGGCGTTTAGCGACTTTATCGATCTCATCAATAAACACGATGCCGTTTTGTTCAACAGACTCCACCGCTTTGGCTTTTAGGTCATCCATGTTGATCATGTTGTGGGCTTCTTCGTCCTGAATCACTTTAAGCGCATCTTTCACTTTCATTTTGCGCTTATTGCTTTTGCCTTGGCCAAGATTGCTAAACATGCTTTGAATCTGGCTGGTCATATCTTCCATGCCAGGAGGGGCCATGATCTCAACGCCCACCTGAGGCGCAGATACATCAATTTCGATTTCTTTATCGTCCATGTCGCCATTCAGTACTTTTTTACGAAACAGGACACGGGTGGCACTGTCTTCTGGCTTGTCTGCTTGGCTTTCAAAATCGTTGCGAGCAGGCGTCAGCAAGACGTCTAGTACGCGCTCTACGGCGGCTGATTGCGCGCGTTCTTGTACGGCTTCCACTTCTTGCTCTCTGAGCATTTTAAAACCGGTTTCAACCAGATCACGGATGATGGTTTCCACATCTCGGCCGACATAGCCCACTTCGGTAAATTTGGTGGCTTCAACCTTGATGAAGGGCGCATTGGATAATTTCGCTAAACGGCGGGCAATCTCTGTTTTACCCACACCGGTAGGACCAATCATCAGAATGTTCTTAGGGGTGATTTCGTTGCGCATTTCTTGCGGCAACTGCATACGACGCCAGCGGTTACGAAGGGCAATGGCGACGCTGCGCTTGGCTTCGCTCTGGCCGACAATATGGCGGTCCAGCTCTTTGACAATTTGACTGGGCGTTAATGATTTTTCAATTTGTGTATGTGGCATCTTTCTTCTCTTAACTTAAAACCAAAATAGGAAACGGTAACAATTATTCTTCGATCTTAATGGTTTCAATGGTGAAATTATGGTTTGTAAATACGCAGATATCGCCGGCAATGGTGAGACCTTTATTAACAATCTCTTGTGCCGACATGTCGGTATTTTCGAATAGGGCTTTTGCTGCGGCTAACGCATAGTTGCCGCCACTGCCGACGGAGATCACGCCGTTTTCTGGCTCAAGCACATCCCCATTACCCGTAATGGTGAGAGTTGCGGTTTCATCGGCCACAATTAAGATGGCCTCGAGCTTGCGTAATGCCCGATCGCTGCGCCACTCTTTGGCCAGCTCCACCGCTGCCCGAGTGAGTTGTCCTGAATGTTTTTGCAGGTGCGCTTCAAATTTTTCAAACAAGGTGAAGGCATCCGCAGTGGCCCCAGCAAAGCCAGCGATCACTTTGTTATTGTATAAGCGGCGCACTTTGCGGGCGTTACCTTTCATTACGGTGTTGCCAAGGCTCACTTGGCCATCGCCACCCATTACGACTTCGTCTTCTCTGCGCACACTTAATATGGTTGTCATAGTTCGGTATCTACATCTTTATAAATGAATTTGGACAATCCACCGTTATGGGGGTGGTTTGGATAACTTCAAGCAAAATGTGCCACCAATATGCCTAAATCATCAGAGTGTCTATGCTTGAAAGTAATAAAACATGGGCGTTTTTTGGCTTAATTTATCTAACATCAAGACTAAAACTGGCCGATTGGTCATTTTTTTACCAAGCTTTGTCCAGATTACGAACAATCTATTTTTACGGGTTTTTACAGTGATATAGTGAAAAATGCCTGACGAAAAGTGTGTATACGGAAAGTAGTTTTAAATGGATTTACAGTCTTCATCAAATATAAAATCTTATACTAATCAAGGACTTGACTACTTTCACGTGTCTCAGGCTAGCCCTTGTTTAGACATGATTGCGACGCCCCTAGAAGGGGATGCCCGTTTGGATTTATCCATTGTGGACTTTGGCCCCTTGGTGTTAGTTAAGCGCCGGAATTCATCTGCTGCCATCGAGCAGTATCAATTCTCACAGCATGTGATTGCCATCCAGTTACCGGTGGCACAAGGGGAAATTGTTGATCGTTTTCAATCTCTTTTAGGTGGGCTCAGCCACAGCCCATTTTTACCAGCAGGCGCTAAGGCCCATTGGACGATACCCGGCGATATGTGGATGTACCAGCTGCACATTGATGTACGCTGGCTAGAAAAAGCCCTTGGCACACAGGCCATGAAGGATTATGTCGAGTTATCTCGCGCAGCTAGTCGTAAAGCCTATGACAAACAAACACTGTTTGCGGCGGCCAGTGCCTGTGAATATATGTTTGAGCGGGGCATCCAGTCTTGCAAAGAAGGCCAGGTGCTAAGCGCTACGCAACTGGAGAATATGACTACCGATATCCTATTGCCGTGCATCATGTCAGACATTGGTGATGATAAAACCACCACACGACAAAAAATATTAGGTAAGGCGCTGGACTGTGTTCATGAGCAATTTGCCTTACCGCTTTCGCTAGAGACATTAGCTCAAGCCAGTTCTACGTCGGTACGTAATTTACAGATCGTGTTCAAGCAAGAACTGGGCATTAGCCCAGGCAGCTATATTCAGCAGTTTCGGTTGCATCGTTTTCGTCATTTTTTAGCGGATGCGAGCAGTGTCACCGAGGCGGCCTACGCCGCAGGTTTCAAACACCTTGGGCGTTTAACCGAGCGCTATGCGCGCGTATTTAAAAGTAACCCATCCACTCATTTATCCCAGACGGTCCGCGACCGCTTTCACCTAGGTGGTCTGTTGGATATGGATAACCTTAGCTGACGTGTGTAATCGCTTCTAGCACGCGTTTTGAACTGCTGAATAACCCATATTGTTTTTTTATGAGCTCACTTAGCTGCTCTTGGTGAAGGGTGACGGCATTAATGAGTAATTGTTGATACTTGGCGGGCTGAATGTACTCGGCGGGGGTGAGCAATGACATGACTCGTTCGTTAAAGGTCTGGTACATCTGAGATGCTTGATGCGTTAAGCGGCTGGCGTTAATTTCTAAATCTATGTGGAAGTTCATGCTATCTGCATGGCTGCGTTGCTCAGCGGTCAGCGATTGCCCTGGCAAGTCTTTTAGGGAAGCCTGAAGGCAGACACTTTCTATATGCATGAGCCACAACAGACAAACATCTTTATTGTCTTCAAGCAGTTCGGCGTTTTCTTGATGTTTAGAGAGATAAAGCTGGATGAAGTGCATCTTGAAGATAATCGCATGCTCGAGCTCAACGACCTTGATAGTACGGTTTTCGCTGCCTTTTTGTGGTCGCAGACCGTGATAACTGACCTGTCTGCCCCCTTGGAAATGTTCGATGTAAACGTGAGAACAGACTTCTAAACGATAGTAGCCATCTAAGCGCAGTTGCAAAATCACTTGGTCGATTAAGGCGCAAACATCAGCGATGCGGCAGGTATTCATAATGCGATGGCAACTTTTAAGCAAGGTGCTCAGCAATGAATCCCTTGGCATATCTTGCCAATCGTATATGTGATGATAGAAGGATTCTGGATGAGCCATCCGCTGGCCCTCAAGATGGAGATTTGCTGACAGTATAGCTGATTGAAAAGTGACCACTATCCGTTTTACGATCAATCACAAGGCTGCTAGAAATGATAACCAATACCCAATGCCACTCTTTGTGTCGTTTGGTTATTAGTTAGCGGGCTGTTTTTAAATTCATCACCATGTTGGTAATAACGCCAAATGCCAACAGCGGACCAATTGTCATTGATGTCATACACGCCTAATAACTCAATCTCCTGGGTCAACTCCGCCTTGGGTTGGTAGGTGTCGGTGCCCACGTAATAATCCATTAAGTCTTGGCTTTGATATTGAGCCGCAAGGGTGGCAATGATACGTAGGTCATCAAACGCAAAGCGCTTATAAATAGCGGCTTCGTATTCTTGGCCTTTATGTTTCGCGCTAATATCTTGCAGCACGCTAAATTGTGAAACAAAGCCGTTGCCCAATGGCATGGAAACTTGTGGCCCTAGCTCGATGCTTTTATCGCGGTCTTGATCGGTGAGGTTGGTTTGGCTAGCGTCTAAATATTGATGGGTGCGCAATTGCCCCATGGCAGAGAGCGTGCCAAAACCAAAACGCTTTAATGGTAAACCCGCACGATTGCCCTCTATGAATACATCCCCTAAGCGGCCAAACACTAATAAGCTGGGTTGTGTCTGTGTCTCCACTTGTTTATAAGGCAGGTTGTCTTGGGAGATTGCGCCAGCCACTAAGCCTTTAAATTCAGGTAACTGCCAGTCGTCGGCATAGCTTTTAAAGCTAATAAAAAAAAGCAGAATGCTTAAGCGAGGGAAGGTATTCATATTGAGCCCTTAAACCAGTGTAAGGTTTAGGGGCTGCAATGAATAAAAAGTTCAAATGATTAGGGGTTAATCTTTTTAGACACCGGTTGTTGAATTTCAACGGTCTGGATGCCCATGTTGATTAGTTGGTCTTGTGCCTTGTTCATTTGTGAACGATTGGTAAAAGGACCAGTAAACACACGGTACCAAGTTTTGCCATTCACATCGGCACTTTCAATTTGAGTATTGAAGCCATTCAAGATCAATTGCGCCTTCAGGCGATCAGCACGCCCTGGGTCCGTGAAGGAGCCTGTTTTTAAGCGGTACTCAATCTTATTGCCGTCTTTGTCAGTGCCTTTTGGTGTGGATTTGTATTCGGGTACTTCTTCTACCAGAATCTCTTTGTTCTCCAGTATTTCGAAAAACTCGTAGTTATCCACAGCCTTGTTGATTGTCTCAGAGGCTGGCAGCTTTTCCTTAATGGCTTGTTGCACCTGCTCATTCAAGCCTTGCTTGGCTTGGTTGCTCAGGTTGTCTTTGGCGGCCTTTGCATCTTGCATGATGTCGTCAGTGATTTTGTCGATATCATCGCCTGCCGGTACGGTGGTGAGATACAACAAAAAACCAGCAAAGCTCAGCGCCACCAAAGGCGTGAATATCCATACCCAACGCGGTGCACCTGATGCCATGTTACATCTCCTGCGGGGCACTGATGCCTAATAGGTCTAAACCATTCACGATGACCTGACGAACTGCTTGGGTCAGTGTAATACGGGCATCGCGTAAATCGGCATCGTCCACAATGGTTTTGTGAGCGTTGTAGTAACCGTGGAAATCACTGGCTAATTCGTGCAGGTAGTTAGCAATCATGTGCGGCGCACTGGCCACACCCGCCGCTTTAACAATCTCAGGGAAGCGCGCCAGCTT
Organism: Bermanella sp.; assembly: GCA_051277445.1. Taxonomy (GTDB): domain Bacteria; phylum Pseudomonadota; class Gammaproteobacteria; order Pseudomonadales; family Oceanobacteraceae; genus Bermanella. The sequence continues at coordinate 23,522 of JBNMQC010000005.1, read as the reverse complement.
GTTGGCCAGTAACTTCTCTTGGTCTTCTGTTAGGCGATCTAATTTAGCAAGGCCGTTGGCTTGATCCCAAGTCAGATTTTCAGAGCCCAATTTACGTAAGATGCTGCAAATACGCGCGTGAGCGTATTGGATGTAATAAACAGGGTTATCGTTGGATTGGCTTAGTGCTAAATCAATATCAAATGTTAACTGAGAACTTGGCGCACGGGCCGCTAAGAAATAACGGGTGGCATCTAGGCCCACTTGGTCGATCAAATCACGCAGGGTCACGTAGCTGCCAGCACGCTTAGAAATCTTCACTTCTTCGCCACCTTTCATCACCGTTACCATTTGGTGCAGCACGTAGTCCGGCCAGCCTTCAGGGATGTCCATTTGCAATGCTTGTAAGCCAGCGCGCACACGGGTAATCGTTGAATGGTGATCGGCACCTTGTTCGTTCACGACACGCTTAAAACCACGCTGCCATTTGGCTAGGTGATAGGCCACGTCTGGCACAAAGTAGGTGTAGCCGCCGTCGGTTTTGCGCATCACACGGTCTTTGTCGTCGCCGAATTCAGTGGTTTTTAACCAAAGGGCGCCGCCGTCTTCGTAGGTGTAACCGTTTTTAATTAAGGTTTGAACCGCTTCTTCTACCTTGCCTTCGCTGTATAGAGAGCTTTCTAAGAAATACACGTCGAAGTCCACTTCAAAGGCTTTAAGGTCTAAGTCTTGTTCGCGACGCAAATACGCCACCGCAAAGTGACGAATGCCATCTAGGTCGTCGGCGTCTTTGGTGCCGGTAAAACTTTGATCGGCAGACTCAACCGTGTCGCCTTTCATGAAGCTTTCGGCTAGCTCAATAATGTAGTGACCTTGGTAGCCATTTTCTGGCCAGCTGTCATCGCCCGGGCCAAAGCCTTTGCAGCGTGCTTGCACAGATAACGCAAGGTTATCAATTTGCGCGCCTGCATCGTTATAGTAAAACTCGCGTGTGGTGTCCCAGCCATTGGCAATTAATAAACGGCTAATACAATCGCCCACCGCCGCGCCGCGACCATGACCCACATGCAGCGGGCCAGTTGGGTTAGCTGAAACGAATTCCACCTGTACTTTTTGGCCCTTGCCAGAATCGTTATGACCAAACTTAGCACCTTGGTTAAAGATGGTGTCCACTATGGAGAAGCTTGCCGCTTCGGTCACAAAGAAGTTAATGAAGCCAGGGCCTGCGATTTCGGCCTTGTTTAGAATTGGGCTATCAGGCAATGCCTTGATGATTTCTTCTGCCCAGTCGCGCGGTTTCATACCGGCAAGCTTGGCGCTGGCCATGGCGATGTTAGAGGCGTAATCACCGTGGGCTTTGTCCTTGGTGTTCTCGATCATCACCTTTGGCGCGGCATCGGCAGGTAATTTTCCGGTGGCTTTTAAAGCAGTAAGTGTGTCTTCGATCAGACTGATGAGTTGCTGTTTCATAGGGACCTTGAATTCAGAGCAGTAGCCGCTTGGGTATGTCTTGTCATATATCAGCAGGCTAAAGTGCAGATGCACAAAATTTGCGCGCATTATCCCACCTTGCCCAGCTTTTTTCCATATATCTTAAGAAGTAACCTCATAAGCCTGAAGCCTGGGGTCGGACGCTAGCTGCTTGTGAGAGGTGAGATCGTAAGGCTTGTATATCTGATTAACCGTATATATGATTCAGCATATATACGTTCGGTGCGAAATATGAATCCTTTAACCTTATTCAAATGCCTTGGGGATGAAACCCGATTGCTCATCATGGTGTTAATTCAAAACCAAGGTGAGCTGTGTGTAGGCGAGCTGGTGGATGCCTTAGGGCTTAGCCAACCTAAGGTGAGCCGCCATTTGGCCAGTCTACGTGAATGCCAATTGCTGGATGTGCGCAAATCAGGCCAATGGGTGTTTTATCGAGTCCATGAAGAACTGCCCAAGTGGGCGAGCGAAATTGTCTGCCAAGCGGTGTTGGCCAGTGACGAGACACTCGCTGAACTGGTGGCGCGTTTAAAATTGGTGGATGAGCCCCAGCGTAAATCCGCTTGCTGTTGAACAGTTTTACATTAATCAATGAGGAGGGCGCTCGGCGCGACTCAAATGAAAATTTTATTTATTTGTACCCATAACCGTTGTCGCAGCATTTTGTCAGAGGCCATCACTAACGATGCCGCAGACCCTCGCTTACAAGCGGCCAGTGCGGGCAGTCAACCGGTAGGTGAAGTGCATCCGTTGTCGATTAAGTACTTGCAAGAACAAGGCATTTCTACCGAAGGTCTCGCTAGTCAAAGTTGGGATGATTTAGAAAGCTTTGAGCCAGACGTGGTAGTGACCGTTTGCGACAGCGCCGCCAATGAAGCCTGCCCAGTATGGTTTGGTAACAGCATCAAATTGCATTGGGGCTTAGAAGACCCATCAAAAGTGCAAGGCAGTGACGATCAAATCAAAGCCGCATTTTTGGTGTGCATGAATGAAATCAAATACCGCGTGGCGAAAATCCTGCAATTAGATTTAGACAATTTAAGTGGTGATGCCTTAAAAGCAGAACTGGTTAAGTTAGGTGCGCAGGGTTAATTTTTTTGTAGGAGCGAGCCTGCTCGCGAAATCGATTAATCGCGAGCAGGCTCGCTCGTACACGTAAATAATAGGAAGAACAGAGTAAATAATTATGGGCATTTTTGAGCGTTACTTATCGGTCTGGGTCGGCCTTGGCATCGTCGCCGGTGTGATTTTAGGCAGTATTATGCCTGGCGTATTTGAAGTGATCGCTGGCTGGGAATACGCCCACGTGAATATTTTAATCGCGGTTTTAATTTGGTTGATGGTGTACCCCATGATGGTGCAGGTGGATTTTTCGTCCATCAAAGATGTGGGTAAAAAACCAAAAGGCTTGGTACTGACGCTGGTGATCAACTGGTTAATTAAGCCCTTCACCATGGCTGCGCTGGGTTGGTTATTCTTTAAAATCTTTTTTGCCGACATGGTGGACCCGCAAACCGCCAACGAATACATCGCCGGTATGATTTTATTAGGCGTGGCTCCGTGTACCGCCATGGTGTTTGTTTGGTCGCAGTTAACAAAAGGCGATCCAAACTACACCTTGGTGCAAGTGAGTGTGAACGATGTGATCATGATCTTTGCATTTGCGCCGATCACCGCCTTCTTATTAGGCATGACAGACATCACCGTGCCATGGGAAACCCTATTATTATCGGTTGTTTTGTACGTGCTGCTGCCATTAGTGGCCGGTGCCATTACTCGTAAAAAACTCGACAGCCAAGATGACCATTCAAAACTCAATGGCTTTCTTGCCAAAGTGAAACCCTGGTCCATCGTGGGTTTGATTTCAACCGTGGTTTTATTGTTTGGTTTTCAAGCGCAAACCATTTTAGATAAGCCAGAAGCCATTGTGATGATCGCCATCCCCTTGATTATCCAAACCTATGGCATTTTCTTTATTGCTTACGCCTTGGCCAAATACTTAAAGCTGCCACATAACATTGCGGCCCCTGCTTGCATGATTGGCACCAGTAACTTCTTTGAGCTGGCGGTTGCCGTGGCCATTAGTTTGTTTGGTCTGCACTCAGGTGCGGCGCTGGCCACCGTGGTGGGGGTGTTGGTTGAGGTGCCGGTGATGCTTTCCCTTGTCTGGTTTGCCAATAGGACTCGTCATTGGTTCTAGAAGCTAACTACGTAGCCAATACGGCGTTAAAAAGATTCGAAATATTGTCACTTATAAAAGCATAAGCTCCGCAATTTCGAATCTTTTTGCCTTGTCTTGCCGTCCTCGCTCACGCTTCTAGGTGCTTTGAAGCTAGCTCGGCTTTGGCATCCTGCGTCGCTTCTATTATGAGATACCTGTAGGAGTCGAGCCCTGCTCGCGAAACGAGCCATTTTGATTCTGGCTGTTTACTTTTGTGGTGAGAGTTCTAATTTAGAGCGTTCACCACAAAAGGCTGAGCATTATCAAGGTTTCTGGTATCGCGAGCAGGGCTCGACTCCTACAAAAACACAAGCCACCCTCAGTCCGGTTTATGCTATAATCCTTCCATTACTACCCTATCTTGTCTGACACTGCGTCACTTGGAACCTAATGAAAAAGACCTTTACCCTAGCCCACCCTAAAAAGAAGCCTGCCCGCGTGGTAGACGCCATCAAATCTGAGGTGAAAAAGTACATCAAGCGTGAGCGCAATAAGCAGTTACCACAAGACTGCAACTACTGGGCGTTTGATTGCAAATTCGGTGATACCGAAGAAAGTGCCAACGATGTTCACCAAAATGCCATTAGTAAGCTGATTGATGCAGCGGTACTGGCGGGTAAAGATTCGTTTTACATTGAAGTGATTGCCCGTGGGGACTTTCGTGCCCGCAAAACTGAAGACTAATATCTAGGTTATTTTCTTCGAAATAAAAAGAGCGCTTGCCGCTCTTTTTTTGTGCTCGGGGATTGTGACCGCATGTCAGATATGGCGAGGCACCAGATTCGCTATTGGGTTTATCATATAAAGAGCCCACTTTAGTTGGAAGACGCTTCGCTTACCTAGTGAAGTGGGTAACTTTGATTTAGATTAAATAAACTTGTTTTAATTTATTTATATGTTTTCAGAATCAGAAATATAGACTCTAATATATATAAGATTACGGCTTGAAGACGGTAGCTGTGTTACAGATGTCATTGGAGTGTAGGGAATATAATAACCTGAGGCGCCAACTTTAATAGAGTAACTAATGTAACCTGTTTCAGTTATATCCCATGTTGCTGTCTCAGTGACAGATGCTTCATAGCTAAAGTTGAGTTCGGAATCTACGGTGGCTAATGCGGCATTCATGCTTCCATTTTCAAAATATAGTTCAGTCAATGACTTTTCATAGACAGAGCGGTTCCAAGAATATGTGGGTTCAATATCTGGGTGGTATGGTGAAATATTTACAAATGTGTCTAATGTATATGTTTCACCTTTTTTAACATGTACCTCATAGAAAGCACCCTCGCTCTGAAGTGGGTAATCAGTGCTGGCCCGTATTGTAATTTCGTCTGGAAGAGGTCCATTATTTGAGTCACTATCCCCCCCACCGCAAGCGATAAGTGACGTTGTAAATAATATTAGAAGACCCGTTTTGTATAGATCGGAAAAACACATTATCAAAGTTCCTTTTATATTGAGTGCTTGTATATTAACGGATGATTTACAAAAAAATTATTGTTACGTTAATGGTATTTAATTTCTAATTCGATATTAACATAAAAATTAATAAAAATTTTATTTATAAGTTATCCGTAGGATCCACATCCAAGCTCCACCGCACCTTATTAAACCCCTTAATCTCATACACCCCATCTAACACCAGCTTTATAAAATGATGCAGCAACTTACGGTTGGGGCTGTTGATCCACAACTGGCTTCTAAAACGCCCAGCGCGTAATTCCATGGGCGAGGGCAGCGGGCCTAAAAATGAAAGGCCGCCCAATTGGTGATTCCTTTGATGCCAGTTAAACAACTCACGCACGCGATGCAAAAACTGTTCGGCTTCTTTTGGGTTGGGGCTGTCAGCGCGCACCAGGGCTTGAAAGCCATAAGGCGGCAGGTGTTGTTGTTTGCGTTCTTCTAATAATGCCAAGCTTAATGCGTGGTAATTTTCTTCGGTTAATAAATGCAGTAGTGGGTGGTCGGCGAATTCGGTTTGTAAATAAGCGCGGCCTTGATCTTTTTCGCGCCCAGCACGCCCTGAAACTTGTAATACCAATTGTGCGGTTTTTTCCATGGCGCGAAAATCGGCGCTGAAGAATCCGCTGTCGATATTCACCATGATGACCAAGGTCACTTTGGGAAAGTGATGGCCTTTGGCTAACATTTGCGTGCCAATTAAAATACAGGGTTCACCTTTATGCACGGGCTCAAGCAGGGCTTCCATGGCGTCTTTTTTTGCGGTGCTGTCGCGGTCAATACGAATCACAGGTACTTGATTAAACTGCGCGCTTAAGTGGCTTTCTAAACGCTCGGTGCCCACACCCATGGGGTGAATTTGATTACTCAAACATTCTGGGCACTGCCTTGGCAACGCACTTTTATTATCACAATGATGGCAATGTAAGTGGGGCGGCTTTTGGTGCAGCGTCATCTTGGCGTCGCAGCGTTTGCATTCCGCGATCCAGCCACAGTCTGGGCAATATAAGGTTGGCGCAAAGCCGCGGCGGTTAATGAACACCAAAACCTGTTGTTGTTTATCGAGCGTGCTTTGAATCTCAGTGAGCAATTCGTCGGCGAGGCCATGATTAACCGCGCGCTTTTTCATATTAAATATATGCAGCTTGGCGTCAATGGCGTCACCGGCTCGTTGGCGCAAAACCAGATGTTGGTATTTATTATTTAATGCGTTTTGCAGGCTATCAAGGCTGGGTGTGGCGCTGCCTAATATGATGGGGATATCCAATAATTTAGCGCGCATCACGGCCACATCACGACCATGGTAGCGAATGCCGTCTTGCTGCTTAAAGCTGGCATCGTGCTCTTCATCGATGATCATTATGGCCAAGTTGGGTGCAGGGGTGAACACGGCGCTGCGGGTACCGATGATGATTTGTGGACGATCGTTTGCTGTGTGCGTGGCTGCCATGATCCAAGCATCTAAGCGCTCGCGGTCATTGAGGGCGCTGTGTAATAAAAGAATGTCGGCATCAAAGCGCTGGGCAAAGCGCTGAATCATTTGCGGGGTGAGGCCAATCTCAGGTACAAGAATCAATACTTGTTGTCCTGCTTTTATATGCGGCGCAATGCTTTGCAGGTAAACCTCGGTTTTGCCAGAGCCGGTGACGCCATCTAACAAGTAAGGCTGAAACCCCTTTGTGCTGGTAATGGCGGTGACCGCGACGTGTTGTTCATGGTTGAGTGTTAGGGCAGCTTGCGTGGCCTGTCCGTTAATGGCGTTGAAGCTGGGTTGTTGGCTCTCATTGATGAGCCCTTTGTCTTTAACCGCATGAATGATGGCGCTGGTGAAGCCTGCGGCGGTTAAATCTTTGTGCAGGGCACGGTCACTTTGTTGAATATGGTCATACAGCGCTTGTTGTCTGGGAGCTCGTTTCAGGGTTGTCAGGGCTTCTTCGCTAGCTTGACTGGCCAGTTGATAAACCGCTTCGCAGCTGGGCTCAGCGGCTTGGCCTTTACGCAATAATACGGGTAAGACGGTATGTAAACACTCACCTATGGGCTGATGGTAATACTGGTTAAGCCATAAACCAATGTCATAGATGTCTTTGCTTAGTAGCGGTTTGTGATCAATGCGGTTTTGAATGGCCTTGAGTTTATGGCCTTCGCTTTGGGGTTGGCTGCGAATATCCACAATGATGCCCACCAAGGTGCGCGGGCCAAAGGGCACACTGACCCGCAAACCGGTCTGGTAATGGCTCATGTCACAGCCGGGCTCTGGCAGGTAGTCGAAGCTACGATTCAAAGGGGCGGCAATGGCGACACTCAGATAAAATGGCGCAGACATGAGTTCTCTGACTATTATTAGGTTGGAAGTTGGCCTCAGTGTATCACGCTAAGCCTTATGTCATAGGCCTCAAGGCTGAAAAAGCTAATAGGCTCAAGCACTTATACTTGGTTAGAAAAAGTGCATGCAAGGGGGGGAGGGCTCTGGTATGATGCGCGCACCCTAGAGGTCTGTAATTAATCTAGTCCAGCGGTGCTTATTGAGGCTCAGCGCTCCCCACTCTAGGTACGGGGAATGATAGAGAATAAGTGGCGGCATAGGAAAACGAGGTCATTATGAGAGAAGGTATTCACCCTACTTACGAAGCGCTAGAAGCGACTTGTTCTTGCGGTAACGTAGTAAAAACGAATTCTACTAAACCAGGTACTATGCACTTAGACGTATGTTCTCAGTGTCACCCTTTCTACACTGGTAAGCAGAAAACAATGGATACAGGTGGTCGTATCGATCGCTTCAAGAAACGTTTCGGTGGTCGTGCTAAGTAATAGCATCGATACTCAAACGTGGAGATTTCGGTCTCCCCAAAAAAAGGCGCTCATTGAGCGCCTTTTTTTATGCCTGCTATATGCTGATACATATCAACATGACTGACGCTTTCGTCAAAAAAGATTAAAACTTAACCAAAATCTAACCTGAATAAATGCTCTATGGGGTATGAAGTGTTTAATTTTTGCGTAATAATGTTCGGCCATCGCTTCAGGCGAGCGGCCTGGTTGGCCCCAGGTTGGTGAAAACTAACTAACGGAATTTGTCAGAATGTCTGATTTTAAACAAGACGCATTAGATTACCATCAGTTCCCGAAACCTGGGAAAATCAGCGTAGAGCTTTCTACTCCTGCGCAAACGTCACGCGACCTTTCCCTAGCTTATAGCCCTGGTGTGGCTGAGCCTGTGAAAGCCATTGCTGAAGATCCAGAAAATGCATACAAGTACACTGCAAAAGGTAACCTTGTAGCGGTTATCACTGACGGTACTGCGATTCTAGGTCTAGGTAATCTAGGACCTTTAGCGTCTAAGCCAGTTATGGAAGGCAAGTCACTATTATTCAAACGCTTTGCAGGTATTGACTCAATTGATATCGAAGTTGAATCTGAAAGCCCTCAAGCCTTTATTGATACGGTTCGTCGCATTGCTAATACCTTTGGCGGTATTAACCTTGAAGACATCAAAGCACCTGAGTGTTTTGAAATTGAACGTGTTCTTAAAGAGCAATGTAACATCCCAGTTTTCCACGATGACCAACACGGTACTGCGATTGTAACCGTTGCGGGTATGTTGAATGCGCTTGAAATTCAAGGCAAAAAAATTGAAGACGCAAGCATGGTTGTTCTAGGTGCTGGCGCTGCGGCCATCTCTTGCTCTAAGCTGTTAATCAGCGCAGGTATGCAGCCACAAAACATCTTCATGCTTGACCGCAAAGGTGTGATTCACACTGGTCGTGATGACCTTAACCAATACAAAGCGATGTTTGCTGTCGACACTGACAAGCGTACCCTAGAAGATGCAATGGACGGTGCTGACATCTTCCTTGGTCTTTCTGGTCCTGATCTTTTGGCTCCTGAGCTACTTAAGAAAATGGCGCCAAACCCAATCGTATTTGCATGTTCTAACCCAGATCCAGAAATCTCACCAGAACTTGCCATGGCAACTCGTGATGATTTGATCATGTCGACTGGCCGTTCGGATTACCCGAACCAAGTAAACAACGTACTGGGTTTCCCATTCATTTTCCGTGGTGCACTTGACGTTCGTTCAACAGCCATCAACGAAGAAATGAAACTAGCAGCGGCCCATGCCATTGCTGACCTAGCAAAAGAGCCTGTTACACAAGAAGTGTTAACGGCTTACGGTGTTGACTCTATGGAATTTGGTAAAGACTACATTATTCCTAAAGCCACTGACTCTCGCCTATTAGGCATCGTATCAAACGCAGTGGCACAAGCGGCTGTTGATACGGGCGTGGCATCTTTGCCTATGCCTGCTAACTACCCACTTAAGTCTATTTCAGACATCTAAGACGGTAGTCAGTTTGCTGCACATGCAGCAATGAAAAAAACCCAAGTACTGCAAAGTATTTGGGTTTTTTTATGGTTAATGAAAATGGCCCAATTGCCCACTCCATTTGTTTCAAATATATGGTGAAATGGCCATTAAATAATAAAAAAGCAAAACCTATGAAACTGTTAAAAAAGATTCTCTTTTTATTGCTGGCTATGGTGAGCGTGACGTTTGTTGTTGCCTATATAACCTTACCCAGCCTACCTGACTTAACCCCATTAAAAGTGAAAGCCAATGAGTATGATGTGGAAATCATTCGTGATGACTGGGGCATTCCTCATATTTATGGCAAGCGAGATACCGATACGGCCTTTGGTTTGGGTTACGCACAAAGCGAAGATGATTTTGCAACATTACAAGGGGTGGTACTTGCTACTCGCGGCACCCTTGCTGCGCAGGTCGGACCAAAAGCCGCTAAAACCGATTTTGTTGTGCAGTACATGGGAGTGTGGGATGCAGTTGATCAGCATTATGATGCAAACGTGCCCGCCCATATCAAACAAATAGCACAAGCCTATGCCGATGGTGTGAATGTATATGCCGCACAAAACCCGCAGAAAGTAAGCCGCTATTTATTGCCTGTTACGGCAAAAGATTTAATTGCCGGTTTCACGTTTAAAACCCCGATGTTTTATGGCTTTGATAAAGCCCTAGGTCATCTAGTGGACCCGGATGAACCGCATGAGATTGCAAAAAATCAACAAGATGCATTAACGGTTATACCGTCTCAAGATGTTCCTATCGGTAGCCAAGGCATTGCCGTTGCACCGAGTCGAAGTGAAGATGGCTCAACCCATTTGTTGGTGAATAGTCATCAGCCGCTTACCGGCCCTGTTGCTTGGTACGAAGCACGTCTTCACAGTGAAGATGGTTGGAATATCGTTGGCTCTACCTTCCCCGGTGCGCCGGTTATTATTCACGGGCATAATGAACATCTGGGCTGGTCTAACACAGTTAACAAACCGGATTTGGTGGATTTTTATAAGCTTAAAATTAATCCAGAAAACGACAATGAATATTTATTAGATGGTCAGTGGCAAACATTTGAACATAAAACCGCATCGATGTTGGTAACCCTGTTTGGCCCGATTCGTTGGACGTTTACTAAAGATATTAAAATATCTCAGCATGGCCCTGTTATGGAAACCGAACATGGCTGGTATGCAGCGCGCTGGGCCGGTATGGAAGAAGTGCGCACGTTAGAATTCATGTACGACATGAATAAAGCGCGTAACCAAAAAGAATTTGAACGCGTATTGTCCATGAATGCGATGCCCAGCATTAATTACGTTTACGCCGATAAAGAAGGCAATATTGCTCATTATTATAATGCAAAATTTCCTAAACGCATTGATGGCTGGGACTGGAAAAAAGTGTTGCCCGGTGATCGTTCGGAATTAATTTGGCAAGGCTATCGAGACTTTTCCATGATGCCAAAAACGGTTAATCCAAAAAGTGGTTTTGTCTATAATGCTAATAACCCTCCTTTTATGTCAACCGATGGTGACGATGATGCCAAGCCTGATGATTATCCGGCTTCTATGGGCATTGAAACCTTTGTTACCAGTCGAGCACTGCAAATTGAGACACTGGCAAAAAAAGAGAAACGTATCTCTTTAAGTGAATTAAAAAAAATTAAATTTGATAATGCCTACCACCCAAAAAGCCATCAAATACAAACATTGAATACCTGGTTGGCGAATGTGAAAGCAGAAGGCTTTAATGAGCAAGAGCAACAGGCCCTGCAGCAATTAAAAAACTGGGATCTTAAAACCGATAAAAATAATACCAATGCGGCGTTGGCTGTTTTAACGCTAGACCCTATTCAAAAAGCCAATGGTGAACAGGTTGAACCTGAGATCATTACACAGCACTTTAAACAAACCGTCGCGGATTTGATTAAACATCATGGTTCGATCAATGTGGCCTATGGTGAGGTGTTTCGTTTGATTCATGGGGATAAAAATTTAGCCATCAGTGGCGGCCCTGATACGTTACGCGCGGTGTATGGCAACGCGCTGAATGATCAAGGGCAGGCTGAGAATCGAGCGGGTGATGGTTATATGATGTTTGTATCATGGGATAAAAATGGCGCAGTGTATAGTGAAGCGGCCCACCAGTATGGCTCTGCCACACTGGATGAAAACTCGCCGCACTTTAATGATCAAATGGAAATGTTCGTTAACGAGCAACTGCGTTTGGTGCCCTTTGCATTGCAAGATTTAGCCGGGCAAGTGACGCGACGTTATCGCCCTGGCCAGCCTGAAACCCAGCTGGTAGGGCACTAGCTGCCTTGCCAAGCGGCGCAAAACGGCGTATAAAAGCGCCACATGTTATGTGATGCTTTTAATGCATCATCAGGGAATACGGTGCGTTGGCGGTGAATCGTCTGACAAGTCCGTAACTGTACCCGCAACTGTAAGGGCCGCTTTTGGCCTAAGTCAGATACCTGAAATAACACTGTACTCACCGGGCGGGAATACCTGGCAATGATCTTTCCACAGGGTTTCCTGTGCCTTTTTCATCTGCTGCTGTACTCCTGTGTTTGACTCAGGGAAAACCATGCACCATCAAGATGATCACGTTTAATCCAGTATTTGAAACCAGTTTGGTTGTGATCTGCGCCTTATGCCTAGATAAGCTATTGGGCGAGCCTGTGCGTTTTCATCCGCTTGTTGGGTTTGGTCGTTATGCGGCGTGGGTTGAGGGCTTATTTTATTCGTCAACATTCTCAGGCAAAAGACTCTTTGTACACGGTGTCATGGCTTGGTGTGTTGCCGTGCTGGTACCGGTCATTATTTTAGTGAATATGGTGAACCTTGTACCCTATGCCGTTCAAGTATTGATAAGTGTGGTGGTGCTGTATTTATCCATAGGTGCTCGCAGTTTAGCGGAGCATGGTAAGGCGGTGGGTGAGCCACTTACCCAAGGTAATATTCAGGATGCTCGCGAGCAACTTTGGCGGATTGTTAGTCGTGATACGCAAGATTTAAACGCCACACAAATGAGTACAGCCACAGTGGAAACCCTCACTGAAAATACACACGATGCGGTCATCGCGCCTATTTTTTGGTTTTTACTGTTTGGTGCCCCTGGGGTTCTGTTATTTCGTTTGGCCAATACTCTGGATGCCATGTGGGGCTATAAAAATACTCGCTATAAATACTTTGGAAAGTTCAGTGCTCGAGTTGATGATGTACTGGGCTGGTTGAGTGCTAGGCTTACAGTTTGTCTATTTATTTTGGTGAGTATTAGCCGAGGCCGGATTTTAGGTTGTGAAAAAATTATTCATTGGGCGCGCAGTTGGTACAGCCCAAACGCAGGGCCGGTAATGGCCGCGGGGGCGTTTGTATTGAATGTTCGTCTGGGTGGCCCGGCACCTTATCACGGTGTATTAAAAACTCGGCCTTGGTTGGGCACGGGAGACGTGCCATCGGCTAAACATATTCAGCAAGCGATTGGATTAATGTATCAAAGCACCTATGTTTTGGTTTTCATTTTATGTGTCATAGGTGTTCTGCAGTGGCTTTATTAGAAACGCACAATGTGTGCTGGCAAGTGGGGTGCAAGGCCATTGTTGATGATGTGAGTTTTATCATTAACAAAGGTCAGTTCGTAGGATTGATCGGCCCTAATGGTGCGGGTAAATCCAGCTTGATGCGCTGCCTGTATCGGGTCAACGCACCCACTTCTGGCAAGGTTTTATTTAACCAGCAAAACGTCTGGCAATTGTCGGCCAATCAAAATGCAAAAAATATGTCGGTGATTTTACAAGAGCACAGTGATCATCTTGGTTTAACCGTACGTGATGTGGTGTCGCAAGGGTTAACCCCCCATAAAAAACTCTTTCAATGGGATGACGAACAAGATGCGGCACACATGCAAACGGTCATGGCGCAGGTGGATATTACGTCTTTGCAAAATAAACCGTTTCAGTTGTTATCAGGTGGTGAAAAACAGCGTGTCATGTTGGCCCGTGCGTTGGTGCAAAATACAGAACTGCTCATCATGGACGAACCCACCAATCATTTAGATGTGCATTATCAAACCGACATGATGATGAAAGTGAAAACGTTACAAAAAACCATTTTAGCGTCGTTCCATGATTTAAATCTAGCCGCCGCTTTTTGTGATTATTTATTGGTGTTGGATAAAGGCAAGCTTGTGGCCAGCGGCGCACCCAGTGACGTATTAACCCAAACCTTGATCGATGATGTGTTTAGAACGAAAGCCATTGTGGATAAACATCCGATTAACGGTCACCCAAGAATTACGTATCAATATCATGATTAAATTATTCAGTTACAGCCTTATAGCTGTGTGCGTGGTTGTGCTTAGTGCTGTGATGGCAGTGAGCTTTGGGGCTGCGAATATTTCCAGTGGCGATGTGTTGTCGGTTTTATTTAATTTGTTCGGTGGGGAAACCCATGTGTCGGATATCAAGCAGCGCATTATTCTTGAGCTACGCTTCCCTCGTTTTATTCTCGCGTTTTTAACCGGTGCCGGTTTGTCTTTGGCCGGTGCCGTTTTACAAACCGTGACGCGTAATCCTTTAGCAGACCCTTATTTATTTGGTATTGCATCAGGTGCATCGTTCGGCGCGGTATTGGTCATTGCATCAATTGGTGGAAGTGCTGGCTGGGCGGCGGGTCAAATGAGCATTACGACGGGGGCATTCATTGGTGCGGCATTTTCTGTATTCATTGTTTTAAGCTTGGCGGGCAGAGGTGTACAAATTGAGCGCATGTTACTTGCCGGTGTGGCGGCATCCTTTATGTTCAGTGCCGGTACCAGCTTAGTGTTATATGCATCAGACCCAGAGGCCGCGGCTTCATTATTGTTTTGGACCTTGGGGAGTTTTACCCGTGCAAACTGGGATAACTTACTGGTTCCAAGTATTGTCATTATTGGTTGTCTAATTTTATTTTTAGGTTATTCGCGTGCATTAAAAGCGGTATTAGCGGGAGATGAAACGGCCAAAACCTTAGGCGTGAATGTCACCCGCTTACGCATGGGCATGTTGCTCCTTAGTTCATTATTAACCGCCACCCTGGTGGCGAATACCGGCGGTATCGGTTTTGTCGGTTTAATGATTCCCCATATAGTGCGCCGTTTATTACATCGTCATCAGCAGTATGTGTTATTGGCTTGTGTCATGTTCGGTGGTGTATTCATGGTGTGGGTCGATGTGTTGGCGCGTTCATTGGTCGCTAATAATGAGTTACCCATTGGTGTGATCACCGCGGCCATAGGTAGCGTGTTCTTTTTATTCGTGTTGCGTAAGCGCTCATGGATCGATTCATGAGAGGCTCAGAATGAAGCCTTCCGTTCTTAAGCATCCACAACACGGTGGGCAGCTGAATGTTTATGCTCAGCACTATGGCATTTCACAGGCTTTGTGGTTAGACCTTAGCACTGGCATTAACCCAGGTGGCTACTTTAAATCGGATGTGCCTGACACTGTATTGCGTGATTTACCCCATGAAGATGATGGGTTGCAACAAGCGGCCAGCGACTACTATGGTAGCGATGCATTATTAATGGTGCCAGGTTCCAGCTGGGCCATTCAGAATTTACCTCAGGTTTTGTTAAAGCACCGTCCCAATATTAATAAAGTCTTATTGCCACAGCTAGGTTATAGCGAGCACCAACAGGCCTGGTTGGCATCGGGTGTGATGGCCGAGTTTTATTCTGGCACGCCAAGTGCGGCGCAACTAAAAACATGCGACGTGTGTGTATTGATTAACCCCAATAACCCCAGCACACATTTACTATCAAAAGATACGGTATTAAATATTGCACAGCAATTGCAGCAACACTCCGCTTGGCTCATTGTTGATGAGGCGTTTTTGGATACACGGCCCTGCAACAGTGTGACTGGTGAGAACGAAGAAAATACAATTGTACTGCGCTCACTTGGAAAATTTTTTGGTCTTGCTGGTTTGCGTGTCGGCAGTGTGATTGCCTGTGATTCTATTTTGACGCATTTAAATTCTTTACTTCCTCCTTGGGCGTTAAGCCACCCTGCACGATTTATTGCCAAGCACGCGCTACAAGATACGGATTGGATTCAACAAACACGATTACGATTACAACAACAAGCGAATAAACTGGCCGAATTATGTGAGCAAGTATTGGGCGGACAAGGGGGCGATGCATGGCGAATTTTACAAACGGATTTTTTCGTTACGGTGTTATGTGATTCAAAAAAAATGACACTCGAATGTCATCATCAACTGTGTGAGCAAGGTATCTATACGCGCTTACTTGATCATCAGTATGGCATTCGCATAGGTTTGCCAAGTGACCGTTCGCAAGACTGGCAGCGTTTGGAGCAAGGTTTGAAACAGGTCGCCAGTATATTAAAAAAGGAAACAACCCATGTGGACGCTTAAGCCAAGTTGGCTCAAATTAGTTAAAGCCAGTACGTTAATGCTGACCTTATTAAGTGTATCCGGTATCAGTCAGGCTCAGAGCGAATCGGGAGCGCAACGTATTATCGCACTGGCTCCCCATGCGGTTGAACTGGTTTATATGTTAGGGGCGGGTGATCGTATTGTGGGCACCACCGAGTATGCCGACTACCCCGAGGCGGCAAAGAACATTCCTCGCATTGGTGGTTATTCAGGGATTCAAATTGAGAGAGTACTAGAATTAAAGCCGGATTTAATCATTGCTTGGAAGGGCGGAAATAAAGACCAAGATATCGAACAAATGCAAGCTCTAGGGTTACCTGTGTATTTAAGCATCACGAAAAAGCTTGATGATATTCCTAAGGAAATGCTGTCCTTAGGCAATAAGCTTGGCTTAGTAGAAAAAGCCCAAAAGGCTGCACTGGTATTTAATCAAGCCCTGGCTAAATTACGCAGCGATAGTCAGCACAAGAGTAAGGTCAGTGTGTTTTATCAATTATGGAGTGAGCCATTACGCGCTATGGCAGCAGGTTCATGGATTAACGAATTGATTACCGGGTGTGGTGGCGTGAATGTATTTGATGATGCATCGCTGGATTATCCACAAGTGAGCATTGAGACGGTTTTATTAGCCAAGCCTCAGGTTATTCTCATTCCTTCGCAGCACGGCAATAAAATTGAAGCGGGTGATAAATGGGCGGCATGGCCTGAAATTCCCGCCGTTAAAAATAATCAGATTCATTTTATAAATGGCGATATTGTACATCGCTTTTCTGGGCGCATATTACAAGGCATGCAAGGTGTATGTGATGTACTGGATCAAGCCCGCGCAATCAATACCGCACATAAATAGGAGCTAAGCATGACTGACCAAGAGCAAAAGCATAAAGAGAAAATGCAAAAGCAAAAAGAAAAGGTCGATGCCAGTATCGCCAAAGCGGACATCGAACGTGGTGTGGTGATCGTGCTAACCGGTAACGGCAAAGGTAAGAGTAGCTCAGGCTTTGGTATGGTATTACGCGCCCTTGGCTATGATCACAAAGTGGGTGTGGTGCAGTTTATTAAAGGCCAGCAGTTAAGTGGTGAAGAAATTTTCTTAAAGGAAAAAGCACCACTATTGCCTAATTTTGAGTCAGAAGACTTTTATCAAATGGGCACAGGCTTCACTTGGAATACCCAAGACAAGAGCGGCGACATTAAAGCGGCCGAAGACACCTGGGCTGTGGCAGAGCGCATGCTAAAAGATGAACGCTATGACTTAGTTTTGTTGGATGAACTAACCTACATGATCGGTTATAAGTACTTGGATGAAGCCCGCATTTTAGACGCCATTAAAAATCGTCCTGTACACCAGAGTGTAGTTGTAACAGGCCGTGGTGGCGGCAGTGCGCTGCAAGCATTAGCGGATACGGTATCCGAAGTGAAAGATATTAAGCATGCTTATAAAGCGGGTATTAAAGCGCGTAAGGGTGTGGATTATTAATTAAGTAATCATTTGTGGGAGGGCGCAAGCGCCCTCCCACCGATATTAATAATCAGTACTATACAAATATAGCGCTATCGCTAACTTTAATGACACGATTTTTTATACTTTTCTAAACGCCAATAGTTATAAGGCCAAGGTGTTAAAAAACCTGCTAATAAGGCAATGGGGATCACCCACCAGTTAAGTATGGCACCGCCTGTTAATAAATAATCCGTTGTGTTCATGGCAATTTCCATGGCCAGCATTGAAATAAAGCTCATGCCTAAAGCGGTTTTAAGTGCGTGTTTAACATCAAACCCATCACGTAATAAAATAATGGTTTCTAGCATGATGCTGGTGAGTAGACCGTTCATCATGGCTAATAACATCACAGTGAATACAGAAAGCTCATGAGGGGTGAATTGGAAATACGCGATGGTGCCAAAGTCACCGATGGCACAGCCGATCAAACACCACTTGGTATTGTGTGCGCTTTTAATCCAGTTGGTTTTGTTTTTCCAGAATTGATTCATATCTAACCTCCGATTTTTAAGCATAGGTTAGCGCTTGAGCATCAGTGGTGCGTTATAGGATTATGGCGGGGTGTTATAGAATTTACAGTTTATCCAGCGGGCGACGATGTTCGGGCGTTTTTAAGGCTCGAAATTGGGTGGGGGTCATGCCGGTGACTTTTTTAAATTGACTACTTAAATGGGCAACGCTACTAAAGCCTAAATCAAACGCGATCTCACTGAGACTTTTTTCATCATAGACTAATAACTCTTTTACCTTCTCGATACGCTGGGTAATGAAGTATTGCTCAATCGTTAGGCCCTCTACTGCTGAGAAGACTTGGCTGAGATGAGAGTAATCTAAATGCAATGCGTCACTGATGCGCTCTGATAATTTGAGTGTGTTGTGATTAGGCGCGCTAATATGCGTTAGAGAAATACGCTTAATGGACTCAATCATCTGGTTTTGTTTGCTGTTGAGTATTTCAAAGCCCAGTGTCTCAAGTGCTTGGTTTAGCTTGCTAAAAGATGCAGGTTGGCTGTCAATAAACGGTTCGGCGAAATCAATCACCCCTAATTGCACCTGGGTAAAGGGGATATCCAGTTGATGCAGGGTATTTTCTACCGCCAGTATACAGCGCTGGCAAACCATATTTTTAATGTGCAGTTTCATCAGCGGTTCATCTTAGATAGAGAACCCCATATAAACAAAAAACCGCGGGTATCGCTACCGGCGGTTTTTTTGGAAGATCATGCAGCCAACAGGTAGCTGCTATCTAACGTGTGTATTAGTAAAGAATACGAGCACGGATGGTGCCTTCAACTTCTAATACTTTCTCAAGGGCTAGCTCACCAGCAGAAGCATCAACGTCTACAACCACATAACCGATATCGGCCGTGGTTTGTAGGAACTGACCCAAAATGTTGATGTTGTTTTCAGCAAAGATGGTGTTAATTTTATTCAACACACCTGGTACGTTTTTGTGGATGTGAAGGATACGGTGGAAGTTACCATGCTGTGGCAATGCAACTTGAGGGAAGTTAACCGCAGATAGCGTCGCACCAGTATCAGAGTAAGTGGATAGCTTTTCGCCCACTTCTTTACCAATGTTGGCTTGCGCTTCTTGGGTTGAACCACCAATGTGCGGCGTTAAGATAACGTTGTCTAGGCCGCGTAGCTCAGATACGAATTCGTCATCGTTGCCTTTAGGCTCTTTCGGGAATACGTCAACCGCAGCGCCGCCAAGGTGACCACTTTTCAAAGCGTCCGCTAGTGCTGGGATATCCACAACTGTGCCACGAGCAGCGTTGATGAATAGGCCGCCTTTTTTCATTTTGGCGAATTCTTCAGCGCCCATCATGTCTTTGGTATCACCCGTTTCAGGTACGTGCAAAGACACGATGTCAGACATGGCCAGTAGCTCGTCCATGGTTTCTACCTGAGTGGCGTTACCAAGAGGCAGTTTGGTGATCACGTCGTAGAAGTAAACCTTCATGCCAAGGCCTTCAGCCAATACAGACAGCTGAGTACCGATGCTGCCGTAACCGACGATACCTAGATTTTTACCACGGATCTCGTAGCTGCCTTCTGCAGACTTAATCCAGCCACCACGGTGACAAGCGGCGTTTTTCTCAGGGATGCCACGTAGCATTAAGATGGCTTCGCCCAATACTAATTCAGCAACAGAGCGGGTGTTAGAGTAAGGCGCGTTAAATACTGGGATACCGCGCTTAGCAGCCGCTGTCAGGTCTACTTGGTTGGTACCAATACAGAAACAACCCACACCAATTAGCTTCTCAGCCGCTTCGAATACGTCCTCAGTTAGCTGAGTACGAGAACGGATACCCACAAAATGTGCATCTTTGATCTTTTCTTTCAACGCATCGCCAGTAAGGGCGGTTTTGACGTAGTCGATGTTGGTGTATCCAGCAGACGTCAAAGTGTCTAGAGCCGTTTGGTGAACGCCTTCTAATAACAGAATGCGGATTTTGCTTTTATCTAGAGATGTATCTGTCATGGTCTGAGCCTTATTAACGGTAAAGCGTTTTATGGCGGCCGATATGGGTCTTATGGGTTCGAGCCCTACCTGTTCGGTCGAGTAAAACTTAAGTCAAAAATTTAGGCGCGTATGGTATCATAATCCCCTTTGAAAGAAGCCCCAGCGGCACGGAAATGTATGCAACAACTGTTGCAAATGGCTCATATAGCCAACCATGCTGCTTTAAAGACTGTATTTTAGGGTAACCACATGAGCCAAAACGCCGTAATTAGCCGCCTTCAGACCATTCTTGGTGACGATAAAGTCAAGACCGATGCCGACTCATTAGAGACCTTCGGTAAAGATTGGACCAAAATCTACGCCCCAAAACCTCTCGCAATCGCCTTTCCGCGCACCACTGAACAAGTGGCTGAAATCGTAAAAGCTGCCAATGAATTGGAGTTTGCCATTGTGCCATCGGGTGGTCGTACGGGGTTGAGCGCAGGTGCTGTTGCGGCGAATGGTGAAGTGGTGGTGGCCCTTGATTACATGAACACCATCAGTGATTTTAACCTAACCGATCGCACCGTTCGCTGTGGCGCAGGCGTCATTACCGAACAGCTTCAAGTGTTCGCCGAAGAGCAAGACTTGTATTACCCAGTGGATTTCGCCTCTGCAGGCTCAAGCCAAATTGGTGGCAACATCGGCACCAATGCGGGCGGCATTAAAGTGATTAAATACGGCATGACCCGTGATTGGGTGGCGGGCCTTAAAGTGGTTACCGGTAAAGGTGACATTCTTGAGCTAAACAAAGACCTTGTAAAAAACAACACAGGTTACGACCTTCGCCAATTGTTCATCGGCGGTGAAGGCACCTTGGGTATCGTCACAGAAGCCACCATGCGCTTAACCCGTACTCCTAAAAACCTAAACGTATTGGTATTAGGTGTGCCTGAGTTAGAGGCCATCATGAACGTGTTACACGCTTATCAAGGCAAGATGGATTTAACCGCGTTTGAATTCTTCTCACACAAAGCCATGAGTAAGGTCATTGCCCGTGGCGATGTACCTGCGCCATTTGAAACCGAAGCTGAATATTACGCACTGATCGAATTTGAAGCCCTAAGCGATGCCGATATGGATGTGGCCATGGAGCTGTTTGAACACTGCATGGAAGAAGGCTGGGTAATCGACGGCGTAATTTCACAAAGCGAGACCCAAGCGAAAAACCTATGGCGCCTGCGTGAAGATATTTCTGAAACCATCGCAGAGTGGACCCCTTACAAAAATGATATCTCGGTTGTGGTATCAAAAGTGCCGCCGTTCTTAAATGAGATCGAAGAAGTGGTGAACAAAGAGTACCCAGACTTTGAAATCATTTGGTTTGGCCACATTGGTGACGGCAACCTGCATTTAAATATTTTGAAGCCGGATGCGTTAGCCAAAGAAGAATTCTTTGAAAAATGCGCCAAAGTAAGTACTTGGGTATTTGAGATTGTTGAAAAATACCAAGGTTCTGTTTCAGCCGAACACGGTGTGGGCATGACCAAAAAGCCGTACCTTGAATACACCCGCAGCGCCGTTGAAATTGATTACATGCGTGCCATGAAAGCGGTATTTGATCCGAAGAATATTATGAACCCAGGTAAAGTGATCGACGCGTAGCTAGCTCGCTTTACAAAAAAATGTAGGAGTCGAGCAAGGCTCCTACATGCATCACTTCGTATTATGTTGGGCGTTTGCAGCCTGACCTCAATAGCTAGACTTCTCACTATGTACCAACACCAAACCCAACAAAACCAAACCTTAGATTTACCACTGGGCAAAGTGGTATGTGTTGGTCGTAACTATGCCGAACACGCTAAAGAGTTGGGTAATGAAATCCCTGATGCGCCGATTCTATTCATTAAGCCGGCCACGTCAGTGGTCAGTTTAGAAGGTGGATTTTCCATTCCGCAAAATCAAGGCAGTGTGCATCACGAAGCGGAAATCGCGTTATTAATCTCCAAAGAAGCAAAAAACATCTCAGCGGATAACGCTTGGGATCATGTGAGTCATGTCAGTGTTGCCTTGGATCTCACTTTGCGTGATGTGCAGTCTCAATTAAAAGAAAAGTCCCAGCCATGGGAAATCGCCAAAGGTTTTGATGGCGCTTGCCCACTTGGTCAGTGGGTTGCGATTTCGCAGTTATCCAACAGGGATAATATCGCCATTGAATTGATTAAAAATGGCGAGCAAAAACAAAGTGGCAATAGCACGCAGATGATTACCTCCATTGCGGATTTGATCGCATACATGAGCGAGATTTTTACCCTACAACCGGGTGATGTGATTTTAACGGGCACGCCTGCTGGCGTTGGGCCGCTCGAAAGTGGTGACGTGCTAAGCGCTGTGTTGGATAATCAATTTAGGTTTGAATCGAAAGTAAGGTAGGCGCGGGTGTACTCGCGAAAATATAATGGAATTACTTAATTGGTTTAAAAAGCCCCTTAAATGGTGGATCGGTTTTGCCTTCATCGTGTTAGGTATGATTCTAATGCGCCAAGTACATACTTGGGCCTGGACTCAGCCCGTTGGTGCGACCATGGTATTTGTGGGAATTGTAATGGTGTTGCTGTTTGGGCGGGTGAAGTCAGATGAGTCTTAAACTTCGACAATAACAATTGAATGTTTAAAGCCGCATTTCATCGCGGCTTTTTTGTGGTTAATACATTTAGCTTGCTGGGCTAAAATGTTAATACCCTTTTAAGACCGTAAACCGATCAATGATTTCATTGTTTATGTTCTTAAAATAAAACTCTGCATGCTTGTCATAAAACGTTGCGAACAGGGCGCCATATTTGGCGTCTTGATCTTCACTATAAATACTGGCCCACCAGTACCCCTCTCGTTCTTGATCACGGATGTCTTTGCCCCCAAGACCCGATACAAACGCAAAGGTTTCCCCTTCTGACAAAGTAAAGCGGGATGCGGTGCTGGCTACAATTTGGTTGCGCATATTGCTTAACAGATGGGTACGAGAATAAGAGTGCTCATGGCCTGTGGATATCAATGCCCCATATTTTCGGCATGTTTCATAAGCATCCCAGCCGACATCATTGGATTTACTGCCCACTTGCATATCGCGCTGATTTTTATGCCATACACAAATTCGCCATGCGTCCTCTGGTGCTTGGCTGAGTTGGTTCTTGATGAAATTTTCGTGGCGTTTACGTGATCCTGACGAGCCGATGGCAGAGAGCACAAGGTAGACATTGTCGATCTGGCAGTGCATTTTTTCTGCGTACTTGCCGTCACACTGCACGCGGGTTTGCTCGTCTAGACGCTTTTGCCCTAGGGTGATGACATCGGATATATCACTGTCTTTATAGTCGTGATTACCAGCCGCAATGAGTGCTGGGTCTGCGCCTAATGTGGTGCGTACCATTTGATCCCATAATGGGTCTTTGCTCTCATCATAGGAGGTATCACCTGCCACCACGGTCAGCTCAGCGCCTTCTTGATCTATTAAATTAAGCACCGCTTGGAAGGCGTCATCAGTGCCGGTATCGCCAATGAATGCAATTTTGACCCCGCCATGTGAGTCATTACTTAGCTTTAACGCGTTTGTTATT
>JBNMQC010000004.1:0-62649 GCA_051277445.1 Bermanella sp. | reverse complement strand
ACTGGAAATGATTGCGTTTAAGTCAAATCGAGTTAAAACCGTAGCAGAGGGTTGCCTGCCGTTATCAACCAACTGGTTAATATTGACCAATAATCAAATTGAAGTCTTACCTAACTCCATTGGCCAATTAACAAAATTAAGAAAGCTTGCCCTTGCAGGCAATTTTTTAACGTCCTTGCCGGATAGTATGGCTAATTGTAGTGAACTTGAATTGGTGCGTTTGTCAGCTAACCGGTTAATATCTATTCCTGATTGGTTATTGAGCTTGCCTAAATTGTCTTGGCTGGGTTTTTCGGGCAACCCTGTTTGTGACACATTAGATACACCGAAAAACACCATTATTAACGTGCCCTTGGATTCTTTAGTTTTCAATCACCAAATAGGCGAAGGGGCCTCTGGTGTGATTCACCATGCTCATTGGCGAAAACCTAAAAATGATGAACCTGTTGCGGTGAAGCTATTTAAAGGTGAGGTCACCAGTGATGGTTATCCACGAGATGAAATTGAGTGCTGTTTAAAAACGGGTGAACATGAAAATCTAATTCGTGTGGTGGCTCGTATCGATGATGACAAACAATTAGGGCTGGTGATGGATCTCATCCCCTCTGATTTTAAAAACCTTGGTTTACCACCGAGTTTACAAAGCTGTACTCGCGATACGTTTGAGCCAAATGCCTCTCTGACCTCTAATGCGTTGCTGAATATATCTGTGCAAATGGCTGATACACTTTTGCATCTGCATCAGCAAGGTGTCAGTCACGGAGATATTTACGCTCATAACACAATGTATAACACGAAAAATCATATTATATTTGGTGACTTTGGGGCCGCAACGAACCTTGAGGCGTTAAATTACGATCAAAGAATGAAAATACAGTTAATAGAGGCAAGAGCCTTGGGATGCTTTTTAGATGATCTGTTAGCGTTAATTGACGATAGAGACGCACTATATGATGCTTTATTTCAAATAAGCCTCAGTGCAATGAATGAGTCATTCTCTGAGAGATCGAATATGATTTCTATTGTTGAAGGGCTGCATAAGCTAAAACAAGAATACGCCTGTTAATTTAATCCGTTTGAGTAAGTATATTTGCTTGAAAGCCGATACGACTGTATCGGTTTTTTTATGTCTAAAATTATAAATTGTACCTGTCTAGATAAAATCTTAACTGCTAAAGTGAAGGCTCATCGTCATAATTTAAAGGCTAAGATATGAATGTGGATCAGCTGTTTGGCCCAGGCATCGATCGCAGTGAATCTGATTCCATTAAGTGGAAGCGCTACAAGAGTAAAGACATTTTACCCATGTGGGTTGCGGATATGGACTTTCAAGTGGCGCCTGAAATACTGAATGCCATAAAGCAACGTGTGGAGCATGGTGTGTTGGGTTATGGTTCAGATAGCCCAGAACTGCGAAAGCTCATCGTTAAGCACTGCGAGCACCATTACAACTGGGTCATTGAGCCGGAATGGATTGTGTTTACGCCGGGCGTGGTTAAGGGGCTCAATTTAGCGCGTGCTATTTCTGTTAATAAAGGACGCCCTGGGGATATTACGGCCCTACCGGTTTATCCACACCTTGTTCGACATGCACCAGTCTTAGAAATGGATAATCATCAATTTTATGCCAAGGCCAATGGTAATAGTTGGTCGCTAGATTTAGCGGGTATGGAGAAGCTGCTTAACCCTGATATTGGAGTGATGTTACTTTGTAATCCCCATAACCCCATAGGTAAAGTGTATTCCCGAGAGGAATTACAGGCGCTGGCTAAATTGTGTGTGAAGCATGATTTAATCATTTGCTCGGATGATATCCATTGTGACCTTATTTTAAACGGTAAACAGCACACACCCATTGCCTCCCTTGGTGATGATGTGGCGCAACGCAGTATTACGCTAATGGCTCCCAGCAAAACATTTAATGTTCCTGGTTTGGATATGGCATTTGCCATTATCCCTAATATTAAAATGCGCACCCAGTATGCAAAATTAATGGACGGCTTAGTTGGGCATGTCAACATCTTAGGTATGCACGCGGCAACGGCCGCATTTGAGTTTGGTGAGTCATGGCGTTTAAAATTGATTGAATACCTTAAGGAGAATCATCAGTTGATCTTAGATCGCGTTAAGACCATGTCAGGTGTTTCTATGCGGCCAGCGGAAGCGACATATCTTGCGTGGCTTGATGTTTCTAGCTTACAGTTGGACAACCCTCAGCGTTACTTCGAAACGTTTGGAGTGGGGTTGTCGACTGGGTCAGAATTTGGTGATAATAATTATGTACGTTTGAATTTTGGCTGTCAGCGCCCATTACTAAACGAAGCGCTTGATCGTATCGAGCGTGCAGTGGTTGAACGTATGGCGTCGCTTGAAGAATAAATACATAGTGTGGTTGTTGGATGCTGGGAATCTACTTGCGTCCCTTTTCTTTCGGCCTTATTATCGCGCCTGGTTTTCACCAGTAGTAGAGGTATGTATGGATTTATTAGATCAGTTAGAGCAAAAAATCACGTTAGCGCTTGAAACAATTGAGTTGCTAAATATGGAAAACGAAGAGCTAAAGCAAGAAGTGTCTGCCTTGCAGCAAGAGAAAGTCATGGCAAGTGAGCAGAAAAAAGTATTCGAAGAAAAGATCACAGGCTTGCTTAAGCAATTTGAAGATGAGCCAAGTGTTTCTCAATTAGCGGCGAACTGCTAATTAAATAAATGCGTTAATTCGGCTCAAGTATTAAAGCCCAATTCTTTGAGTTGGGCTTTTTTGTGCGTGCTACATACTGCTTTTACCAAATTCCATTTTATTTTTAAGTAAAATACGCTCAGCTTTTGCACCGAGATAAACATAGCCGCCTAATCCTAGTAGTAAACCTACCACAGAGAGCATCATCCAGACAGCAGACTTCATAAGTTCCACTTCACCTAAAGAAGCTTTAAACATGGTCAGCAATGCTTCGATTGAAACCGCGATTAAAATAGCAGATAAGAAGCGTGTAATAGTTCGTCGAGTTGAGCTATGTCTGAATACATCTTTGTGCATGAGCACCTCTTCTTCCAAAATGGTTTTACCCAAATCAAAAATAGCTAGGCTCAAGGTGATAAATATGATGATTTCAAATAATTTATAAGGTGGGCTTCCCGGTGGGGAGTCACTTGGAAAGAGCGTGAATAAATCCTCAAATGCCATATACAACATGGTTGCAGAGACCGACATCAGGCCAATTACCATTAAGCTATATACACCGTAAAAAAAAGGAATGGTTTTACGTCGAAGTTCATCCCCTCTTAAAAACTCTATGATACGTGCAAGATTAATGTCGACTACAAGGTAGCCACTGACACCTTGGCTGGCGTCTTCGTATTTCATTGTGGCGGAAATACATAAATGACCGGTTGCGCTGGACATATAAGGGGATGTGACTGCTATTTCGTCGCTGTGGGCAGCTAATTTAAAGTAGGGGCGTTGTGATCGGTCTAAATCTTTAGCACCGGGCAATATGGTAACCCCTTGCTTATTGGATAGGGCGTTTTCGCTGGTCTGTATGCCTTTTGAGTCCAACGTATACAGTAATTCAACAAATGGATAGTGAGCATCTATTTTACGCAGTGTGTTTAACACCGCCCCGTCATGCGTAAATATTTGAGCTTGTGCGGTGCCTGCCAAAATAGATTCAATTAAGTCATGAATGACGGATTTATAATCTTGATAGCTTTCGATGACGCTCAAGTAACTCATGGCCGCCATGACAAATCCTTATTTAATTGATTGATATTAAGCTAAAGCAACTCTTGCGCCATGGTGATTCATCTTGCACCAAACCCTTGCAGTCGCTAGTCTAAGCCTTAATTAGGAGAGCAATATGAAAATAATAATAACCCTTTTATTCGCAGCCATATTGGCTGGATGCACCAGTATTAAGCACTCATTGTTTGACATGGGGGTGAGTGTAGAGCGGAGTTTGTCTGACCTTGAACGAAAACAAGTAGAGGTGAACGGCTACCAATGGGTCTACCTTGAATCAGAAGAGGCAAGCAATAAACCGGTTGTGATCTTGTTACATGGCTTTGCTGCTGAAAAAGATAACTGGACGCGAATGGCTCGCTTTCTTGATGGTTTTCATGTCATCGCTCCAGACTTACCTGGCCATGGTGAAACCACCTATTTAAAAGACGATTTCTATGGTTTTGACCAGCAAAGTTTACGCTTAGCGGACTTCATAAGCGCTCTAGGTTTAACTCAATTTCACTTAGTTGGGAATAGCATGGGGGGGGCGATTGCGGCTCTTTATGCTTATCGTCATCCAAATCATGTGACGACGCTCTCCTTAATTGATGCCGTTGGCTTTTATGGTGACGAGCCAAGTGAATTGCAGTTACTGGTCGAGCAGAATAAACCGAACCCCCTAATCGTTCGCACGCCACAGGACATGTCACGTTTAATGTCGTTTGCCATGGAAAAAGTGCCGTTCTTGCCTTGGCCAGCCACCGATGTTTTAGCGGATAGAGCCATGGCTCGAGAGCAGGCGAATGACAAAATCTTTGAACACATTTACCAAGAATCAGAATCAGCGCGTTACTCGGGTGGCTTTAAACATATTTTTGAAAAGCTTAGCATGCCAACCTATGTGTTATGGGGTGAAGAAGATCGAGTGCTGCATGTATCCAGTGTCGATAAATTTTTAGAACATACGCCAAAAATACAAACGGATATTTTACCGAATGTTGGCCATGCACCCATGTTAGAAGTACCTGAAATAACGGCTGAATTATTACAGGCGTTTTGGCGGCTAAATGATTCGTCTGCACAGATGGTTAATCACGCGTTACCTGAGTAATTATGAAACAACACGAACAATTTATGATGCAGGCGATTGCCCAAGCAAAACTGGCTGACGCAAAAAATGAAGTGCCAGTGGGGGCGATTGTCGTGCTCAATGGGGAAGTGATTGGTCGAGGTTTTAATCAGCCTATCTCAAGCCAAGATCCAACGGCCCATGCTGAAGTGGTGGCGTTGCGCGATGCCGCACAGCATATTCAGAATTATCGCCTGGTGGACGCGGATTTATACGTAACCATTGAGCCTTGCACCATGTGCGCCGGTGCGGTTGTTCACTCCCGAGTAAAGCGCGTTATTTATGGGGCGAGTGAGCCGAAAGCGGGCGTGGTACATAGCCAGCAGAATATTTTTAAGGAGCCGTATTTTAATCACACTGTTGAAGTCCTGTCGGGGGTATTAGCGCAGCAATGCAGTGATGTCATGCAGGCCTTTTTTCAGCGTCGACGTGATGAGAAAAAAGCGTTAAAACACGCTCAAAAAGCAGATTAGATCGTGAGTGATTGAATCTTGGTTGTTACGCTTGAAAGGGCAAAAAAATACCGGCCTAGGCCGGTAAAAAAGGTCAACTGGTTTGCTTTAGCCGCTTTAATTTACCACGGTCAAAGGGGGAATCGTTTTAAAGCCACTGTCGGCAGTGAAGAAGGATTCACCTTCGTTCGTATTCAAACTGTATGTGGGCTCGGGCTGTTCACGCCAAACTAATAAATCATAAAAGCGGCGGATATTTTGTACGTATTCAACCGGCTCATAGCCACGAGCGAAACCAAACTGGGTCTTCTTGTAATACTTCTTCTGGGCAAGTAGTGGCAGTCTTTCTTTTAGATCCATCCAGCGCTCTGGGTCACCACCTTGCTTCTCGGTGATTTTTTGTGCATCTCTCACATGGCCTGCTCCAACGTTGTATGCCGCTAGTGCGATCCATGTGCGGTCAGGCTCATTAATATGCTCAAAGCGTTTTTTCAGTTTCGCAAAATACGCACTGCCACCTTTGATGCTTTGTTCTGCATTTAAGCGGTTTTTAACGCCCATTTCTTTTGCCGTGGTGCGAGTCAGCATCATTAAACCGCGAACCCCGGTACGTGAGCGTGCACGTGCTTTCCAGTGGCTTTCTTGGTAACCGATGGCCGCCAATAAGCGCCAATCAATATCATGATTATTGGCTTCCTTTTGGAAGAGTTCTTGATAGCGGTGCAAGCGCTCATCGGCTTGGCGTAAGAAGGTCAGGGTGCCCACATTATCTATTTGATTAAGGTGGCCGTAATAGCGCTCTTCTAATTGAGATAGTAGGCCGGTCTCTCGGACTAATTGAAAGAACTCACGCGACTTGTTCAGTAAGCTATTATCTGAGAATTTTGAGAAAGCCCAAGCCAGCTGCTGAGTTTCACCCAGCTCAAGGGCACTGGCTACATTTGGGTAAAATCCAGCAAGTGCATCAAATTCATTGCTGTCGACGATGGTGTAATCGATCTCACCATTTTCAACCATTTGCACTAGCTCAGAAACCTCAGCATCGTCACGTTCAATCCAAGTTAGTTGAGGCAGTGAATCCTGTTGCAGGCTACGTAAGTACTGAGCATGGCTTGAGTGGGCGGTTACGACTAGGGTTTTACCAAGTAGATTTTCTAGTTTTTTAGGGCGCTTTTGACCAAGTCGATAGACGAGCTTCTGTTTCACGTCGAGGTAACTGCTGGCAAAGCGCACGCGTTCGGAGCGGCTAGGGGTGACGGTTAAACCGGCTGCAGCAAGCGCCACGTTGCCAGATTCCACCTCTGATATTAAATCTTCAAGTGTGTCTGCCACGGTGACTTCTAGCTTAACCCCAAGGTATTGCGCGAACATTTGCGCTAATTCATATTCAAAGCCGGATGCTTGGTCTTTGTCTTGGTAGTAGGTGGTCGGGCTGTTGCGGGTGATGATCTTCAAAACCCCGCTTTCGACCACATCATCGTAATCGTGGCGACTGCCAGAGCTCATGGCTAAAACAACGATTATGCATAATAGGCAGAGGGCAAAACTGGCTTTTAATAGCCATTGCTGCTTGTTTGCAAGATGCTGTTGCATAGCGCCCTCCCCATAGTCGTGTGAATTTAAAGTGTGATCTGTGTCATATTTTAAAGGGAGATACGGAAAGCTCCAAATCGGCCTGTCTGACAATATTGGTCAGATTCAACATAAATGCCTCTCAGGCCCCGTAATTGTTGATCTTCTTTATTTTAGATCATTTTGTTATATACGCCTAAGGTATTAAGTTGTGTATGAGCGTGACGCATTAGGGCTTGTGTAGAACTCAAGCAAAGCCAAGTTTAAAGCTGGTGACTAAGGCTCCTTTCCTTTAGAATTATGCCCTCTTAAATTCCACCTCTATCTCAGTAGGCTGAACAGCAATGCTCAAACTGTCCGGTGCTCCTGCACTTTCTGCCTTTCGTCGTGAAAAGCTACTAGCAAAAATTCAAATCACACACCCAGAAGTCACTTCTGTTTACGGTGAGTTTGTTCACTTTGCTGAAACTCTTGAAACACTCAGTGATCAAGAACATTCCGTATTAGAACGTATTTTGCGATACGGTCCAAAAGCCCAAGCTGAACAGCCAACTGGCAAGATGATTTTAGTGGTACCACGTATCGGCACAATCAGCCCTTGGTCTTCTAAAGCAACCGATATCGCTAAGAACTGTGGTCTATCCAAGGTTAAGCGCCTAGAGCGTGGTGTGGCTTATTGGGTAACGGGCTCGGAAGACACAGCTGGCATTCAAGCACACTTGTTTGATCGCATGGTGGAAACCGTTCTTGCGGACTTTGATGATGCGCAAGCCTTATTCAGTCATGCTGAACCGGCTCCTATGACGCAAGTGGACATTCTAGCTGGCGGTGCTGCGGCGCTTGAGGCGGCTAACAAAGAGTTAGGTCTAGCCCTTGCTGATGATGAAATCGAATACCTAGTCGATAACTACAAGAAGTTAGGCCGTAACCCTAACGACATCGAATTAATGATGTTTGCTCAAGCCAACTCTGAGCATTGCCGTCATAAAATCTTTAATGCCAGCTGGGATATTGATGGTCAGGCACAAGAAAAATCCTTGTTCCAAATGATCAAAAACACCTATGAGCATCACAACGAAAACATCTTGTCGGCTTATAAAGACAATGCGTCGGTTATTCGTGGCAGTGAAGCAGGCCGTTTCTTCCCTGAAGCGGGCACAAAAGAATATCGCTATCATCAAGAGCAAATGGCCATACTGATGAAAGTGGAAACCCACAACCATCCAACAGCTATTGCGCCATTTTCAGGTGCAGCTACCGGTAGTGGTGGTGAGATTCGTGACGAAGGCGCCACTGGTATTGGCTCTAAGCCCAAAGCGGGTTTAACCGGTTTTACGGTTTCTGATTTAAAAATCCCAGGTTACGAGCAGCCATGGGAAAGCCAATACGGCAAGCCTGCACGTATAGCTTCGGCATTAGATATTATGTTGGAAGGCCCAATTGGTGGTGCGGCGTTTAACAATGAATTTGGTCGTCCAAATCTATGTGGTTATTTCCGTACATTTGAAGAACAAGCCAGCGACGAAGTGCGTGGTTACCACAAGCCAATCATGATTGCCGGTGGTTACGGCAATATTCGTGAAGAGCACGTTCAGAAAAAAGAGATTCCAGTGGGCGGTAAATTAATCGCGTTGGGCGGCCCTGCCATGCAAATTGGTTTAGGCGGTGGCGCGGCATCATCGGTTGATGGTGGTGAGCAAAACGAAGATTTAGATTTTGCATCCGTACAACGTGGCAACCCTGAAATGGAGCGCCGTTGCCAAGAAGTCATTGACCGTTGCTGGCAGTTAGGTGAAAACAACCCAATCGTATTTATTCATGACGTGGGCGCGGGCGGTTTATCTAACGCTTTCCCTGAGCTTGTAAACGATGCGGGTCGTGGCGGTAAGTTTGAATTGCGTAATATTCCAAACGATGAGCCAGGCATGAGCCCATTGGCGGTTTGGTGTAACGAATCCCAAGAGCGTTACGTGTTGTCGGTGGCCCCTGAAAACCTAGCGTTATTTGAAGAAATTTGTCAGCGTGAACGTTGTCCGTTTGCCGTGATCGGTGAAGCCACTGAAGAACAGCACTTAACGGTTTCTGATAGTCACTTTGGTAATAACCCAGTGGATTTGCCGCTGCAAGTATTGCTAGGTAAAGCGCCGCGAATGCACCGTACCGCAGATCGTTTTGATCTTGATCTGCCAGCTGTGAATTTAGATGGCATTACATTAAAAGATGCCGCCGAGCGTGTGCTGCAATTACCAGCCGTTGCCAGCAAAAGCTTCTTGATTACCATCGGCGACCGCTCAATTACCGGTACCGTTGCCCGTGATCAGTTCGTGGGCCCTTGGCAGGTGCCAGTGGCTGACGTGGCGGTGACCACGGCTTCATACGATGGTTACACAGGTGAAGCCATGGCCATGGGTGAGCGCACACCTTCTGCACTCATTAACGCGCCTGCATCGGGTCGCATGGCAGTAGGTGAGGTGATTACAAATATCGCTGCATCTAATATTGAAAAGCTAAGCAACATTAAGCTTTCAGCAAACTGGATGTGTGCCGCTGGCCACCCTGGTGAAGATGAAAAACTCTATCAAACCGTAAAAGCGGTCGGCATGGAATTATGTCCACAGCTTGATTTAACGATTCCGGTTGGTAAGGACTCCATGTCCATGAAAACCAAGTGGAGCGAGCAAGGTGGTGAAGAGAAAACCGTCACCTCGCCAATGTCATTGGTGGTGACTGGCTTTGCACCTGTGGTTGATGCACGTAAAACGTTAACGCCTCAGCTTCGTGGTGATGAAGAAGAGACCGACTTAATCTTGATCGACCTTGGCCGCGGCCAAAATCGTTTAGGCGCGTCGGCTCTTACGCAAGTATTTGATCAGTTAGGTAATGAAGTGCCTGACGTAGATGACGCCGAAGACTTAAAAGCCTTCTTTGCGGTAATTCAAGGTCTTAATCAAGACGATAAGATCATGGCTTACCATGACCGTTCTGACGGTGGCCTATG
This sequence comes from Bermanella sp., assembly GCA_051277445.1. Lineage (GTDB taxonomy): Bacteria > Pseudomonadota > Gammaproteobacteria > Pseudomonadales > Oceanobacteraceae > Bermanella. The sequence goes on along the minus strand of JBNMQC010000004.1, from coordinate 52,780 downwards.
GGCAACATTAACCGAAATGAGTTTTGCCGGTCACGTGGGTCTAACCATTAAGCTAGATGCACTGGTTGATTCGCAAGCGGATGTGATGCCTGCATTGTTTGCTGAAGAATTAGGTGCGGTGATTCAGGTTCGCCAAGACGACACGGAATTTGTATTGGCGCAATTAAATGCAGCGGGTCTGGGTGATTGTGCCGCTGTGGTTGCCAACTTGAATGATGATGACACGATAGTGGTTGAGCTAAACGGTGAAAACTTATTCAGTGATACCCGCGTGAACCTTCAGCGTTTGTGGTCTCGTACCTCTTATGAAATTCAAGCCATGCGTGATAACGCAGATTGTGCCAAGCAAGAATTTGATGGCTTGCTGGATGCTGACAACCCAGGTTTACACGCTGAACTGTCGTTTGATGTGAACGAAAACGTAGCGGCTGATTTAATCGCCAGCGGTAACCGCCCAAGCGTGGCGATCTTGCGTGAGCAAGGGGTGAACGGTCAGATCGAAATGGCAGCGGCGTTTGATAAAGCGGGTTTCAATACGGTCGACGTGCACATGAGTGATGTATTGTCTGGTCGCGTTAAGCTGGACGGTTTCCGTGGTTTGGTTGCCTGTGGCGGCTTCTCTTACGGTGACGTACTAGGCGCCGGTGAAGGTTGGGCGAAATCGATCTTGTTCAACGATATTGCACGTGAACAGTTCAAGGCATTCTTTGAGCGTGAAGACACCTTTACGTTAGGTGTGTGTAATGGCTGTCAGATGTTATCTAACCTGCATGAGTTAATCCCAGGTTCTGATCATTGGCCGCACTTCGTGCGCAACCAATCTGAGCAATTCGAAGCCCGTGTTGCCATGGTTGAAGTGCAAAAGAGTGACTCCATCATGCTAGCCGGCATGGAAGGTTCGCGTATGCCAATTGCTGTGGCCCACGGTGAAGGTCATGCGGAGTTTGCTCAGGCGGCGGATATTGAATCTGTTACCAAGCAAGGCCAGGTGGCGCTGCGTTATGTGGATAACTTTGGTTTAGTGACTGAGCAATATCCAGCCAACCCGAACGGCTCTGTAGACGGTATTACAGGCCTAACCGCTGCAGGTGGCCGTGTGACCATCATGATGCCTCACCCTGAACGTGTATTCCGCGCGGTGCAAAACAGCTATGTGCCGGATGAGTGGAGCGAAGATGGCGCGTGGATGCGTATGTTCCGTAATGCTCGTGCTTGGTGTCAATAAACACAGTTCTATTTTTAGAACGCAGTGTTGAATAAAAAAGGCCGCTTTAGCGGCCTTTTTTATGTAACTTTAATGGGATGTGGTAATCACAGTTATCTGATCTTAATTTTGAAATGGAATTCAATATGCGTAAAGTATTTTTGTTGTTAGTGATCTTTTTGGCGGGGTGTGCAAGTAACCAGCTGGGTGACATTGCAGATATATCTTCTGTTGATCAAAATCGCTCCAGTTCACCGCTTAAAATAAGTGCTCGATTTAGCTCTTATCATTGCAGCGATTACTTTGCTTATCTTGATTTTTCTATCGAAAACCCTTCATCGAAGTGGCAGACCTTATCCGGTTTGGCGTTAAGCTTTCCTTACGGGTCCAATCACTTGTTTCATGTTGTTCAGGGGCAGCGCTTAGCATTGTGGCGTGAAGGGGAGAACCATAGATTGAGGCTTAAAGGGCACAATGACGGTTTGACCGCGCTAGCGGTTGCAGGGCTGGGTATTGGTTTAATGGCTGCGGATAACGATGCAGCGAAAGTTGCCGGTGCCGCTCTGTATGTAGGCAATGCGGTTAATGAGGTCAGTGATGATATTGCACAAGATGTTGATCAGGTGGAAACAGCAGCCCCTGTGTTGGCTAATTACCTCATTGGCCAAGACATTGAAGTGCCTCCGGGGATGACACGGAAATTCTGGGTGGTGCTATCCGCAGAGGAACAAGCCCCTCTAATGGCAGCTATTGGTGGTGAATTCGATGATAATGATGGCGTACCTCAAACTTTCAAAATGCCCTTAGAGGGATGGGAAAGCTGTCAGTGGCAAGCAAAGCGTAAGGGTTTTCTGCAATCTAAGCTGAAACGTAAAAGAATGAGTCAATATGTTCATCAGGAGGGTATTGAACGCAATAACTTAAAGCTTAAAATGGCTGCGCTGATCAATAAAGAAAATGAGCTGCAGCAGGCTAAGTTAAGTAAACAAGTGCAAAATTAACGCTTATAAAAAAGGCCGCTAATAAGCGGCCTTCTTAATTGTGCTAACTAATCGTTCGATATTAATAGCGTTGTGCAAGATTCGACTTTTTAGGATCAGGCTCTTTTGCGGCGCGATAGAACAAGCCCACATTGCCAATGCTTTGAATCAGAGTAGAGCGTGTGCTTTTTTCGGTTTGTTTGATCAGCTCATTCTTTAGGTCACGATCGCCCACAGAGAACTTCACTTTAATTAGCTCATGATCTTCTAGTGCGCGGTCAATTTCCATGAGTACATTTTCGCTTAAACCGTTGCCCGCCACGATAACGATAGGGTTTAGCTTGTGTCCGATGGTTCTAAGGGCTTTTTTACGGTCTTGAGAAAGGGCCATTAATATTAACGTCTCTGTGTGAATAGGGTTACGACTAACTTGTCTAATTTTAGTATTATATCAGCACATGTCACCCGTCGTAACGATCTAATGTGGTTTGGCGGAGAGTTAAGCGCTATTTCGCTGAATTTGGGTTGTTTTAGCCTTGGGTAGCGGGAACTAGTTGGCGCAATTGGACTCTCAATAACGCTTTGTAATGTGAGAACTAGCCTTGTTTTTTATCAGAAGGCCCCCAATAAGGGTGATAGGTCGTTTTCCACAGCAAGGTTGATAGGCTGGGTGGGAAACGCAAAAGAATACATAACGAGCGAACCAAATGTAGGGTTGGCCCGTAAAAATGAATACTTTTACTGGAGTCATGGGCAATTGCTTGCCAAACTCTAAAAGTGAATGTGACTATTTCTGTGAATATGTAGTACTGTTAAACGTACTGAGAATCTAACAAATTAGGGGTTGGACCTTTACTAAAATGGCAAAGAATTTAATTTTATGGCTCATTATTGCCGCTGTCTTGCTGACAGTCTTCCAAAAGCTTGATTCTCCGGTTTCAAATCAAGAGATAGCATATTCTCAGTTTATTGAGCTTGTGCAGAATGGTCAGGTGAAAAAAGTGACCATTGCGGGAGCGTCAATTGATGGCGAGTTCAATAATGGTCAAATGTTTGAAACCGTTCGCCCTGGACATGATCCAAAGATGATGGATGACTTACTTCAGCACAAGGTTGAGGTGCAAGGTAAGAAGCCTGAGCAGCAAAGTATCTGGACTCAGCTATTGGTCGCATCTTTCCCTATTTTAGTGATTATCGCTGTATTTATGTTCTTCATGCGCCAAATGCAAGGTGGCAGCGGCGGTGGCCGTGGCCCTATGGCGTTTGGTAAGTCAAAAGCAAAACTATTGGGTGAAGACCAGATTAAAACCACGTTTGCCGATGTGGCTGGTTGTGATGAAGCGAAAGAAGATGTTGAAGAGCTGGTTGAATTCTTGCGTGACCCAGCCAAATATCAGCGCTTAGGCGGCATGATCCCTCGTGGTGTTTTAATGGTTGGCCAGCCTGGTACCGGTAAAACCCTATTGGCTAAGGCCATTGCCGGTGAAGCAAAAGTGCCTTTCTTCTCTATTTCTGGTTCTGACTTCGTTGAGATGTTTGTGGGTGTGGGTGCATCTCGTGTGCGTGACATGTTTGACCAAGCTAAAAAACAAGCGCCTTGTATTATCTTTATCGACGAAATCGACGCAGTCGGTCGCAGCCGTGGTGTGGGTATCGGCGGTGGTAACGATGAGCGCGAGCAAACGTTGAACCAGCTGCTTGTTGAAATGGATGGCTTTGAAGGCAATGATGGGATTATTGTGATTGCGGCGACTAACCGTCCCGATGTACTAGACCCAGCGCTATTGCGTCCTGGCCGTTTTGACCGTCAGGTTGTAGTTGGTTTGCCAGATATTCGTGGCCGTGAACAAATTCTGAAAGTCCACATGCGTAAAGTTCCGGTTGCTGAAAACATTGATGCACGCGTGATTGCACGTGGTACACCCGGTTTTTCAGGTGCAGATTTAGCTAACTTGGTAAACGAGGCGGCTTTATTTGCTGCTCGCGGTGGTCGCTCAACGGTTTCCATGGAAGAGTTCGAAAAAGCGAAAGATAAGATCATGATGGGTGCTGAACGTAAGTCCATGGTGATGAGTGATAAAGAGAAAGAAAACACCGCTTACCACGAAGCTGGCCATGCCATTGTAGGTCGCTTAGTGCCTGAGCATGATCCGGTCTATAAGGTTTCCATTATCCCCCGTGGTCGTGCGCTAGGTGTGACCATGTTCTTGCCGGAAGAAGATCGTCACTCGATCAGCAAGCGCGGTATTGAGAGCAATATTTGTTCGCTTTACGGTGGCCGAATTGCAGAAGAGATGACCCTAGGCAAAGACGGTGTAACAACTGGTGCATCTAATGACATTGAACGCGCTACTCAATACGCACGTAACTACGTCACCAAATGGGGCTTGTCTGATAAATTAGGCGCTCAGCTTTACACTGAAGAAGAGCAAGGCAGCTACCTAGGTAGCGCTGGTGGTGGTCAGATGTCTCACTTATCTGATGAAACGGCCCGTACCATTGATGCAGAAGTAACCGGCCTATTGAAAGATTGCTATGATCGCGCAGAGAAAATCCTGCAAGAAAACCGCGATAAGCTTGAATTGATGAAAGATGCGTTGATGGAATATGAAACCATTGATAGTAAACAGATTGACGACATCATGAATGGCCAAAAACCACGTCCGCCTCAATCTTGGTCGGATGATGATAAAGGCGGGCCAGCGCCAGTGGCTGAAGACGTGAATGTTGACGTCTCCAGTGACGATGATTCAGATGTTAAGCCTGCAGCGGATCCGGCTAGCGGTAATTAACAACTAATCTCCCATCTATTTAAAGGTAACACGGCAGCGCTGTGTTGCCTTTTTCTATTTTAGGACCCCGTATGACGTTTATTTGTGGTGAGAGATCACTGGATCTTAGTGTGCCTCAGGTGATGGGCATTCTAAATGCCACGCCAGATTCTTTTAGTGATGGCGGTCAGTATAATCATTTAGATAAGGCTTTAGACCATGCTCGCTTAATGGTGAGTCAAGGTGCATCCATTATCGATGTGGGTGGTGAGTCCACTCGACCAGGTGCAAAGCCTGTATCGGTTCAAGAGGAATTAGACCGTGTGATTCCCGTTATTGAGCAGATTCATTCACAGTTAGATGTTTGTATCAGTCTGGATTCTAGCGCCCCTGAGGTTTTCTTAGCGGCTAAAAAAGCAGGCGCGCATATGCTGAATGACGTGCGAGCTCTGCAGCGAGAAGGGGCGCTTGCTGCGGCGAAGCAAACAGGTTTACCGGTTTGCCTTATGCATATGCAAGGTGAGCCGAGCAATATGCAAGATAACCCTACGTATCAGCAGATTATCACCGATGTCTATGATTTTTTTGTGGATCGTGTGCAGGCTTGCCAAGATGCAGGCATTGAGCGCCAGCAGATTATTCTAGACCCCGGCTTTGGTTTTGGTAAAACCCTAGATGATAACTATGCGCTGCTGGCTCAGTTGGAGCGATTCAAGAGTTTAGACTTACCGTTGTTAATTGGTTTGTCACGCAAGTCCATGATTGCTGGGGTGTTGGATGATGCCCCTGTGGATAAGCGCGTGGTGGGCAGTGTGGCCGGAGCCGTAATTGCTGCCATGAATGGTGCGCAGATTATCCGTGTGCATGATGTGAAAGAAACCGTGGATGCATTAAAAGTCGTGCAAGCCACCAAGGCACAGTTGTAAAATAAGCGATTGATCGCAGGAAATGTGCTCAGAGCACAAAAGACGCAGTAGGAATAATAAGATGTCTCGTAAGTATTTTGGTACAGATGGTATTCGTGGGCGAGTGGGTGATGCGCCAATCACGCCAGATTTCGTCATGAGATTGGGTTTTGCCGCAGGTAAAGTATTTGCCAGTCAGGGAAAACGTAAGATTTTAATTGGCAAAGATACGCGCATTTCTGGTTACATGTTTGAGTCCGCCTTAGAAGCAGGGCTGTCTGCGGCGGGTGTGGATATTGGTTTATTAGGGCCCATGCCGACCCCTGGTATCGCTTACCTTACCCGCACTTTCCATGCCGATGCAGGGATTGTCATCAGTGCCTCGCACAACCCCTACTATGATAACGGCATCAAATTCTTTTCGGCTCAAGGCAGTAAATTAGACGATGAAACCGAGCAGGCCATCGAAGAGTTACTTGATCAGCCCATGGCGATAGTGGCGTCTGATCGCTTAGGTAAAGCCAAACGAATTGAAGATGCGGCGGGTCGATATATTGAATTTTGTAAAAGCACTGTATTTGGTTTGAGCTTAAAGGGCATGCGCATCGTACTGGATTGTGCTCATGGTGCCACGTATCAAATTGCCCCGGCCGTGTTTTCTGAGTTAGGTGCCGAAGTATTCACCATTGGTAATAAACCAGATGGTTTGAACATTAATGAGCAAGTGGGCTCAACTTCACCAAAAGCGCTGCAGCAAAAAGTGGTTGAGCTGGAAGCGGACTTTGGTATCGCCTTTGATGGCGATGGTGACCGAGTGGTGATGGTGGATCACAAGGGTGAATTGGTTGACGGCGATGAGTTGATTTATATGATTGCTCGTCATCAGCAAGATACCGATCAATTGCAAGGTGGCGTAGTGGGTACCTTGATGAGCAATATGGGAATGGAATTGGCTTTGAAGGACATGGAGATCCCATTTGTTCGAGCCAATGTGGGTGACCGCTATGTGATGCAGTTATTGCAAGAGCATAACTGGGCGCTCGGCGGTGAGAATTCTGGGCATATATTGTGCCTGAATGCGACCACGACAGGTGACGGTATTGCTGCATCCCTTCAGGTGCTTAAGGCGTTGTCGGGCAGTGGTAAGACATTGCACGAATACAAAAAAGGCATGAGCAAGTTTCCTCAGATCATGAAAAACGTGCGCGTAACGGATAAATCGGTGGTGCAAAACCCTGCTGTGATTCAAGCGGTTGCTGAAGCTGAAGCGGAACTGGCCGGTCGAGGGCGCGTTTTGCTCAGACCTTCTGGCACCGAGCCTGTGGTTCGAGTGATGATCGAAGGCGAGGATGTTGAGCTGGTTGAGCGTCTGGTAGATCACCTAGTGGGTGTGGTCGGTACGGCTGCATAGAGTATTTAGTGACCAAGGCGAGCAGTATCTTTGGTCACTAAGCGGCTGTTTTGTAACATAATTCACAACAAACTAAGGCACTTACAAAGCCCCTTAGCTTGCTTGATTTCACTATCTTAGGTAGTATCGCCACCTTCCTGAAGTAGGGGAATAGATATGCGTCGTAAATTAGTCGCTGGAAACTGGAAGATGCACGGCTCTTTGGCCGAAAATCAGACCAGGCTAACGCAATTGGTATCCGCGTTAAAAAACAATGAAACGATTGATGTGGCTGTGTTTTCAACGGCGCCCTACTTGTTTCAGTGTAAGAGTTTATTAGCCGCCTCAGGTATTAAATGGGGTGCGCAGGATGTAAGTCAGCATTCAAGTGGTGCTTACACCGGTGAAGTCGCCACGTCGATGCTTGAAGACTTTGCTTGCCAGTATGCACTGGTGGGTCACAGTGAGCGTCGTGAGTTGTTTCACGAAAATGATCAAATAGTTGCGGATAAGCTTGTCGCACTACTTGGCTCCAGTGTTCAGCCTATCTTGTGTGTTGGTGAAACCCTTGCGCAACGAGAGAGCGGTGACACAATGACTGTGATCGTTGATCAAATTGAAGCGGTATTGAATAAAACAGGTATAGCCGGTTTTAGTCGTGCAGTGATTGCATATGAGCCAGTTTGGGCCATAGGCACAGGTAAAACAGCAACACCCGAGCAAGCACAGGATGTACACAAAGCAATTCGTGCACACCTTGCTCAATACGACACAGAGATCGCTCAAACAATTCAAATTGTTTACGGTGGCAGTGTTAAACCGGATAATGCGGAAGCTATTTTTGCTCAGCCGGATGTGGATGGTGCCCTAGTGGGTGGCGCCTCTTTAAATTCAAACGATTTTGTTAAAATCTGTAACGCAGCAGGTTAGAGAGTACTATGGAAAGCTTGATTGTAATTGCTCACATTATTATCGCCGTGGCTATTATTGCCTTGGTTTTGCTTCAGCAAGGCAAAGGCGCTGATGCTGGTGCTAGCTTTGGTGGCGGCGCCTCTCAAACGGTATTTGGTAGTGCGGGTTCAGGTAACTTTTTGACCCGTAGTACGGCATTTTTAGCGGCATTGTTCTTTGCTACTAGTTTCTCTTTGGCTTACTTTGCGAAAGAAAAAGCGACAGGCCTGGCTGATGAAGGCCTGCCTGAGTTGCAAGAAGTACAGGCCCCGGTGTTTGATGGTGAAATGCCTGTGATCGATGATGCGTCTACTGGTTCAGAGACGCCTGTCATCGACTAAACGATTTTGCGGATGTGCTGGAATTGGTAGACAGGCAGCGTTGAGGTCGCTGTGTGCGAAAGCACGTGAGGGTTCAAGTCCCTCCATCCGCACCATTGATTGAAAAACGAGCATTGCTCGTTTTTTGTGCTTTAAGAGCCAATAAAGGCATAAAACAAGACTTCCCTTGATGATAAAAGGTGATGTCTCTATAATGTGCACAATTATTGTATCGTGCGTGGGCTATTTAGGGCTCGTTTGTACATGATTTAACGGATTTTTGAGCAATTCTGGTCTAGTATCAGCTTGCTGGGTGGTATTACCACTTGTTTTTATTTCCAGGCCCTCGGCTTGATGATTAAAACCCCTGGGGGAGTTGCTTTAACGATGATTAAAGTGGTTCCGATAAGGGGTTTTTTGTTGGTAGCGTAAGCAATCAGCATTTAGCAGTTTTTATTTAAAGTACTGAGTACTTAAACGCTAAAGATTGGGCTCGGGTGACTGGTATTAAACACTGGCTCATCCTTTAGCCCAATTTTTATATCTGTGGAGCGCGTGTGGCGAGTAAAGAACAGCAATTAATTGATTTGCTAAAGCCTGTGGTTGAAGCACTGGGCTTTGAATTTTGGGGTATTGAATACATTGCTCAAGGCAATAATTCGGTACTGCGTGTATTTATTGATGGTGAAAATGGCATTCATGTAGATGACTGTGCACTAGTGAGCCGTCAAATCAGCGGGATAATGGATGTAGAAGATCCAATTACCTCAGAATATAACTTAGAAGTATCGTCTCCAGGTGTGGACCGTCCATTGTTCACCCTTGAGCATTATAAGCGTTACGTTGGTGAGTTTGTTGATGTGAAATTACGTTATGCCTTTGAAGGGCGTCGTAAATTTAAAGGCAAACTTGTTGGTATTGAAGATGATGAAGATATCGTGGTTCATGTAGATGACCATGAGTACTTATTACCGATTGATGCTATCGATAAAGCCAGCTTAATATTTCAAGATCACAAGGGTAAATAGGATTACCGGGGGCAAGGTTATGAGCAAAGAGATACTGCTAGTTGCCGAGGCTGTTTCTAACGAGAAAGGCGTAGAGCAGGAAGTAATTTTTGAAGCTATTGAGTTAGCTTTAGCGGCAGCGGCGAAAAAACGTTACGAAGACGAAGAGCCTGAGATACGAGTTTCTATTGACCGTCGTACTGGTAACTATGAAACCTTCCGTAGCTGGGTCATTGTAAGCAATGAAGTGGTTCCGGCCTTGGGGTCTGAATTAAATATGCAAGAAGCGGCAGACATAGACACGAACCTAAAAGAAGGTGATGTCTATGAAGAGCAAGTTGAGAATCCAGGTTTTGGACGTATCGCAGCTCAAGCGGCTAAGCAAATTATCATGCAAAAAGTACGTGAAGCTGAGCGTGCCAAGATCACAGCGGCATACGCTGATCGCATTGGTGAGCTTGTTCACGGTACCGTGAAAAAAGTCACCCGCGATAATATTATTGTGGACCTTGGTGCGAACGCCGAAGGCTTACTTCCTCGTGACCAGTTGGTTGCGCGTGAAGTGTTCCGCATCAACGACCGTGTACGTTGCGTACTGATGTCTGTGAACCCAGAAAACCGTGGTCCACAATTGATGCTCAGTCGTGCTTCTAGCGAAATGCTTATTGAGCTTTTCCGCATCGAAGTGCCAGAAATTGGCGAAGACGTGATTGAAATTAAAGCGGCTGCCCGTGATACCGGTAGTCGTGCAAAAATCGCAGTAAAAACAAACGATCAGCGCATCGACCCAATTGGGGCATGTGTTGGTATGCGCGGCGCTCGTGTTCAAGCGGTATCAAATGAACTGGGCAATGAGCGTGTTGATATTGTGTTGTGGGATGATAATCCTGCGCAACTAGTGATCAATGCATTGGCCCCAGCTGAAGTGGCTTCTATCGTAATGGATGAAGAAACCAACACGATGGACGTGGCCGTGCTAGAAGACCAATTGGCTATCGCAATTGGTCGTGGCGGTCAAAACGTGAAATTGGCATCTGAGCTTACCGGCTGGACCATTAACGTAATGACCGAAGAAGAAGCAGGTGCGAAACAAGAAGAAGAGCAAGGTTCATTAGTTGAAACACTAATGGCAGCCCTTGATCTTGATGAAGACGTAGCTGCGGTACTGGTAGAAGAAGGCTTTACAGGCCTAGAAGAAGTTGCCTATGTGCCACGTGAAGAGATGTTAGACATTGACGGTTTCGATGAAGAAATTGTTGATGAACTGCAGTCTCGTGCAAAAGACATTTTGCTTACCCAAGCCATTGCTAGTGAAGAAAAACTAGAAGACGCAAAACCGGCTGACGATTTGCTGAATATGGAAGGAATGGACCAACACTTGGCCTTAGTGTTGGCAAGCCGTGGCATCTGCACAATGGAAGACCTTGCTGAGCAAGGCGTAGACGATATTGTTGGTATTGAAGACATCGACGAAGCGAAGGCCGCCCAACTAATTATGACCGCGCGTAAGCCCTGGTTTGAAGAAACCGAATAGGCAGCCACAGGCGGGAGGAGAATATTCGAATGGCAGAAGTCACGGTAAAACAGTTAGCCGCAGCAGTAGGCTCACCAGTTGAACGTTTAGTCGCTCAGATGAACGAAGCTGGTCTACCACATAAAAGTGGTGACGAAAAAGTAAACGATGAGCAAAAAGTTATCTTGCTAACCTTCTTGAAAAAGAGCCATGGTGAGCAAGAAACAGAAGCTGATGGTCCTAAAAAGATCACGTTAAAACGCAAAACTACCACCACACTTAACACGGGTGCTGGTAAAAAAGCGGTTAACATTGAAGTGCGCAAGAAGCGTACGATTGTTAAAGAAGACGATACAGCGAAGAAAGATGCGAAGCCTGCGCCTAAGCGTAAGCCTGCGGATGCAAAAGGCGCTAAGCCGGCTGCACGTAAACCTTCTGATGCCCCAGCTACAGCAGCGCCTACTGCGCCGCCAGCGGACAAAGAAGATCGCAGCAAGAAAAAAGAGTTTCGTAATAAAGACAAAGACAAAGATAAAGATAAGCGCTTTGGCGACAAGAACAAAGGTGGCGGTAAAGGCCGTCGTCGTGAAGGCTCTATGGACGATAGCCGTCGTCGTGGTGGCGCGCCTAAGCGTCGTGGCCGTGAAGATAGCGAGCACGCGTTTAAGCAACCAACTGCACCGATCATTCGTGAAGTTGAGCTAAAAGGCGAGTCCATTACGGTTGGTGAATTGGCACAAGGCATGGCGGTTAAAGCTGGCGAAGTGATCAAAGAGCTAATGAAATTGGGCGTGATGGCAACCATCAACCAAATTCTTGATATCGATACAGCGATTCTTGTGATTGAAGAAATGGGTCACAAGTACAAGCAAGTAAGTGATAACGCGGTTGAAGATAGCTTCATGGAAGAAGTGAAATACGATGGTGAGCAAGTATCTCGTGCGCCAGTTGTAACCGTAATGGGCCACGTAGACCATGGTAAAACCTCACTACTTGATTACATTCGCTCAACTCGCGTAACCAGCGGTGAAGCGGGTGGTATTACCCAGCACATCGGTGCTTATCACGTTGAAACCGATAAAGGTATGGTGACCTTCTTAGATACACCTGGACACGCCGCGTTTACCGCCATGCGTGCACGTGGTGCTCAATCTACGGACATCGTCATTCTAGTGGTAGCGGCTGATGACGGCGTAATGCCTCAAACAGAAGAAGCTATCCAGCATGCGCGCGCAGCCGGTGTTCCTTTGGTTGTTGCCATCAACAAAATGGATAAAGAATCCGCTGACGTTGATCGTGTTAAAAACGAACTAGTAGCCAAAGAAGTGGTACCTGAAGAGTGGGGCGGTGACGTTCAGTTTGTGCCAGTATCTGCACATACAGGTGCCGGTATTGATGCCTTGCTTGAAGCGGTATTACTACAGTCTGAATTGCTTGAATTAACAGCCGTTGCCGATGGCCCTGCAACCGGTGTGGTGGTTGAATCGCGTCTTGATAAAGGTCGTGGTCCAGTAGCGACTCTATTGATTCAAAACGGTCAGCTTAAGAAAGGCGACATCGTTCTTGCTGGTACGTCTATTGGTCGTGTACGTGCACTACTTGATGAAAACGGTCAGCCGATTGATCAAGCCGGTCCATCGATTCCGGTTGAGATTCTAGGTCTAGACGTACCACCAGGTGCAGGCGATCACTTCCTTGTAGCGGAAAGTGAGAAGCGTGCTCGTGAAGTAGCGGGCATTCGTTCTTCTAAAGAGAAAGAGCAGTTCCAAGCGAAACAACAAGCCGCCAAACTGGACGCTTTGTTCAGCATGAGTGGCGATGCGCAAGCATCGAGCTTGAACCTGGTTATTAAAACGGACGTTCGAGGTTCACTTGAAGCGTTAATTGGTGCACTTGAGCAGCTTTCTACTGATGAAGTGAAAGTGACGATTGTATCCAGCGGTGTTGGTGGTATTACAGAAACAGACGCGAACCTAGCATCTGCTTCTAACGCGGTCCTATTTGGTTTCAACGTACGTGCTGATGCAGCGGCTAAGCGTGTGGTGGAAAACAGTGGTTTAGACATGCGTTACTACAGCATCATTTACGATCTGATTGACGATGTGAAACAAGCTATGTCTGGCATGTTGGCACCTGAACTTCGTGAAGAAATCGTGGGTATTGCGCAAGTACGTGACGTATTCCGTTCACCGAAATTTGGTGCGGTTGCTGGCTGTATGGTTATCGAAGGTACGGTTCACCGTAACAAGAAGATTCGTGTACTACGTGACAACGTGGTGGTTTACGAAGGTGAGCTTGAATCTCTACGTCGCTTTAAAGATGACGTTCAGGAAGTTCGTACCGGTACTGAATGTGGTATCGCCGTTAAGAGCTATAATGATGTTCAAGCGGGTGACCAGATCGAAGTGTTTGATGTTAAAGAGTTCGCTCGTACCATCTAAGCACCTCGTGTGAAACCTCAAAGCCGCCAAAGATCCCTTTGGCGGCTTTTTGCGTGCTTTGCATGCATATTAAAGGTGCGCTTATTTTATAGCCGCACCTGTTTATTTTTTAGCGTTAGCGAGAATCCCAATTAATGGCGAAAGATTATAGTCGTACCCAGCGTCTAGGTGAGCAGATCAAACGTGATCTTGCCCAAATGCTGCAATTTCAAGTGAAAGACCCGCGCCTAGGCTTGGTCACACTCAATGCGGTGAAAGTGGCCTCAGACTTAGGTTATGCGGATATTTACTTCACTGTTATGAAGCCTGGCATGGTTGAAGCCGACGCCGAAACCATCAAAGAAACGGAAAAAGTGTTGAACGACATGTCCGGTTTCCTGCGTACTGAGCTATCACAAATCATGAAAACGCGAGTAACGCCGTTACCGCGTTTTCACTACGATGTATCCGTTGGTCGTGGCCACAAGCTAACCAACCTGATCAATCAAGCGATGCGCGAAGATCAAAGTCGTAATTCAGACGAAGAGCAGTAAGTTCTCAGCCCCTCTTAAAGCGGAGAAACGTTTTGGCGCGTAAAAGAAAAGGCCGTGATATTAGCGGCATTCTTGTGATTGATAAGCCTTCGGGTATGACCTCAAATGGCGTTTTACAGAAAGTAAAATGGCTCTACCAAGCCCAAAAAGCCGGCCATACAGGGGCCCTTGACCCCATTGCTACCGGTGTTTTGCCTGTTTGTCTGGGAGAAGCAACCAAGTTTAGTCAACGTTTGCTTGATAGCGATAAGCGTTATATCACGCGAGTGCAGCTTGGTGAATCCAGAGACACAGGGGATATCGAGGGCGAAACCCTTGAAACCGCTTCAATACCAGCTCTTAGTGAGCCTGTCATCGAAGCGGTTTTGGCTCAGTTTCGTGGTGAAATCACTCAGGTTCCCCCTATGTACAGCGCCCTTAAGCATGAAGGGCGTAAGTTGTATGAGCTTGCCCGCGAAGGGGTTGAATTCGACATCAAGAGCAAGGCGCGTAAAGTGTCGATTCTCAGGCTGGAATTGCTGGATTTTGGCCAAGATTTCATTGAATTAGACGTCACCTGTACCAAAGGCACCTATATTCGCTCATTGTCAGAAGATGTGTCTAAAGCGCTTGGTACCCTGGGCTATGTGGCGGTTTTGAGACGTTTGGCCGCGGGGCCTTATAAGCAAGAGATGATGATCACCTTAGATGAGCTGCAGGCCCTGAAACCAGAGGGTTCTGACGATTACACGGCGATGGATGATCGGCTATTTCCGACCTATACAGCTCTAGAATCCGTGCCTATTATTCAGGTGACCTTGGATCAGGCCCGTGATTTACAATTTGGACGTGCAATTCGTGCCCTAGACGCTGGTGACAAGCCATTGCCTCAGGTACAATTGCGCCTTTCACATGACCAACAAGATTATCTTGTGGGCCTTGGTGAAATGGACGCTCAAGGGCATATTGCTCTTAAACGTCTAGTGAAGGTGCCGCAATTAACCGCTCTTTTTGACCGTTAATGGCGCTTTCGGTGGATACCGCTGTTTATATGCACGGTGGCTATCTTCCTTAACCTAACTGAACGCATATACCTATGAGGAAAATATCATGGCTTTAGATGTACAAGCGAAAGCTGCCATCGTTAAAGAATACCAAACTGCTGAAGGCGATACTGGTTCTCCTGAAGTTCAAGTAGCATTGTTGACTCACAACATCAACGGTCTACAAGATCACTTCAAAACCAACAAGCAAGATCACCACTCACGTCGTGGCTTGATTCGCATGGTAAACCAACGTCGTAAATTGTTGGACTACCTAAAAGGCAAAGACGTTGCTCGTTACGCTTCTCTAATTAAGCGTTTAGGCCTGCGTCGCTAAGATTGCTTGAACCCCCTAACGGGGGTTTTTGCTATTTGTTGGTGGCAAAAATGCACTTTTATTGTCTATTTTTGTCACAAACACAGTGTAATTTAAAAACAGCAATAAAAACGGACAACCTGGCTTATCAAATCTGTGTTTCTACCCATTCGCCTTTTCGCTTAAATTTAAGTTGAGAAAGGGCTAATGCTTGGAAGTACAGAAAACGAAAGCAGGTTTCCAATTTAATCAAAAAGGAAAACTATGCTAGATCTTACTCCGGTAACAAAAACATTTACCTTCGGTAATCAAGAAGTCACATTAGAAACTAAGCGTATCGCTCGCCAAGCAAGCGGCGCTGTTTTAGTGACTATCGGTGATGTACAAGTACTTGCTGCGGTAACGGGCAAAAAAGATATGAAACCTGGCCAGGATTTCTTTCCGCTAACGGTTAACTATCAAGAAAAATATTACGCTGCAGGTAAAATCCCTGGTGGCTACATCAAGCGTGAAAACCGCCCAAGCGAAAAAGAGACTTTGACGAGCCGTTTAATCGACCGTCCAATTCGTCCTCTTTTCCCTGCTGGCTACATGAACGAAGTACAAGTTGTGCTTCAAGTTATGTCTGCTGATACTGAAAATGATCCAGATATCGCCGCTATGATCGGCGCATCGGCTGCATTGGCTATTTCAGGTATTCCTTTCGACGGCCCAATTGGTGCGGCTCGTGTTGGTTATACTCGTGAAGGCGGCTACGTACTAAACCCAACGTTTGAACAGCTTAAAACCTCTGAGCTAGACATGGTGGTTGCTGGTACAAACGACGCGGTCTTGATGGTTGAATCTGACGCACTAGAACTAAGCGAAGACGAAATGCTAGGTGGTGTGTTATTCGCGCATGAAAGCTACCAGTGTGTGATTGAAGCGATTAAAGAATTCGCAGCTGAAGACGGTACTGAGCGTTGGGAGTGGACTGCACCTGCAACCAACACTGCGCTTTACGAAGAAATGAAAGCCATTGCTTTTGACGCCATGACCGCTGCTTACCAAGTAAGTGACAAGATGGAGCGTTACACGCAAATTGATGCAATTAACGCAGATATCAAAGCGAAATTGTTGAAGGAAGGCGAAGACGATAACTCTGAAGACATTTCAAAACTGTTCAAGAAATTACAAAAAGAAGTGGTACGTGAGCGTATCGTAAATCATGAACCTCGTATTGATGGTCGTGATAACAAAACCGTACGTGACTTGAACATTCAAACCAATGTTCTTAAAGGCACACACGGTTCTGCATTGTTCACTCGTGGTGAAACTCAGTCTATTGGTACGGTAACATTGGGTTCTACCCGTGATGCGCAAACCGTTGAGTTCTTACACGAAGTAACGAAAGATAACTTCATGTTCCACTACAACTTCCCTCCGTATTCTGTAGGTGAGTGTGGTCGTATGGGTGCACCAGGTCGTCGTGAAGTGGGCCATGGTCGTTTAGCTCGTCGTGGTGTTCAAGCCATGATGCCTAAACTAGAAGATTTCCCATACACTGTACGTGTGGTTTCTGAAATCACAGAATCTAACGGTTCATCTTCAATGGCATCGGTTTGCTCTGCATCTCTTGCATTGATGGATGCGGGTGTGCCGATTAAAGCACCAGTTGCTGGTATCGCCATGGGTCTAGTTAAGGAAGGCGAAAAATTCGCAGTCCTAACTGACATTCTTGGTGACGAAGATCACCTAGGTGACATGGACTTTAAAGTAGCGGGTTCTGAAGCCGGTATTACTGCACTGCAAATGGATATTAAGATCCAAGGTATTACTGAAGAAATCATGGAGATTGCATTAGAGCAAGCGCTTGAAGCTCGTATGACGATCTTGAAGCAAATGAACGAAGTGATGCCTAAGCATCGCGACGAAATGCCAGATAACGCGCCAACTTACCTAACCGTGAAAATTCCTTCAGACAAAATTGCTGAAGCGATTGGTAAAGGCGGCGCAACTATCCGTGGTATCTGTGATGAAACCGGTGCAGACGTTGATATTTCTGACGAAGGCCTAATCAGCATTTTCGCTCTGACTAAAGTCGCTGCAGAGAAGGCCAAAGGTATGTTCGAAGCGGTAACAGCCGAAGCGGAAGTAGGTACTATTTACGAAGGTAAAGTACAAAAGATCGTAGACTTCGGTGCGTTCGTTAATATCTTGCCTGGTAAAGATGGCCTAGTGCACATTTCTCAAATCTCTGATGAGCGTGTTGAGAACGTGGCGGACCACTTAACTGAAGGTCAGCAGATTAAAGTTAAAGTATTGGATGTTGATAATAAGGGTCGTATTAAACTAACCCTTAAAGGCATCGAAGCTTAATCTGCGTCACTAACGCCTTCTGTGTCGATTAGATAAGAAGGTGTTTAAGAACGTTATTAGCTTTAATAATGTTTACGCTAAAAATAAACCTGCTTAATCTTAAGTGGGTTTATTTGTATAAAGACATTCACATTAAGCCTCGGCTTGATTCGGCGAAACCAAATAGGAGTAGCCATGACCATTGCAGAAAATAAAGTAGTCACTCTAGAGTTTACTGTTAAAAATGCAGAAACCGGTGATCTAATTGAGACATCAAAAGACGGCGAGCCGTTGGTATATCTTCACGGCTTTAACAACCTAGTTCCAGGTCTTGAAACTGAACTAAATGGTAAGGTTGTTGGCGATAGCTATGAAGTAACCGTCAGCCCTGAAGAAGGTTACGGCGTACGTGATGAGAGCCTTGTTCAGCAAGTACCCATGGAAGCTTTCCAGGGGATTGATAATGTGCAAGTGGGTATGGCGTTCACTGCAGACGGTGCTGAAGGTCCAGTTGTGGTTGAAGTAACGGCAGTTGAAGGTGACCTAGTAACGGTTGATGCGAATCACCCTCTAGCGAGCATTCCTTTAGCATTTTCTGGTGAAGTGAAAGAGATTCGCGATGCCAGCGCTGAAGAAATTGAGCACGGCCATGTACATGGTGAAGGTGGTCACCAGCACTAATTCGGCTTGGTGATTAAGAGATGGCAAGGTAAGCGATTACTTTGCCATTTTTTTTGCCCAAAATTTATTTGTCGGTTAATCATGATTAGGAAGATAGTCTGCAAGCTAGGAAAATACAGGTGTATTAAGATAGACAGTTTTTGCCATTTAAGACACAAACGTGGCCTTTTAGGTCAAGGCCAGTGTTAACTCTTGGCAGCCCTGTGGGTTATGAGTATGCTCAAACGATAAAAATAAAAATGTTGTAGAGGTTGTTATGGAAGCAAGTGTTCTAGTCAAAGTGGTTCTACCACTGTCTTTGTTTATTATTATGCTCGGTATGGGTTTAGCCCTTAAGCCTGTTGATTTCAAAATGGTTTTACTACGTCCTAAGGCGGTGGCTTTAGGTTTAGTTGCACAAATGATCATGCTACCTATTTTGGCTTATGGCATCGTCGTCGCATTTGGAATGACAGGAGCCGTTGCGGTGGGCGTGATGATATTAGCCTTGTGCCCAGGCGGGACTACCTCGAATCTTTACACGTATTTGGCAAAGGGGGATATTGCACTTTCTGTGACCTTGACCTCCCTTGTGAGTTTGATCGCGCCCTTCACTGTTCCTTTGATGATTGTGTTGTTTATGAGTCTATTGATGGGGCAAGAGGAATATATTCATTTGCCCGTTATGAAGACCATTTTGCAATTGGTGGTGATTACGATTATACCGATCTCCATTGGCATGTTTATTAATCATAAAAAACCTCAATGGTCTGAAAAGGCAGATAAGCCGGTAAAACTTTTTTCTATCTTATTTTTGTTTTTCATTGTGCTGCTGATCGTCGCTGAGAATGTACACAACATGGCTGAGTATTTTGCTAAGGCCGGTATTGCGGCCATCATATTAAATGTGGCAAGTATGATATTGGGTTATGTATTAGCAAAAGCCGCCCAGTTGAATGAAGCACAAAGCAAAGCCATCGGCATCGAGGTGGGATTTCAAAATGGCACATTGGCCATCGTGATCGCGTTGACCTTACTTGAAAATACAGAGATGGCTATTGCAGCGACTTGTTACAGTTTAAGCATGTTTGTGACTGGAGCCCTGTTTGCTTGGGTTCTTTCTAAGTCGTCAAAACGCACAGCAGATGTGGATACATCGGTTTAATCGAAGAATATGAGGCGTCCATAAAAAAGGTGAGCTAAGCTTACCTTTTTTTATGGACGTCAATGTGGCTTACTTGGCTTGTTGCAAGCCACACCCGGATAAAATCAGGTTGGTTAAAAATTGAGTAATGTGCTCAATATCTTCTTTTTCGTATTCTCGACGATTCATGACTTCAAGCACCTGGGTACTAAAGTCCGCATAATGCTGGGTGGTAGCCCAAATAGTGAAGATTAAATGAATAGGGTCGATGGCGGCCATCTTGCCTTGATCAATCCAGCTCTGAATTACACTGGTTTTCTCTTTCACCCACACACGCATATCTTTACTAATGTATTGCTTAATATGTGGGGCCCCTTGAATAATCTCCATGGCAAAGATTTTCGAGCCATTAGGGTTGGTATAGGACATTTGCATCTTGCTGCGAATAAAGCGGGTAAGGACTTCGGTAGGGTCGCTATCAGGGGTCATATCATCCAGCACTTCGTTCCAATTACTGATGATGTCTTCTAATACCACCTGATATAGGTTGGCTTTATTCTTAAAATAGTAGTGGATGTTGGCTTTAGGGAGGCCCGCACGGTCAGCGATGGACTGCATGCTGGTGCCTTTATAGCCATGCAGAACGAACTCGTCTTCTGCCGCTTTGAGAATTTGTAGACTATTTCGCTCGCGGATTTTGCTTTTTTTTGGGGTTTCAACAGTCGTCACAGGTTACAGCCTTCCTAGTTCCATGAGTCAATCATACAAGGATCCGTTTAAAGGGCAAAACTTATTGTCTAACAAAGCATAGCCATACACGGTATGGCTATGCTTTTACTGGTTAAAGGTGAGCTTTAATCAATAGGCTAACAGCATTTTGATCTGCGCCATCCACACCAAACTTATTCGTCCAGTATGAGTATTCAACACCCACTTTTAGTTTATTTTTAAGGCCTAGCATAGGTGCTAAGTTGTAAGTGATTTGAGGCGTAAAGTTCATGCTATCTTCAATATCACCAAACTGGCTACCATCATTACCAAAGCGGTAATCCATGAAACCATCGATAATTAAGTTGCCATTTGAGTAGCCATAAATGACAGAGAAAAGGTTGTCATCACCTTTATCAATCTCAAGGCTATCGTTCATTGCGCGATAAACATTAACGTTTAAGTAATCCATACCAGGTACTGAAAGGCCTACGCTTGCACCAAATAAATGGTTGTCAAAGCCGCCACCACTTTCAAGAGTGTATGCCGCACTAATATTAGAAATTGCACCATCCATTTTTGCAAGGGTGAAGGTTGGGCTAAATTCAATATAAGTATCGGTAAAGCCTTCGCCACTATGACGATCTACAAAGTAAAATAAACCACCCCAGCTATGACCTGATACATGCTCTAAGGTTAGTGTGGTGTAAGACATTTCCTCATCTGGGCCGTTAACAAATGGCTCTATGTAACTTGAACCATAAAGCACTGATACGCTGTTATCAGCCCAGTACTGCTCTGCTTGAACAGAAGTACTTAGTAGTGCGGCACTTGCCATTGTCAGTAGTGTTTTTTTCATGTTTATCTCCGATGTTTTCTTTTTAGTTGTGTATTTTTTACATGTGCAAAAAATTCTTTTTATAGTTGAGGTCGATACCCCACACCCAACGACATAGGTGCATTGAGTTTGGCTTTGCTTTGATTAGACGACAGTAAAACCAGAACAAAAATAGTGGCCACATAAGGCATCATGGCTAAGATGCTTGGGGAAATCTCAAAGCCCGTGCCTTGTAGAATCAAATGCATAATACTGGCGATACCAAATAGGTAGGCACCTAACATAATGCGGCCTACTTTCCAGCTAGCAAACACCACAAGCGCTAATGCAATCCAACCTTTACCAGCGGTCATACCATCACTCCAGAGCGGGGTGTAAGCTAAGGATAAGTAACCACCTGCTAAGCCCGCCATGGCACCACCGAACATCACTGCCATATAGCGAATGCCATGTACATGAATGCCCATGCTGTTAGCGGCTTCTGGGTTTTCCCCTACTGCGCGAATGTTCAAACCTAGGCGGGTGCGAGTCAGTACAAAAAAGAGCAAGCCACCCATAAAAAATGAAAAGTAAACCAATGGGTCTTGCTGAAAAAGCGCTTTACCAATAACTGGAATATCGCTTAAAAATGGAATGATAAGTGGCTGAACACCATCAATACCGATGCCCACATAATTAGCCCCAATAAAGGCGCTTAAACCGCCGCCAAAAATGGTTAATGCAAGGCCGCTGGCCACCTGGTTAGAGACAAGCGTGATGGATAAAAAACCAAACAGTAACGACATGCAGATGCCCGCAAAAATGGCCATTAAAATGGCGATCATTAAACTGCCGGTTACCACCGCCGCGGCAAACCCCACAACCGCTCCCATAAGCATCATGCCTTCTTGGCCTAAGTTGAGTACGCCGGATTTTTCACACACCATTTCACCAAATGCCACTAAGATTAACGGTGTGCCGGTGCGAATGGTGGCGTATAAAATATTTGTAATTAAATCAATATCCATGATGTTACCTTTAAATTCTGACTATGCAGCTGAACGACTAGCAGCGGAGTGATCGCGTTTTTCTTTGTTGGTTTTAACAATTCGATAACTAATTAATAAGTCACTGGCCAATAAAAAGAACAACAACATGCCTTGAAATAAACCAGTAATGGATTTTGGTAAACTCATTTCGATTTGCACCATTTCACCACCCATATAGGTTAACCCCATTAACATACTGGCGAGTAAAATCCCCAGTGGATGCATGCGACCCAAAAACACCACTATGATAGCGGCATAACCATAGCCAGGAGAGATGTAAGGAATTAACTGACCAATAGGTCCGACCACTTCACTTACACCCGCTAAACCGGCTAATGCACCACACACCAATAGAGCAAACCAAACCAGCTTATTTTCTTTAAAGCCTGCATATTGTGCAGCGGCTTTATCTTCACCCAGTACTTGGATTTGAAAACCTAACCAGCTGCGAGATAGCAAGGTCCAAATGGCTACCATGGCAAATAAGCCGAAAAAGATGGCAATGGTTAAACGATAATCTTGATGCAGTAGTGGCAATATCGCGGCGTCTGCAAACATGGCAGATTCGGGAAAGTTAAAACCATCAGGGTCTTTAAGCGGGCCATGCACGGCCCAAAGCAACGCATTTAATGCAATGTAATTCAGCATGATGGTGGTGAGGATTTCATTGGCATGAAATTTTGTTTTAAGCAGGGCAGCCAATGCGGCCCAAGCTAAACCACATACAGTACCAAACAATAAAATAGGTATCAGAACCCAACTCGATTCAGCGTTTAGGAATTGAAGCGCCATAAAGCCGCCACCTAGTCCGCCCATAATAAATTGACCTTCCGCACCGATGTTCCAAATTTTCGCTTTGAAACATAAGCTCAAGCCCATGGCGCATAATAAAAGAGGGGCGACCTTCATACCCAGTTCAGTTAAACCGTAAGCATCACTTAAAGGCAATATAAAGAAGGTATACAAGGCTTCAAATGGGTTGTGCCCAAGGCTTAAGAAGAGCAAGCCACCAAAAAACAAGGTTAACAATAGTGCAATGACCGGCGAGCAATAGCTCATGGTTTTTGAATCAAAAGGGCGTTTTTCTAACTTAAACATAGGTATTCTCACCGGTGACTGCTGGCTGGTTGTTGCTTGTAAATTGCCCTGCCATCCATTGACCAAGTTGTTCGATGTTCACATCTTGTGTATTTTTAATTGGGCTTAGCTGACCATCGCAAATGGCGCATAAACGATCACAAATTTGGTAAAGCTCATCGATGTCTTCTGACACGACTATAATGGCGGCGCCCTTATCACGTAATTCAATTAACGCATGCCGAATCAAAACGGCGGCACCGATATCGACGCCCCATGTTGGGTGAGAGCAGGCTAATAAAGTTGGATTTTGCTCGATCTCTCGACCTAAGATGAATTTTTGTAAGTTGCCACCGGATAGGCTTTTAGCTTGTGCATTTAATCCTGCGCTCTTCACTTTATATTTATCTAGGATGTGTTGGCCAAGCTGTTTCACTTTTTCAAAGTTGATCCAGCCACTCTTAACTAAGCCTAAATGAGCGCTGCTTAGTAATGTGTTTTGCTCCAAACTCATATCCGGAACGGCGCCGCGACCTAGACGTTCTTCTGGAACAAAAGCAAAACCAAGCTGGCGACGTTCAACCGGATTTAAGTCGCCAATGTTTTTATTAAGTAGACGAATAGCGTCCGCGTCCGTGCTTTGCTCTCCACTCAATAAGCGCATGAGTTCGTCTTGGCCATTACCGGCAACACCGGCAACACCTAAAATTTCACCCGATTTAACTTTTAAATTGAGTTGTTTAATGCTGCATGAAAACGGGTCATCGCTTTTAAAGTTAAGGTCGGCGATATCCAATACCATCTTGCCACCTTCGACTTTTTGGTAATCTTGGTTTAGCGGTGTGTCGTCACCGACCATTAGGCGTGCGATCTCATGGCTGGTAACGTCTTGCGGGTTGCAATGACCGCTTACCTTGCCTTGGCGTAAAATCGTCGCGTTATGACACAGCTCAGTGACCTCATCGAGCTTATGTGAGATGAACAAGATAGAGCAGCCTTCGCTGGCGAGCTGATTCAGCGTTGCGAATAGACCTTTCACTTCTTGAGGTGTCAGTACGGAAGTGGGTTCATCTAAAATAAGCAGTTTGATGTCCTGTAATAAGCAGCGCACAATTTCCACGCGCTGTTGCTCGCCTACTGACAGAGTATGTACATAACGATGCGGATCTAGTGTCATGCCGTAACGGCTGCTGATTTCACTGATGCGTGTACTCAGTGTTGCCATATCACGGCTTTCTTCTTTCGGCAGGCTCAGTGCAATGTTTTCTGCCACGGTAAGGGTTTCAAAAAGAGAGAAGTGTTGAAACACCATGCCAATTCCTAAACGTCGAGCATGGGCTGGGCCACTAACAGAAAGGCGTTCGCCTTCCCATAAAAACTCACCCGCGTCCGGTTTAACGACACCGTAGATGATTTTCATTAAGGTGCTTTTGCCGGCCCCGTTTTCTCCCAGCAACGCATGGATTTCTCCACGTGTGACGACTAGGTCAATATTATCGTTGGCCATACAGCCTGGGTATTGTTTGCAAATACCTGTTAATGCCAGACGTTTCATACTACTTTAAGACCATAGATTGATTAAACATGTAAACCTTTTAATTAAAGCTGACTACTTGGACAGGATGTATTTAGCAATAACTTTGCCAAAACCCACATGAATAGTTATTTTTGGACAAATGAATAATTTTCTGACTAAATGGTCAGGTTATTGCTATAAGATAAAGCAATATAAACCAGCGCCCCACGCCACCTCCTGTGTTTGATAGGGGAATATGTCTAAAAATAAGGCGATAGGGCAGGAAAGAGGTATGAATGTGATTCGTTTTTGCTTAAATGGAAACTGGGTTGAAGAGCACAATATCGATCCAAATTGGACCGTTTTGCGCTATCTTCGCACCAATAAGAGGCAGTTAGCCGCTAAAGAAGGCTGCGCAGGAGGCGACTGTGGCGCGTGCTCTATATTAGTGGGACAGCAAAACCATTCGGGTGCTTTTGAATACCAAGCCATTAATGGCTGCATCGCTTTGTTAGGCAGTCTGCATGGCAAATACGTGGTCACCGTCGAAGGCTTAAAAGAAGCCGAGCAAATGCACCCAGTGCAGCAGGCCATGGTTGATAAGCACGGCTCTCAATGTGGCTTTTGTACACCAGGTATCGTCTCTTCTTTGACTGCTTTACATTTTAACCGTTTACACCATCAGCAAGGCCCGGCTTCAGACCACGACATTCATATCGCGCTGTCTGGAAACTTATGCCGTTGTACCGGGTACCGCTCTATTATGGATGCCGCTCATGCCATGTTTGATTACCCTGCACCTGCTGATCATGCCGTGATTAATCAAGGCCCTGTGGTGCAGTTTGACCCTAATGAAAACAAGCAAGGTACTGAGCCCTATTTAGAAAAAGAGGGTCAGCGTTTATACGTACCGCAATCGGAACAAGATCTTCAGCGGTTACTGGTTGATTATCCAGATGCCAAGCTATGGGCAGGTGGAACCGACTTGGGTTTAGAGATCACACAACAATTGAAGCAATTTGATCGCATTATTAGTTTGCATCAGGTGGCTTCGTTAAAAGCCGTGACTCACTCGCAGAATGAAATACGTTTGGGTGCCATGGTGACCTACAGTGAAAGTGAGTCCGTTCTTGCAAAAAGTTTTCCTTCGTTTGTCCAGCTTATTGAGCGTATTGGTTCTCGCCAAATACGTAACTTGGGCACGTTAGGGGGGAATGTGGCTAATGGCTCACCCATTGGTGACACGCCCCCCGTCTTTTTTGCTTTGAATGCGAAAGTGGTAATTGCCTCAACAACAGGGGAGCGAGAAATTGCGATTCAAGATTTCTATCATGGTTATAAACAAACAGATTTAAAGCCAGGGGAGTATCTCAAAGCCCTTGTGTTACCTAAATTAAAACCTCAACAAAGTTTGCATATACACAAAATCAGCAAACGCAAAGACGACGATATCTCAGCGGTGTTACTGGCCAGTGTGATTGAACACGATGGTAAAACCATTTGTGATGCGCGCATTGCATGTGGTGGTATGGCAGCAACGCCAATGCACGCTATTCAAACTCAACAAGCCTTAGTGGGGCAGCCGTTCACGCTTGCGACATTTGAGCGGGCCAGTGAAATGATCTCACAGGATTATTCACCGATAAAAGATGTGCGAGCCAGCAAGGAGTATCGCTTAACCGTAGCGGCAAACCTGGTGAAAAAGATCGGCCTTGAATGCTTGGGAGGGCTTTAACATGAGTTTCATATCATCAAAATTAGATGCATATGATGTGCGTCGTAAGCGCCCAGCCAAAGGTAAGATTGGTAAAGACCAAAAGCATGAAAGTGCCGATAAACATGTCACAGGCGATGCCATATATATTGACGACATGCTTGAACTTGCGGGCACATTGCACATGGCCGTTGGCCAAAGTAGCCAAGCGCATGCAGAAATCATCAGTATGGATTTAACCGCCGTAAAAGCCGCACAAGGCGTGGTGGATGTTGTGGTGTTTGACGATGTCCCTGGTGAAACTGACATTGGCCCCGTTTTTAAAGGCGACCCTATTTTTGCTAAAGAAAAGGTCGAGTACGTTGGCCAGCCATTATTTGCAGTTGCGGCCACCAGTTTTGAAGACGCTAAGCGCGCCGTTGGATTAGCCAAAGTAGAATACAAAACGCTTCCTGCTATTTTAGAAGTGGAAGACGCCCTAAACAGCGACTTTTTTGTGCACCCACCTCACACCATGAGTAAGGGGGATTTCTCAACGGCTATTGCAAATGCCCCTAAGCAATTACGCGGTGAAGTGTATGTAAAAGGCCAAGAGCATTTTTACTTAGAAACACAAGTAAGCTACGTGGTGCCCACAGAAGACAAAGGCATGAAGGTGTTTACTTCAAGCCAACATCCTAGCGAAGTACAAAAATTAGTATCTGAAGTACTCGACTTGCCGATTAATTATGTGCAGGTTGAAGTACGTCGTATGGGTGGAGGCTTCGGTGGGAAAGAAACCCAAGCAGCACCTTGGGCGTGTATGGCCGCGTTACTGGCCAATCGAATTCAGCAACCAGTAAAAGCACGCTTAGCCCGACAGGATGATATGGTGATGACAGGTAAACGTCATGACTTCTTGAATCGCTATCATGTGGGATTTGATGAGCAAGGTAAGCTATTAGGCAGTGATATTATGGTGGCGGGTAAATGTGGCTTTAGCCCCGATTTATCTAACTCCATTGTGGATCGTGCCATGTTCCATAGTGATAATGCCTACAATCTACAAGCTGCCCGAGTGGTGGGGCATCGTTGTAAAACTCATACGGTTTCTAACACGGCGTTTCGCGGATTTGGTGGCCCACAAGGCACCATCATTGCGGAGCTTATCGTAGATGATATTGCACGCAGTGTGGGTAAAGACCCGCTGGATGTTCGCAAACTTAATTTATATAAAAACGGTGACAACACTCATTACGGTCAGCCCATTGAACATTACCACATGGCCGAGTTGATTGAGCAACTGGAAACCGAAAGTGAATACCGCAAGCGTCGTGAAGAAATTACCCAATTCAATCACAAGCATGACTATAAAAAACGTGGTCTAGCACTGACGCCTGTGAAGTTTGGTATATCGTTTACCGCACAACACTTGAATCAAGCGGGTGCGCTTGTGCACATTTATACCGATGGCAGTATTCATGTGAATCACGGCGGTACCGAAATGGGTCAGGGTCTATTTACAAAAGTTGCGCAAATTGTTGCCAATGAATTTGATGTGGATCTAGACACCGTTCAAGTGAGCAGTACCAATACAGAAAAGGTGCCGAATACTTCACCGACGGCGGCGTCATCAGGCACCGATTTAAATGGTAAAGCGGCACAAAATGCGTGTTTGACTATTAAACAGCGCTTAATTGATTTTGCCTGTGAACAGTTTGCAGTGGAGCAAGCTGCGGTTCGCTTTGAACAGAATCATGTCATTATCACCACGCAAACGGGTGATCAAGAGTTTGGTTTTGGACCGTTCGTACAAATGGCTTACGAAAATCGTATTTCACTCTCCAGTACCGGCTACTATAAAACACCTAAAATTCATTACGACCGTGACACTGCATCTGGCAGACCTTTCTTTTATTTTGCGTTAGGCGCTGCATGCAGTGAAGTAGAAATAGACACGCTAACGGGTGAGTACAGTGTGCTGCGTACCGATATCATTCATGATGTGGGGCAGTCCATTAATCCAGCTATTGATATTGGCCAAATTGAAGGTGGTTTCATTCAAGGAATGGGGTGGCTCACCACAGAAGAGCTTAACTGGGATGAGAGCGGTCGCATTGTTTCTAATGGGCCTGCTAATTACAAAATTCCAACATCGAGTGATATGCCGCCGATTTTTAATGTGCGCTTATTTGACCGTCCAAATGATGAGCAGACCATTTATAACTCTAAAGCAGTTGGCGAGCCGCCACTGATGTTAGGGATGTCAGTTTGGTTGGCCCTGCGTGATGCTGCTGCCAGTGTGGCCGATTATAAAGTGGCGCCACCTATGGATACCCCAGCCACACCTGAACGCGTGTTAAATGCAGTGATGTTTGCTCAGCAATATAAAGGCGCACCCAAATGAAAACGCAGCATTGGTACGAAGCAGTGGTGAAGTGTGAGCAACAGGGTAAAGCCTATGTGCTTGCCACGGTGATGGGGGCGGCCGGTTCTGTGCCCCGTGATCAAGGCAGTAAAATGGTTATCACTGACAGTGATCAATATGACACTTTAGGTGGCGGCCATCTTGAATATAAAGTGGTGCAACATGCCCAAGCGTTGCTGGCTGAGCAGGCATCAGGTAATTATGTGGAGCACTTTCCACTTGGCGCCAGTTTGGGCCAGTGCTGTGGTGGCAGTGTCAGTGTATTGTTTGAAAGTTTTGCGGTTAAAGGTTTAAACCTAACAGTATTTGGCGCAGGGCATGTGGCGAAGGCGTTGATGGCGATCTTGTCGCAGTTACCCGGAAAAGTACGTTGGGTGGATAGCCGTGCAGACATGTTTGTGGGCCATCAATATCCTAACGTTGAAAATATCCACGCCAGTGAACCGGTGGATATTATAAAAACCTTACCCACTAATAGTCAGGTTTTAGTACTGACCCATAATCATCAATTAGACTTTGAGTTAATCGAGCACGCATTAAAGCGTGACGACTTCTCGTTTGTGGGATGTATCGGATCGCAAACCAAGGCTCAGCGTTTCGAAATGCGGCTTGAGCATAAAGGATTTTCTGATGAGCAAATTAAAACCCTAATTTGCCCAGTAGGGGATGTGAGTATTCCCGGGAAATTACCCATGGAAGTCGCGGTATCGATTTCCGCGCAACTCATCAAACATTTAGATCAATTTAAAACTACGCAAAACAAAAGACAGGGCGTGAGTTGGCAAACCATCAAGCAAGAGTTATTACCCAGTAAAGCTCAGGCCAGCATGCCCAATAAAGTTGAATAATACATAGCATGAATTGCAAACACCGTTTTACTATTTGATTTTAAGTCCATTAAGCATATTGGCAGGAGAAAACATTGAACGTTGAACAACACCCATACAATACCTGGATTGATTTAGTTAGCCGCCGTCTTGGTGGGCAAACCTTAGACTGCAGTGATGATTTTTTTGCAGAAATGGAAAATCTACTTAAACCAGATGCGCCTGTGTTTATTTTTGATAAGTATACAGATCGCGGTAAGTGGATGGATGGATGGGAAAGCCGTCGTAAACGTGTGGTGGGCCATGACTGGTGCGTTATTAAATTGGGTGCCCAAGGTATTATTCATGGTGTCAATGTGTGCACCCGTCACTTTGCGGGTAATGCGCCACAAAAAGTGTCCATTGAAGCATGCTCTATTCAAGGTGCCCCCTTACCTGATACAGACTGGGTGACTATTTTAGAAACCACAGAGGTTAAGCCTGATAGTGATAACTTTTTTGACGTGCAAAGCTCAAGTGAGTGGACACATGTGCGGTTGAATATTTTTCCAGATGGCGGCGTAGCACGTTTACGAGTTTATGGTGAGCCAAGTATTAATTGGGATTGGTTCCTACCCAATGAGCCGATTGATTTAGCCTACATTAAAAACGGTGCTCGCCCAATTGCTTGTAGTGATATGTTTTTCTCGTCAATGGAAAACTTGATTATGCCTGACCGTGGTAAAAACATGGGTGATGGTTGGGAAACAAAGCGTCGACGTGGTGGTCGTGAGTGTGATTGGATTATTATCAAGCTAGGTGCCATTGGCAGCATTGAAAAAGTAGTCGTAGATACTGCTCACTTTAAAGGCAATTTCCCAGATAGTTTTACGTTGGAAGCGGTATTGCTTGAATCTGGTCAGATGCCAGACGACAACACACAGTGGCAAACAGTGATTAATCAAACCAAATTAAGTGCTGACGCTGAACATTTTTATAAAGAAGAAGTGATCAGTGCAGGGCAGAATTTTAGCCATATTCGACTTAACATGTATCCTGATGGTGGTATTAGTCGTCTGCGTGTATTTGGTTACCCTGATAAAGCATAAGGTATTTACGATGACGTTAGATGAAATCAATCAACTGGATAGCTTGTCGGCTCAAGACGCTTTTGCCAGTTGTTGCTCCAGCGAAAGCTGGATCAACACAATGGTTGAAGCGAGACCCTTTTCTAGCATTGAAGCCATGCATCAGGCGGCATTAGATATCTGGTCAGGTCTAAAAGAAAGTGATTATCTGCAAGCATTTGAAGGTCATCCAAAAATAGGCGATGTGAACAGCCTGCGTAAAAAATACGCCAGTACTAAAGGTCTGGCCTCGAATGAGCAAAGTGGTGTTAACAGCGCAGATGAACAAACCTTATTGGATCTAGCGAATGGAAATGATGAATACTTTAAGAAGAATGGTTTTATCTTTATTGTGTTTGCTACGGGTAAGTCTGCGTCTCAAATGCTAGCCATTTTACAAGATCGTCTGCCAAATGATCGTGTCACCGAAATTAGCAATGCGGCCGTTGAGCAAAGTAAGATTACGGCACTTCGACTAAATAAGTTGCTTGGTTTAGCTCAATAAAATAAGGAATGTTATGAAAAGTCCAATAACCACTCATATTTTAGACGTCAATCTTGGCAAGCCAGCTGTCAATGTGAATGTTGAGTTATTCAAACTAGAATTTGATGATCATGTGAAAATTGCCGAAGGTAAGACCAATGAAGATGGTCGTATTTTTGACTGGATGGGGAATGCTCAACGTGAGGCGGGTGTTTATCGTATTACGTTCGATACCGATGGCTACTTTAACAATCTAGGTGATAACTGCTTTTATCCTAGTGTGAGCATTGATTTTAAAATTGAAAATGCCGATGAACATTATCATGTTCCGCTGTTGATCAGTGCTCATGGTTACTCTACTTATCGAGGTTCGTAATGGCTGATGTGATTCAATTAGAACCGCAATGGTTGACCGAGCAAGCATTTGCCACGTTTGGTGATGTCATTCAGATTGATGATCAGAATCAAGATGTGACGCCCATTATGATCAATGAAGGCACCACGGAGCGCTTTCATAAATTGGCGAGCGTTGAACTAAATGGTAAAGGAGTGATGGCTAGCCATTACAATGGTCAAGATGCTCAAGCCATAATGAGTATTTTTCGCGCTCAGCCAAGAACCTTGCCTATGAATATCACCATGATGGAGCGTCATCCATTAGGCAGTCAGGCGTTTTTACCATCAAATGATACGCCCTACTTGGTTCTGGTGTGTGAAGGTGAACAAGCCCCAGATCCAGCTACATTAAAACTGTTCTTGGCAAAAAATCAGGGTGTGAATTATTACGCCAATACTTGGCATCACCCTTTGTTAGCGTTAAATGACATAAATAGCTTTTGGGTTGTGGATCGCAGTGGTGCGGGAAACAACTTAGAGGAAATGAACTTTCCAAGCGACTGTCGCATAGTGATTGACGCTGACAGCGTAAACCAATTGATTAAAGAGATGGCATAGATCCAATGGCTCAACATATTTACCGTGCACAGGTATTACACTTTGTATCACAAGATGAACTTGTGCATTTTGATGATGGCGCCTTATTGGTGGACGATGCTTCTGGTGAGGTGGTGACTGTCGGCCCAGCCGCAGATGTGCTTGAAGAATATCCTAATGCGCCTGTGACTAAATACGATAATAAATTGATCATGCCAGGTTTTATTGACAGTCATGTACATTTCCCGCAAGTGGATGTTATTGCAAGTTATGGCGCTCAGCTTTTGGACTGGTTAAATAATTATACGTTTCCAACAGAGATCAGTTTTAAAGATGATGATAAGGCCAGTCAAACGGCTCATTTCTTTTTAAATGAACTGTTTAAAAATGGCACCACAACCGCATTGGTATTTGCCACGGTTCATAAGAGCTCAGTGAATGCGTTTTTCAAGGCAAGTGAACATTACAATAGCCGCATGATATGTGGCAAGGTAATGATGGATCGCAATGCACCGGATGACCTTTGTGATACGCCACAAAGCAGCTTCGATGATAGCCAAGAATTAATCGATCAGTGGCACGAAAAAGGCCGTCAGCTGTATGCTGTGACGCCCCGTTTTGCTATAACCAGTACGCCAGAGCAACTTGAAAAAGCAGGTCAGCTTATACAGGCAAATCCGAGTGTTTATATGCAAACGCACTTGTCTGAAAACCAAGATGAAATTAATTTTGTAAAAGAGCTGTTCCCCGAGCGTACAAGCTATTTAGATGTTTATGATCATTATGGCTTGCTGGGGCCCCGCAGTATATTTGCTCATGGCGTGCACTTAGAAAAAGCGGATTTCGAACGTTTAAATGAAACCAAGAGCGGTATTGCATTTTGCCCAACCTCTAATTTATTTCTAGGCAGTGGCTTATTTGATTTACAGCAAGCTCAAACACATAAGGTTCCGGTGAGTATGGCATCGGATGTGGGCGGTGGCACCAGTTTTTCCATGCTGCAAACACTCAATGAAGCGTACAAAATCTGCCAATTGAAAGGCTATAGCCTGCAAGCTAGGCAAGCGTTTTATATGCTGACTCTGGGAAATGCGAAAGCCTTAAGCTTGGATGATAAGATCGGCAACTTCGATTCTGGAAAAGAAGCCGATTTTATTGTTATGGACCTAAACAGTACGGATTTAATGTCGCGTAAAATCAGCACCTGCCAGACGCTAGATGAAATGTTATTTAGCTTGATGATACTGGGTGATGATCGTGCCATCAGTGAGACCTTCGTGGCGGGTAAATCCGTTTATAAGAAAAATAAGTGAATAACAGATAATAGAGATAATTATGGAAGCCTATTTTGTAGATTGGTTGAATTTATTTTTTCGCTGGTTCCATGTGATTGCTGGGGTGGCATGGATTGGTGCGTCTTTTTATTTTGTGTGGCTCGACCTGAACTTAAAAGAGCCGCCGCAATGGAAAAAAGACAAAGGTATTAAAGGGGACTTGTGGGCCATTCATGGTGGCGGTATTTACGAAGTTGCAAAATATGAGCTTGAACCAGAAGCTATGCCCAAAAAGCTGCATTGGTTTAAATGGGAAGCTTATACAACCTGGCTGACCGGTTTTGCGCTGCTTTGTATCATGTATTACTGGGGTGCTGATCAATATTTGATTGACCCTGCAAAAATGGACCTTACTCAATTTCAAGCTATCAGTATCAGTTTAGGCTTTTTAATCGGGGGGTTTGTATTTTATGAAGCCTTGATTAAAAGCCCGTTGCAAAAATCTCCCAAGCTATTCGGTGCCATTTTATTTGCCGGTTTAATTTTTGCGGCCTATGCATTGGGTGAGATTTTTAGTGATCGCGCCGCGTATTTGCATGTGGGGGCGCTGATCGGAAGCATTATGGTGGGCAACGTCTTCTTTGGCATTATGCCAGCTCAGCGTGAATTGGTTCGGGCTATTGAAGCGGGTGAGAAACCGGATGCGCGCCCTGCGCAATTTGCTAAGTTACGTTCAACGCATAATAACTATTTCACTTTACCGCTGATTTTTATCATGATCAGTAATCACTATCCTATGACCTATGGTCATGAGCATGCATGGTTGATCCTTGCGCTTATTAGTTTCAATGCGGCTTTTGTTCGTCATTACTTTAACTTAAAGCATCAGGGGCAGCATAAGCCTTGGATCTTGGTTGCAGGTTTGGTGTTCTTGTTTGCCATTATCGGTTACATGCTGCCAAAACCTGTGGATATGACAGGTTCATCTATTAGTGATGGGCAGGTGGTCGAAATATCACAGCAACGCTGTGCATCATGTCATGCGGTTAAACCAACCCAAGCCGGCTTTGCAGCAGCCCCTGCGGGTATTATGTTGGAGACAGTGGATCAACTTGTGGCTAATAAACCTCGTATCTTACAAGCCGTACAAAGTAATTATATGCCCTTGGCAAATATGACCAATATGACAGATGAAGAACGGAATCAAATGATTCGCTGGGCCAGCGAGTAACCCAATATAGACGACTTAAACGCGATTATTTTCGTTTAAGTCGTCTATATTGAATTTGATTGTGTTCTTGTTGGTGTTTAGGTTGTTGATAACTAAGGCTTTTAATTATTTATCAATAAAGCGTAGACACTGGGTAGTTTACCCTATACAGTAGGTGCAGCTAGAAAGAACGTCTATATATTTACATCCTACATTTCGCAGTTTTATTCGTATTAACCTCCGTCCTGCAGTTTTTAAGTTACAGTCAAAATTTTTATGCAACTCATGCCTTTTTAAGGCAATAACTTATTTAAAAAATTCAGGATATTATTATGTCTACAACTACCGGTACAGTTAAGTGGTTCAACGAAGCGAAAGGTTTTGGTTTCATTGAGCAAGAATCTGGTCCAGACGTTTTTGCACACTTTAGTGCAATCACTAGCTCAGGTTTCAAAACCTTAGCGGAAGGTCAAAAAGTTGAATTTACTGTTACAGCAGGACAAAAAGGTCCTCAAGCAGAAAACATCGTTGCTATCTAAACAGCACTTTGTTTGATTCAAAAAGGGTAAGCCTTCGTGGTTTACCCTTTTTTATTGTCTATAATTTAGTTTAGGCAATACTTAATACCGCTCGGTTATTAAGTTTTTCATGTGAAGATAGTCTCTGAACACAATAATAAACAGTTAAAAAAGGTGGTGCTATGTCCGTGAAGGCATTTTTACATCAACGAATTTGTAATTTTTTGGGCAAGGTAATGGATCTTCATTCAGATGCCCAAGTAGAAGAAGCCCTGCGCATGCAGCTCAATATCCGTTTGCCACAACGACCGACGATGGATGAGGCACTGTCCAGTAGCAATAGCGACCATGAAGTCATAGGTTTGTTGCTACAATATCGACTTATGCCTTAATTGACATCCATCGTACGTATTACATTTAGGTATTGCTTGATTAAGAAGCGTGAGTACTAAATATTTTGAAAAAGCTCGCCAGCACATGCGTTATGTCTCGCCATTAATGCTTGAATATCGCCTCCTAACCATTGCGCATCTTTAACTTTCCATTCGCCATTGATCATTACCGCATCAGCTTTATATGCGCCGCATAATACCAATGCCGCCAAGGGATCATGACTGCCAGAAAAACGCGGCTCATCTAATTTATACAGAGCAATGTCGGCTTTTTTTCCTACAACTAGTTCACCTATATTGGGTCGGTTTAACACACTGGCCGAACCGGATGTGGCTAATTCCAATGCGTCTTGGTGTGTAAACTCATCGGCCTCATAGCGCAATCGCTGAATGAGTAAGGCCTGCCTGATTTCTTGCATTAGGTTACTGTGGTCATTACTTGCACTACCATCCACGCCTAGGCCTAGGCGTACCCCTGCTGCTTTTAATTCGTTAATGCGACATATACCAGATGCCAATACCATGTTCGACGATGGGCAATGTGTGATGCCCACTTTGGCCTTCCCTAAGCGTTGAATCTCATCGTTGTTAAAATGAATACCATGGGCCAACCAGGTTCGTTCATGCATCCAACCCACACTTTCTAAGTAATCCAGCGGTCTCATGCCGAACATCTTTAAGCAGAAATCATTTTCATCTTCGGTTTCTGCCAGGTGAGTATGCAAGTTAACGTGATACTGGTTTGCCATATCTGCGCTGGCCTGCATGAGTTCGGTGGTCACCGAAAACGGCGAGCAAGGTGCTAGGGCGATTTCGATTAATTCATCTTTCAAGTGGTACTGCTTAATTAAGCGCTCACTGTCATCTAAGATGGTTTGTTCGCTTTGCACCACAGACTGTGGCGGTAATCCGCCTTGGTCTTGGCCAAGACTCATGCTGCCGCGAGTAAAGGTGGCTCGCATGCCTAGAGATCTTGCGATTTCAACCTGAGCATCAATTGCCTGATTCAGTGTTTGCGGAAATAAATAATGATGATCACTGACGGTGGTGCAGCCGCTTAAGAGCAATTCAACCATGGCCAGTTCTGTGGCTGTTGCATGCTGTTCGGGTTGTAAGCCTGCCCATATTGGGTATAGGGTCTGTAACCATGGGAATAGTTTTTTATTTAAAGCAGGCGGGCAAGCGCGGGTCAAAGTTTGATAAAAATGGTGGTGGGTGTTGATCAGCCCAGGCATTAAAACATGTTGGCGTGCATCGAAGATATCATAGTTGTCAGTACTAGGTGATTGGCCTGTACCTAAGCACTCTATGATGATGCCATTTTCAATGACGATGCCATTACTTATGTGTGAGCTGGATTGGGCTTTGCCACTAAACGCGGCCAGTGGGTGTTTGATCCAAAGAGGTTTGGCTTGCATGTCAGTATTCCTGAAAAATAATGATGCATGCGACTGACCGGTTTTGTTTGCTCGTCACTATGCACCAATGGATATTGGAACATGGCAGTGACTTGCGTGTTAATCTGCCAAGCGGCCATCTTAGCAAACCCCTTTAAGCTCGTCACCTGTGTTACGTGGGTTCCCAAATAAGCACGAATGATTGTTTCTTTATGGCGCACTGTGGGTTTTCTTGGTGCGTTATGAGTGAGCTTAAATGAATGAAACACGGCTATAGCTCTATTTTATGTGGAGTTGACCAGTTGGTCATGTTTTTGCATAGGACAGCCCATATTAAAAAACATTGGGGAAAGATTCATGCAACCTACTAACGACTTGCTTTATGGCCTAGATGATAAGCCGCCTATTGGACCAACCTTACTTGCTGCATTGCAGCATGTATTGGCCAGCTTTGTGGGGATCATTACGCCTACGTTGATTATTGGCGGGGTTTTGGGGTTAGGCAGTGAAATACCATACTTGATCAGCATGGCGTTATTGGTATCGGGTGTGGGTACTTTTATTCAGGCTAAGACGTTTGGCCCTATTGGTTCGGGGATGGTGGCCTTGCAGGGCACCAGTTTTGCGTTTTTAAGTTCCATTTTAGCGGCGGGTTTTATCGCTAAAGGTAAAGGTGGCGGCCCTGAAGAGATACTGAGTTTGATTTTTGGTGTGTGTTGTTTGGGTGCGTTCATTGAAATCTTCTTAAGCCGTTTTTTACACAAGCTAAAGTTTTTCATTAACCCATTGGTGACGGGTATTGTGATTACCACCATCGGCTTTAATCTTATTAAAGTGGGTATGACCGACCTGGCTGGTGGATTTAAAGCAGCAGACTTCGGCAGCTTGGCCAACTTAGGGTTGGGTTTGTCGGTGTTGGTGCTTATTGTTGTATTGAATCAATCTAAGAATATCTACTTGCGCAGTGGTGCCATCTTCTTTGGCTTGATGGCGGGTTTTGTGGCGGCTATTTTCATGGGAAAAGTGGATTACTCTGGTTTAGCCAGTGTAAACATTTTCACTTTACCT
Organism: Bermanella sp.; assembly: GCA_051277445.1. Taxonomy (GTDB): domain Bacteria; phylum Pseudomonadota; class Gammaproteobacteria; order Pseudomonadales; family Oceanobacteraceae; genus Bermanella. Next base: position 14,789 of record JBNMQC010000004.1, on the reverse strand, counting down.
GTGCCATTTAAATACGGAATGTCATTTGACTTGGCTGCCTTTATTCCTGTCGCGTTAATTTATTTAATTACCGCAATTGAGTCGGCGGGTGATCTAACAGCCACCTCGATGGTGTCTAAGCAGCCGATTACCGGCCCGCTTTATACCAAGCGAATTAAGAATGGCGTATTAGGGGATGGTGTGAATTCATTAATTGCAGCCGTTATGTGTACGTTTCCGAATACCACATTCAGCCAAAATAACGGTGTTATTCAATTAACCGGTATGGCGTCTCGCTATGTGGCGTTATGGACGGCCGCTATGTTGGTTATTCTAGGTTTGTTCCCAATTATCGGTGCACTTTTCCAGCAATTGCCTAAGCCTGTGTTGGGCGGTGCGACCTTGGTGATGTTCGGAACGGTGGCGGCTGCGGGTATTCGTATTCTTGCTAGCTTGGAACTGGATCGTCGCACCATGTTGATCATGGCGGTTTCATTCGGTCTGGGTCTGGGTGTAGCTATGGTGCCGGATGCCTTAAAAGAAATGCCAAAACTGGTTCAAAATATCTTTGGCTCTGCCATTACTACCTGTGGCTTGTCAGCCATTATTTTAAACTTGTGCTTGCCTAGTCTGGGTGATGAAAACCAGAGTGTTAAAAAAGAAGATGCCTTGGCTCAAGCGAATGAAGCCATCTAAAGACTTGGTCATTGCATAAAAAAAGCCCCGTTGAATTCAATTGAACGGGGCTTTTTTATTAGTACGATATGCGTATTACTTGCGAACGCCTTCGATATTTAGAATCAGCTCAACTTTTTCAGAAGCTGGTCCTAAGTTGAAGTTGATGTTGTAGTCTTTAAGAGCGATTTCAGTGCTACCCTCAAAGCCACGACGGAAGCCACCCCAAGGGTCACTACCTGCGCCCACTTCTTCAGCGTCGATAATGATGTCTTTGGTTACGCCGTTTAGAGTCAGCTTGCCATGGATATCCGCTTCGCCTTTTTCTTTGCTTACGATTTTTGTGCTTTTAAACGTCGCAGTTGGGTATTTGCTCACGTTTAAGAAATCGCTGCCACGTAAGTGTTTGTCACGTTCGGCATGGTTAGAATCAACACTGGCGGTTTTAATGGTGACATTAACGTTTGATTTTTCTGGGTTCTTTTCATCGTAGTTAAACTCGCCTTCAAAATCATTAAAGCGACCTTTCAACCAGCTGTAGCCAAGGTGTTTAATTTTGAATTCGATAAAGGCGTGCATGCCTTTGGTGTCGATTACATAGCTTTCAGCGGCAAACACTGAGCTGCTTAGGGTTAATACAAGGCCTGCGCCTAGTGCTTTGATTGAGTTTTTCATGTGTATCTCCTTTTGGTTTATTGGTCTTGTGCGTTGAGTTGGTTAACTTCTCGTGCGTTGTGCGAAGGCTGCTACAGCATGCGCTTGAGTGTTCTGTCTTTATCAATAAAATGATGTTTAAGTGCGCCAGCCACGTGCAGTGCCACAAAGCCCATTAATATATAGGCGCCCCATTCATGAATGTCGCCGGCAATGTCTTCTTGGCCGTCAAATGGGGTGAATAAAACCGGTACGGTGAACCAGTCTAGAATATCAATACCACGATTATCAGCGGTGGCAATCAGGTAGCCGCTGGCAATAATTAACAAAACACCTAGATACAAAACATAATGGGTAAGGTGGGCACTTTTTACTTCCCATGCTTTGTGGTTTTCAAGTGGCGCAGGGCTTTTGACGATGAACTTCCAAATAACGCGAACCACCATAATAAGTAGTAATAACATGCCAAATTGTTTGTGCCAGTGCGGCGCGGTTTGATACCAAGAGTCGTAATAGCCAAGGGTGCGCATCCATACACCCACAGCAAACAAGCCGAGAATTAAAATAGCGCTCAGCCAATGCAGCCATTTTTGAGAGGGTTTATATGATGTCATCTCGCTAACCAAGTCTTTAATCTATGCTTAGAGTATATGCAGAAATTTTGATGATAAAGGGTAAAAATTAGGTGAGTATGATTCGTATTTTCGATGAATGTTCCGTTTACCCTGTGATTTTTAGGTTTGTGTCTCTTATGGGCAAAGATAGGGCCTTAAACGCAACTGGGTTTTTGCGGGCTTAGGCGCATAATTGACCGTCATTAAAAACAAATTAGGAGAGGGCGCATGTCAGAGGAAACCCGTATCAGCAGTTTTAAAGAGTTTTATCCGTTTTATCTTGCTGAGCACAGCAACACGGTTTGTCGCGTGCTCCATTATATTGGCAGCTCTTTGGTGTTGGCGTGGTTGGCTTATTCGTTGATCACCGCGCAATACGTTTTACTGTGGTTTTTACCTGTGATTGGATATGGCTTTGCTTGGGTTGGCCATTTCTTCTACGAGCACAATCGTCCTGCAACATTTAAGTATCCGCTATACAGTTTTGCCTCAGATTGGGTCATGCTGGCTCAAGCGGTCACCGGCACCTTACCTAAAGAGCATTTTCGTAAAACTCAAGTAGGCAAAAATCAGTCTGTTTAAATGCTTTGTAAAAATGGAGGCGATGTTTATCTTATAACAGATTGAAAAACTTACGTTATTTCGCACAAATAAAAAAGGCGCTTACCGAAAACGGTAAGCGCCTTTTTTATACATCAATACAGTTCATTAATCTGTTTGAGCCGTTTGCTCTGGTTTCGCTAGGTTGTTTGCAATGGCACGAAATGCGGAAACGGCGATGTCTTTGCTTTCGTAATCGTTATCCATAAAGCCGCGGTCCGCGGAATTTTTTACAATGACGGTATTGGTTTTACGATCAATGAAGATGTACTGCCCATAAATACCGATAGCTAAAAATTCTTGGTCCGGGTTTTCTGGTAGCCACCATTGGTAACCATAACCAAAATTCGTGGTGGCGGTGTCGCGCTTGCCAGGCATTAGGTGAGGCGCATCTGGGGTGATGCTGTCTTCAATCCATTTTGCCGGAACAATTTGCTCGCCGCTATACACCCCGCCATCACGATACAGCATGCCTAATCGTGCATAGTCACGGCTTAGCATGTTAAGCCCGCCTAATACCATAGGCTCCCCTGTGGTGTCGGTGATGTAAAAAGCGTCTTGTTCTGCCCCTAGTTTGCTCCACAGTTTTTCTTGCATGTATTCCATGATGGTTTTGCCTGTGGCTGCTCGAAGTACCATGCCAATGACATGGGTGTCGATGCTCACGTAATGCATGAAGGTGCCTTGCTCATGCTTAGGGTCTTGATTTAACGATGCAGCAAAGTCATCAAAGCTGCCGCCTAGGGCCATGACGCGACCGAAGCGGTTGATATCACTGTTAAAGTCGCCGTAGTCTTCATTAAAGTACACACCGCTGCTCATTTGCAGCACATTCTTAATGGATACGCCGTCATAGCCTGAGCCTTTTAGGCTGGGTACATAGTCGGTAACGGGAGCGTTCAAGTCAGTGATTTTGCCTTCACTCACCGCAATGCCAAATAAGGCACTTAAAAACGATTTCGCCATGGACCAAGAAATGCGTTTATCTGTGGCTTGCGTGCCTAGGTAGTAATCTTCAAATACTAGGTTTTCATCCTGAATCACAACCAGAGCAGTCGTGCTGGAGCCAGAGATCCAATCTTGTAGGCTGCGCTCTTCTCCTTGGTAAGAGAAGGTTTCTGGTAACTGAGCTGGCGCGAGTGTGAGTGTGCGCACTTGTTCGTTGGATGTCAGAGTTTTAATAGGGGCGACATCATCCATATGGGAAAAATGCCCCACGATGACATCGGCATCAAATAAACGAACGGTATTGTAGAGCTGGCGGATTTCAGTGTGGAAAATAGCGGCTCCTACTAAAATGACCGCAATGAAGGCGGCGAATATACGCCCGACGATGTGACCTAATGACATGTTGCACCTGTTGTTTTTATTGTGTGGCCTAAGCTTACTGCATTCTGCCCATTCGCCAATGGTGAAAGTGGCTATTCCCGGTGGCCTTTTGTGCCAATTCTGCGAAATCCCTTGGTTCTGGGCCCGTGGTTAAGCGGATTGACTTGTTTTTTGGTGTTTTTTTGCGCATAATGCGCGCCCCTAATTTATCCCACTTGGGTAAATAGGACTCCTTGCCTTTTGCATGTGATGAACACTGATGAAAGGCTATTAACCCATAAGGAGCATTTTATATGCGTCATTACGAAATCGTATTTCTGGTACACCCAGATCAAAGCGAACAAGTACCTTCTATGATCGAGCGTTACACTGGCTCTATCAAAGAAACTGGTGGTCAAATCCACCGTCTTGAAGACTGGGGCCGTCGTCACCTGGCTTACCCAATCCAAAAGATCCACAAAGCACACTATGTTCTTATGAACATTGAATGCGACAACGAAACGCTAACCGAGTTAAACAACACTTTCCGTTTCAACGATGCTGTTATTCGTAGCATGGTTATTCGTACTAAAGATGCTGTGACTGGTGAGTCTCCAATTAAAGCTGCTGAAAGCCGTCAAGACCGTCGTGACGAACGTCCACGTCGTGAAGATTCTGAGCAAGCCCCAGCAACTGAAACAGAAGAAGCGGCTCCAGCTGCTGACGCTGAATAATTAGGAGGATAGATTATGTCTCGTTTTTTCCGTCGTCGTAAATTCTGCCGTTTTTCTGCTGAAGGCGTAGCTGAGATCGATTACAAAGACCTTGATGTACTTAAAGGTTACGTAACTGAAACTGGCAAAATCGTACCTAGCCGTATTACCGGTACTAAAGCCAAGTATCAGCGTCAACTTGCCACTGCTATCAAGCGTGCTCGTTACGTTGCACTACTTCCATACACTGATTCTCACAAGTAATCGGTAACGCTGTTATGGGAGCCATTGCACGCTTTAGTATGCAAGGACCTCGTCAGGCAGCGTTTATGGCTGTGCTTTTCGCCGCTATTCCCCTGATGTACTGGGTGAGTGCGGCGGTTGTGGCCTTGGTAATTTTAAGCCAAGGCCTCAACAAAGGTTTAAATGTGATGTTAGCGGCGTTATTACCAGGTATTGCTTGGTTCGCAGCGCAGCAAGATATCACAGTATTTGTAGTGGTTTTAGGCAGTGCCGGGATGGCCAGTGTGTTACGTCTTAGCGCGTCACTGCCTAAAGCCATTAGTTTGTCCGTTGTAGCGGGTTTGGCCACCGTGTGGTTACTGCCATTATTGAGCCCATCTTGGTTTGATATCTTGCAGCAAGGTGCGCAGGAGTATGGCAAAGCCTTACAAGGCAGAATGGATGCGCAAACTTTGCAGGCATTCGAACCTTGGATATTACCCATGTTGTTGGGTGGTATTGGCGCGATGCTTCAACTATTTGCCATTGGCGGCTTTCTGTTAGGGCGCTTTTGGCAGGCAAAGCTATATAACCCAGATGGGTTTAAGGCAGAATTTCACACCCTGCGGTTACCTTATTGGTACGTGGCGATTGCCCTTGGGGTGTTTTTTATTGGTGTGTCAGACTCATCCTTTGTGAGTTTGATGCCGGTAATTCTGGTGCCCTTGTTTATCATGGGTATTAGTTTGGTACATGGTGTCATAGCCATGAAGCAGTTAAGTACACAATGGTTGATGGCGTTTTACATTAGCTTTCTGTTCTTTCTGCCTTATATGTACGCGTTACTAATTTTAGTGGCCTTGTTGGATGTTCTAATGGACTTCCGCAAGCGACTAAAAGACACGGCATAATTCAAGGCCCAGTTGTGTGGGCCATTAACATATAAGACGTAAGTCTTGCCCTGTAAGGTGTTTAAAGATGGATGTAATCCTACTAGAAAAAGTGGCTAAATTAGGTTCACTTGGCGATAAAGTAACTGTTAAATCTGGTTACGGCCGTAACTTCCTAATCCCTCAAAAGAAAGCGGTTCCTGCAACAGCTGCTAACATTGAGACGTTTGAAGCGCGTCGTGCGGAACTTGAAAAAGAAGCCGTTGCGAAGCTAGCGAACGCTGAAAAACGTGCAGAACAGCTTAAAGAGCTTGAGTTGACGCTAGCGGTTAAAGCGGGCGAAGACGGTAAACTATTCGGTTCTATCGGTACTCGTGACCTTGCTGACCTAATCAGCTCTACTGGCATTGAAGCAACTAAAGCTGAAATTCGTCTACCAAATGGTCCTCTACGTACCACTGGTACGTTCGAAATCACTCTGCAAGTACACGCTGATGTGACCACTTCTCTGACTGTACACGTAGTACCAGAAGAGTAATCGTTTGATCTAATGGATTAAGCGGGAGTTGAAAGGCCTTACTGGTCTTTTCGCTCAAAAAAAGCCCCGATGCTGCGAAGCATTGGGGCTTTTTTGTAACCGTGTATCTCTTTATTCTAAATTGTCAGGTGTCTCAACCGCTTCACTGCTGATATCAACAGTCATGCTATAGGTCGTACTAGAGAGCATTTGGATAAAAATAATCACGTTGTCTATGCCAGTTCCTACTGTGTGGCTAAAGCTGCCTGAAGGGCTGTCTCCGCTGATATCAGCATCTTGGGCAACGGCGTTGATTTCATCTGTATCATTGTATAAAGAGATACTACCAAAGCCCGATTCAATGAAATCTACATCAAAACTTATGTTTATAGTGTCTCCTTCTGTAACTGCAAAAGAAAAGTAATCGTCTAGAGAGTCAAGGTCTTGACCTACGGCTCCAGTAATAGTGATGTAGCTTCCGCTTATTATCTGGGCTGTTTCAAAAGTGTCATTAGGCTCTACTTCTGAAACTTGGCTTGAGCGACGCATTAATAATTCATACTCAGTAGTGGAGTCTTCATCTGCATCTGGGTCATAAACTACTACATATAGCGTGGTGAAGTCGCCAGCGGTATAGGATAAGGTTTCATCTTCTCCCTTGCCTTCAGTCTCAATAAAAGCGACTCGATTGCCGGAAGTATCATAAAAATACAAGTCATAATCTTTATCATCTGGCATTTTTACAGTGCCAACTACTTGATCACCCTGGGTTACCGTATATTTATAAACTCCTAAGAAATAGTCATATTTGTAAGTGGTATCAAATTCAACCAAGGGTGCGGCATTTCTTCTGGCAGCACTCAAGGTCGCTTCGCCGAAAGTTTGCGCGCGAAGTGGGTCGCTACTGTCATTGGAGCTGTCGTCAGACCCACAGCCGGTTAGTATTAACAGTAGGGCAGGAATTAGCCCAATATAATGGATGTGTTTGTTTTGCATGTTGTTTTACCTCAGTGCAAGGTGTTGGTTGCTTTTGTTGGGTGTTGGGTCGGCTTGGTTTTTAAGATTGGTTCGGGGCTGTCTGTAATAAGGTGCAGAGCCATATAAACATAAGCTATATATGTAGTTGTATTGTATGTGATTGGTGTCACAAAATGAATGTGTATTTAGACGTCGCGCTCAATGTGTTTAAATTGAGTTTAGACAAGATTCTTGAAGTGCATGGTTAAATTCAAAGATAATTTATGTTTCAAGTGATGGCGGGTCGAAGAGTACTTCTAGGTTACTAGGAATTGGCTAGGCTGCTCATTACCTGGTCCTTTCTCGCGCTATAATTCCCCCTTTATTCCCCCGCTCAATTCCTATACAATACGCGCCCCTTATAGTGTGTCTGGCTATTTCAGGTCTTTGCCTGTCTTAGGGAGGCACTTTGTTGAACGGTTGGTGATACCAAAGCCAGCCCATAAAAGAGAAGAAACTGTCGCATGGTAGTGATTCGATTAGCCCTTGGTGGCTCTAAAAAACGTCCTTTTTATCATTTATCTGTAGCGGATCAGCGTTTCCCACGCGACGGCCGCTTCATTGAGCGTGTAGGTTTCTTTAACCCAGTTGCTCGTGGTCAAGAAGAGCGTCTACGTATTGACCTAGAACGCGTTGAATACTGGATGAGCAAAGGCGCTCAGCCAAGTGACCGTGTAGCTAAGCTTCTTAAAGATGCTAAAAAACAACAAGCTGCTGGTTAATCGGGCAGGTAATAAGACACTTTGATGAATAAAGCACCAGAGAATTTAACCGTTATCGGCAAAGTGACCGGTGTATATGGCATTAAAGGTTGGGTGAAAGTGTTTAGTCACACTGAGCTCAAAGAAAGCGTCTTCTCTTACGGTGATTGGCTGTTGAATATGAACGGTCAATGGACACCCGTTAAGGTGAGCGACTGGCGTACCCATGGTAAAGGCATAGTTGCACAACTTGATGGTTGTCACGATCGGACTCTGGCACAGAAGTATTGCCAATGTGATATTGCGGTTCCAATGGACGCACTTCCAGAGACCGAAGAAGGCGAGATCTATTACCACCAATTAAAAGATTTATTGGTGGTTACCATGGAAAATGTTGTGTTAGGTCAGGTTGACCATCTGTTTAATAACGGCGCGAACGACGTAATCGTTGTGAAGGGCACGAAAGACAGTATTGATGGTCGCGAGCGTTTGTTGCCTTACAGCAATGATTGCGTGCAAAACATTGACCTTGAAGGCGGCATGATCCAGGTTGATTGGGATCCGGAATTCTAATCATGCAGTTTGGTATCATCTCCATCTTTCCTGAGATGTTCCAAGCGCTTACTGCAAGCGGCGTCACTGGGCGGGCGGTAAGTAAAGGTTTGGTCGACATTAACTGTTGGAATCCTCGTGATTTCACCGTAGATAGGCACCAAACCGTGGACGATCGACCTTATGGCGGTGGTCCGGGCATGTTAATGAAGGTGGCTCCGCTTGAGCAGGCCATAGGCGCTGCGAAAGCGAAACTGGGCTCAAACAGCAAGGTAATTTATCTGTCTCCGCAGGGGAAACAATTAACCCAAGCAGGGGCAGAAGCTTTAGCGAAAGAAGACAGTTTGATCTTCTTAGCTGGCCGCTACGAAGGCGTAGACGAGCGCTTGATTCAAGCGCAGGTGGACGAAGAATGGTCCATCGGAGACTACGTATTAAGTGGTGGTGAACTGGCGGCTATGGTGATGATGGATAGCATCATTCGATTAGTGCCGGGGGTACTGGGGCATGATATGAGTGCCGTCGAAGACTCGTTCGTCGATGGCTTATTGGATTGTCCGCACTATACTCGACCAGAGGCATACAACGGCGAGTCAGTACCTGAAGTGTTACTCAGTGGTGACCACAAAAAAATTAAGCGTTGGCGCCTTAAACAAGCGTTAGGACGCACCTGGCAACGCAGGCCAGATTTGCTGGCAAAAAGGCCTCTCAGCGATGATGAGCAAGCCCTTTTGCACGAATTTATTCGAGACGTTCAAGATCCCAGTGATACTTGAACCTATCCGAAATTACTTAGGAGCTTAGTTATGAGCAGCAAGAACCAAATTATCCAGGCTATTGAGTCTGCACAATTAAAAACTGACATCCCTGCATTCGGTGCTGGTGATACAGTTGTTGTACAAGTTAAAGTAAAAGAAGGTACACGTGAGCGTCTTCAGGCATATGAAGGTGTTGTTATCGCTAAGCGTAACCGTGGCCTAAACTCTGCTTTCACTGTACGTAAAATCTCTAACGGTGTGGGTGTTGAGCGTACTTTCCAAGCGCACAGCCCATTAATCGATAGCGTTGAAGTTAAGCGTCGTGGTGATGTTCGCAAAGCGAAACTTTACTACCTACGTGAGCGTTCTGGTCGTTCAGCACGTATCAAAGAGAAGCTATCTAAGTAATTTTTACTTAATAGTGACTCCAAAAAACCCGCCTAGTGCGGGTTTTTTCGTTTTGGCAGAATCCAATTTGTAGGTCGGGCATAGCCCAGCGTCATGATGAGAGATTTCTAGAAATGAATACATTCATGGCTCACATAAACCCAAAAGAGACGCTAATTAAGCCATGATGAGCGAGCCGTGCATTCAAATACCTGTTTAATAGTGGGTTTTTCGTTTTGCGCAGCTATCCAAGTTTAACCAAATCGCCTCTGGAACTTCCCCTACATTCAATGTTCTAATTGCTCTACAAATACAATTAGAGAACCATCATGGCAATTTTACGAATTCTAGGTGTTAGTGCCTTGCTGTTACTGGCCAACTTGGCAATGGCAGAAGAGATCAGCGTTGAAGAAACCATCGCCAAAGCACTGCGCTCAGCCCAGCCGACCCTTATTTTACAAAGCGCCACACAGGTGCCTGGCCAAAACCTTTACGAAGTAGAATTAACCAGTGGTGATGTCTTGTACAGCACCGCCGACGGTGCTTATTTCGTTTACGGCTCTTTATTCAAGGCGACAGAAGGTGAGTTGGTCAACATGACCGCAAAACGTAACGATGAGAAGCGCTTGGCTTTGATGGATCAGCTTAATGAAAAAGACATGGTGGTGTTTAAGAGCAAAGGTGAAGAAAAAGCGATCATTAACGTCTTCACCGATGTGGACTGCGGCTATTGCCGTAAATTACACCGTGAAGTGCCGCGCCTAAACGAACTGGGTGTGACGGTGCGTTATCTGGCTTACCCACGCGCGGGTGTTTATGCCGACCAAGGCCGGACTAAGTTCACAGGCTCTTACAAAAAGCTAAAAAGCGTATGGTGTGACGAAGACCGCCCTGCCGCCATGAACAAAGCGAAAGCCACGGGTTTCATCAAGGAAAATCTTGGTTGTGATGCCCCGATCGAAGCTCAGCTAGCCTTAGGTGCAGAGTTCGGTGTGCGTGGTACGCCAGCGATCATTTTGCAAGATGGTGAGTTGCTGCCTGGCTACATGCCTGCGGATGAATTGGCGAAGAAAATCGGCCTTTAATCTAAGCCTTGCCCCAGCAGACCAAGCCCTGATGTGAAAGCATCGGGGCTTTTGTGTTTATGGGGCGTAAACAGGGCGTTTTCGCTAAATTCCCTCTGCCTGTTGCGGGGCGATTGTGATACATTTAGCCCCCAAAATTTTTACACTCTTGATGAGCAGTCATCAGGCATCAATATAACGGAGACCATGTTGTGAAACCGGTTAAAGTGGGTATCTGTGGGTTTGGCACCGTCGGTGGCGGTACATTTAACGTGCTAGTGGAAAACGCAGCTGAAATTGCGCGTCGTGCTGGTCGTGACATTATTATCGAGCAAGTAGGTGCTCGCCGCGAAAACCCTGCTTGCGACACCCGTCATACCAATATGACCGCTGATATTTTTGATGTGGCTCGTAACCCGGATATTGATATCGTGGTTGAGCTGATTGGCGGCTATGACGTAGCAAAAGAGCTTGTGCTCGAGGCCATTAAAAATGGTAAGCACGTGGTTACCGCGAACAAAGCCTTAATCGCCGTACACGGTGCTGAAATTTTTGCCGCAGCAAAAGAAGCAGGCGTGAGTGTTGGCTACGAAGCCGGCGTGGCCGGTGGTATTCCGGTGATTAAAGCCATCCGTGAAGGTTTGGCGGCCAATCGCATTGAGCGCGTTGCAGGTATCATCAACGGTACAGGGAACTTCATCCTAACCGAAATGCGCGACAAGGGTCGTGACTTTGATGATGTACTGGCTGAAGCCCAAGCTCTGGGTTATGCCGAAGCCGATCCAACATTTGATGTTGAAGGCATCGATGCTGCTCATAAGTTAACAATTCTTTCTTCCATTGCTTACGGTATTCCGTTGCAGTTTGATAATTGTTTCACTGAAGGCATCAGCAAAATTACCCGTGACGACGTACAGTACGCCGAAGAATTGGGTTACCGCATTAAGCACCTAGGTGTGAGTGCACGCAGCGATAAAGGCATTGATTTACGTGTGCACCCAACACTGATTCCTGAAACTAATATGATCGCCAAAGTCGATGGTGTCATGAACGCGGTAGCGGTAAAAGGCAGCGCGGTTAAAGACACACTATTTTGTGGCCCTGGTGCCGGTGCTGGTCCAACTGCATCAGCGGTTGTGGCGGATGTCATCGATATCGCCCGTGGCATTCAGGTTGAAGCGCTTTCTTTCGATAGCCTAGATGACGTAAAAGTATTACCGATTGACGAAATCGAAACCGGTTACTACTTACGCATGGAAGCTTTGGATAAAGCCGGTGTGCTGGCCAATGTTGCCACCATTTTGAGTAACAAAGGCATCAGTATCGAAGCCTTGATTCAGAAAGAGCCTAAAGATGGTGAAATTCTTGTGCCGATTATTATGTTAATCCATAAGGTGCAAGAAAAGATCATGAACGAAGCCATTGCGGAAATCGAAGCCCTTGCTGAAATTAACGGTGCTGTGACTCGCATTCGTGTTGAAGAATTAAATTAATCACAGAAATTAAACATTAAACCTGACTGTCAGGGTATATGAATATGATGAAATATATTTCAACTCGCGGTAACGCACCGGAGTTAACATTTGAAGAAGTACTGCTTACCGGTCTAGCAGAAGATGGCGGTTTGTACGTACCTAAAGAAGTACCACAATACACACTAGCTGAAATTGAATCTTGGCGTGATCTTCCGTACGCAGAACTGGCGCACAAAGTGATTTACCCATTTGTAGAAGGCAGTGTGGATAGCGAAGCGCTTCAAACAATTCTCAACGAAGTGTACGGTGGCTTTGGCCACAAAGCGGTTGCGCCTTTGCAACAAATCGACCACAACGAATACGTGTTGGAGCTTTTCCACGGCCCAACCTTAGCGTTTAAAGATTTTGCCTTGCAAACCCTAGGTCGTTTATTAGATTACGTACTTGAGCGCCGTCACGAGAAAGTGGTGATCATGGGTGCTACATCTGGTGATACCGGTTCGGCTGCCATCGAAGGCACCAAAGCGTGTAAGAATGTAGACATCTTTATTCTGCATCCGCACGGTAAAGTATCTGAAGTACAGCGTCGTCAAATGACAACGGTAAAAGGCGATAACATTTACAACATCGCCATCGAAGGTAACTTCGACCAAGCACAAGACATGGTTAAAGCCAGCTTTGGTAACCAAGGCTTCTTAAAAGGCGAGCGTAAACTGGTAGCCGTAAACAGCATTAACTGGGCACGTATCATGTCTCAGATCGTTTACTACTTCTATTCATCGTTAAACCTGGGTGGTCCGCTGCGTCCAATGGCGTACTCAGTACCAACGGGTAACTTTGGTGATATTTTTGCCGGTTACATGGCGAAAAAAATGGGTCTGCCCATTGATCAATTAGTCATTGCCACCAACAGCAACGATGTACTACACCGTTTGATGAGCAAAAACCAATACGAAGTACACCCGCTTAAACACACCATTACACCATCAATGGACATTGCGGTATCGTCTAACTTTGAGCGTTTATTGTTTGATCTTTACGACCGTGATGGTAAAGCATTAGCTGAGCTAATGGGCCGCATGAATGCGAAAAAAGACGTGGTCTCACTGGACGAAGAAAAGCTAGCCAAAGCCCGTGCCTTATTTGATAGCTACGCCGTAGGCGAAGACGATACTGTTAAAATTATGCAGGACGTGTTCGAAGAAACCGGTTATCTGTTAGACCCACACACTGCCATTGGTGTAAAAGCCGCGCGCGAAACGCGCCGTAATAACAACATCCCAATGATCACACTGGGCACCGCCCACCCTGTGAAATTTGAAGATGCGGTTAAACGTGCCGGTTTTGATATGCCAGCACTGCCACACCACTTAACGGACCTAATGGATCGTGAAGAGCGTGTGGATGTATTGCCAGCGGATTTAGACGCGGTGCATGCATTTATTGCTGAGAAGACGTTTAAGTAAGTGTGTTAGATGTGGGGTGGGTGTCGTAAGATATTTTCCCTACAGTTTAATAATAAAAAAGGCGCAGTATCGAAAGGTACTGCGCCTTTTTTTAAAAATTATAGATTACGATATTCGTGTTACAAATATCTAGCTTCCCTGTCCTACGCTCATTGCATATTAATCAAGCTTTAGGGAAATAATTCGGCTTTTCCGCTATCCCCAATAACTCCCGACGAATCAAATCCAAGCCTGCACTGGCCACATAGTCTTGAAAGCGCTCGCGCGAAAACGGAAAGAATAACTTCACGGTTTTAATCTCTAAGTGATTGCCCCAAGCCAGCCAAACCGTGCCAACGGGTTTGTCGTCTGTGCCGCCACCAGGGCCTGCAATGCCACTGACGGCTACGGCCCAATTGCTGCCACTTTTATTCAGTGCACCTTGTGCCATTTCAATCACCACTTCTTCTGATACCGCGCCGTATTGATTTAACGTGGTTTCGTTAACACCCACCATGGCGGTTTTCATTTCATTGGAATACGTAACAAAGCCTGCACCAAATACGGCGGATGAGCCCGCTACGGATGTGATCTTGGATGCAATCAAACCGCCCGTGCAAGATTCTACCGTGGTGATGGTTTGCTGTTTTTCGATCAGAAGCTTTACCAAGCTTTCAGGTAATTGAATGTCCCCTTCACCAATTACGTGCCCGCTTAAAACCTGTTTGATCTGTTGGGTTAACCCGTCTATTTTTTCTTCCGCTTGTTTTGAGTGGGCGGTGAGTTTGACTTCTACTTGTGGATAAGCGGCACGAAATCCCATATCAATATCACTTGGCCAATCTGGAATGTGTTTGCGCAATTTTAATTGCAGTGATGATTCACCAATGCCAAATACTTGTAAGCGTTTGGTGGTGTGGGGCTCAATACTGTTAAAGCGTTCTTGTAGCATGGGCAAAATGCTATGGGTCATCATGGCGTTTAATTCGCTAGGCACCCCTGGAGTGAAAAACATTAAGCAGTTGTTGTATTCGCAGTAAAAACCCGGGGCGCTGCCATTGGTGTTTTCTAAAATGCCTACGCCTTTGGGTAAGATGCCTTGTTTTTTATTGGCATCGTTCATGGGGTAATTGAGTTTTTGACACCAGGCTTCAATTTGCGCGATGGCGGTAGGGTGTTCGCATAGTGGCGAGTTGATCACTTGGGCTAAGGCTTCAG
>JBNMQC010000003.1:0-99096 GCA_051277445.1 Bermanella sp. | reverse complement strand
TAACCATTCACCCCGGGCTTTATCAGCAATATTTTGCTTGCTATCCAAAAGCACAACCGACACAGCAAAGGGTGTTACCAAAACAAGTAACATTAGAATTAAGGGCAATTTACGCATGTGCATTCCCTCGCTTTAAGCTAGCAATAAATAAAATAAAAATTCCACAAATACCTAGCAGAAGCCACTGCACAGCATAAGCTTGATGTCGATGATGATTCAAATAGGATGATTTTTGTGGTTGAGGCGATAGCAAGCCATCACCTGACTGCTGAATGAATATTTCAGATGATACATTCGCATTAAGTAACTGCGAGAAATACTTTTCATCAATAAATTGGATTCTATTGCGCACAGGGTCTTGCAAGCGGTTATTTAACAATAATGGCTTATGGTGTTGTTTCAGTACGCCATCGATTTGTACAACACCTTTCACCTCGTTTACCTTGGGCAGTGTATCTCGCTCAGCGTAGGCGATGAAGCCACGATTAACTAAGTAATACTGTCCATCATAGAGAAATGGCGTTATCACTGCGTAACCGACTTTTCCGTCTAGGGTTTGATTATCAAGGTAGTGGTTGTGTTCGTTAAGAAACAGACCTTGCATATGGAGAGTTTGTGCAACAGGAGCTTGATAGAATACGGATTTTTGATACTGCCAAAAGCTTGCACTCATACAAATAGCAATACCCAACAGCATAATAAAGCTATAAAGTGGCTTTATTACAAAGTGCCAGTTCCGATTCACATTCACAATAGAAGGATTCGTCATGCTTAAGGCTCTCATCCTGTTATTTTTATTATTAAGTATTGGTGCACTATTTTATGGATTTTTTCATCTAATGACGGCACCAAAAAGCTCCGAGAAAACATTTAAAAGCTTAAAGTACCGAGTAATTTTTGCCGCCTTTACTATTATTCTTATTGGCTTATTCTTTTTTATGGAGCACTACTCATGATTCATAAAAGATTTAGAAGCGAAGGGTGAACCTTCGCTTTTCCTAAAACACATAAACAAATGTAAACAACAACAACCACACCACGTCAACGAAGTGCCAATACCAAGCAGCTGCTTCAAAACCAAAGTGATCATCCGGTGTGAAATGGTCATTCTTAACACGCCAGTACATTACAAAGATCATGATCGCACCCAATGTCACATGGGCACCGTGAAAACCAGTCAGCATAAAAAATGTGGAGCCGTAAATACCGCTATTAAGCGTTAAATTCAAATCATTCATGGCGTGACCATATTCATAAATCTGAACACACATAAACGCCACACCTAATGCGAGAGTAACGCTAATCCATCTTAACGTACCCGCCTTATTTTCAGCGCGTAAGCAATGATGTGCGAGGGTCAGAGTGACACTGGAGATAATTAAAAGGACGGTATTTAAAAAAGGCAATTTCCAAGCGTCAATGACACCCATGGCACCAGGAAACGTATTCATATCCGGTGTGGTTAATAATGGCCAGTGAGCTACAAAGCCGTCCCACAACATATTGGCCTCACCTTTTGCACCTTCACCGCCCAACCATGGCACGGCAAACATACGGGCATAGAAAAGGGCGCCAAAGAACGCGGCAAAAAACATCACTTCAGAAAAAATAAACCAGCCCATGCTGAATCGAAAAGACCGTTTCAGTTGATCGCTATTCAAACCTCGCAAGCCTTCATTGACGACCTCACCAAACCAGCCAAACAACATATACAGCATTAGAAAGCCAGAAATGACAGCCAACACCACAGAGCCTGTACCCACATGCCCTTGGCTACTTTCGTGAATGATAGAGGCCATTGAAAATAGCGTTAAAAAAACCGCCACTGCGCCAAAAATAGGCCAATGACTACGTGCCGGAACATAATACTTAGGTGTGTTCAAAATGTACCTCCCAGGGTTTCACTTTGATAAAGTCGATACGAGAGTGATAAGTGATTCACTTCTTTTGGCGCTTTAGCACTTAAAGTTACCTGTAGAGGTAACTTCATGGTTGACTTCGCTGGCACCACTTGTTGGGTAAAACAGAAACACTCTATCTTAACCAAATACTCTGCCCATTCTCCTGGCGCCACACTGGGCACCGCCTGAATAGTCACTGGATAATCATAAGGGTTGGTTAATTCATAATAGGTGGTTATCAGCCGCCCTGCCTGTAATTCCAAATGTTTATTTTCTGGTTGGAACTGCCATAAATCTCGACTATCGGCATCGGCCAGCATTTGCAGGTTAGCGGTCTGAATACCATCTTCATTAATTAATGAATTAATATCACCTGAAAAAACTTCATAGTTTTTCCCGTTTAAGCCTGTCACTTCACAAAAAATGTCATACAGGGGCACCATGGCAAAACCAAAACCAAACATGAAGATCGGTACTAATGATAATTTCCATGGCGACATTTTTTTCATGATTTCACTCCTATCACTTCACCACGGGTGGTTCTTGGAAGGTATGATAAGGCGCAGGACTCGGGATTTCCCATTCTAAACCCGTTGGCTCGTCCCATACCTTATCGGTGGCTTTTTCACCCTTTCCACCTATGGTGGTACGCCACAGGTTGTATACAAATATCAACTGACTCAAACCAAATATGAATGCACCAACTGAAACAATGGCATTAAAGTCTGCAAACTGTAATGCGTAATCGGGAATACGACGAGGCATGCCGGCTAAACCAATAAAGTGCATTGGGAAGAAGGTGATATTGACACCAATAAAACTTAACCAGAAGTGCCATTTGCCTAGCGTTTCGCTGTACATACGTCCACACCACTTAGGCAGCCAGTAGTACACTCCTGCCAGAATACTAAACAGCGCACCAGGTACTAACACATAATGAAAGTGTGCCACTACAAAATACGTATCGTGATATTGAAAATCCGCAGGGGCAATAGCCAGCATCAATCCACTTAAGCCACCAATGGTAAACAGCACCACAAATGCGATGGCAAATAACATGGGGGTTTCAAACGTCATGGAGCCACGAAACATAGTCGTTACCCAGTTAAATACTTTCACCCCGGTTGGCACAGCGATGAGCATGGTGCTGTACATAAAGAATAACTCACCCACTAACGGCAAACCCACAGTAAACATATGGTGCGCCCACACAATAAAACTTAATACCGCAATCGAGGCCGTCGCCCACACCATAGAGGTGTAACCAAATAAAGGCTTACGACTAAAAGTGGAGATAATGTGCGAGACAATGCCGAACGCGGGCAAGATCATGATGTACACTTCTGGGTGTCCAAAGAACCAAAATACATGCTGAAACAAAACAGGGTCACCACCACCGGCCGCATCAAAGAATGACGTACCAAAATGGATATCCATCAACATCATCGTCACCACACCCGCTAACACAGGCATGACGGCAATTAATAAAAATGCCGTAATCAACCATGTCCAAACGAATAATGGCATCTTCATAAAGGTCATACCTGGGGCACGCATATTAAAGATGGTAACGATGACGTTCACTGCGCCCATAATGGAACTGATGCCCATGATGTGAACACTGAATATAAAGAACGTAACACTGGGAGGCGCATAACTGGTTGATAGCGGTGCATAGAAGGTCCAACCGAAGTTAGGTGCACCACCGTCCATAAATAAAGTACAAAGCAACATACCAAACGCAAATGGCAACAACCAAAACGACCAGTTATTAATGCGCGGTAGCGCCATGTCTGGAGCACCAATCATCATCGGCACAAGCCAGTTAGCTAGGCCAACAAACGCAGGCATAATGGCACCAAACACCATAATTAAACCGTGCATAGTGGTCATTTGATTAAAGAAGTTGGGGTCCACCAATTGCAAACCCGGCTGAAATAATTCAGCTCGAATCACAAATGCCATGGTGCCACCAATCAATAAAGAACCCAGCGCCAGTAACAGGTACATGGTGCCAATATCTTTATGGTTTGTTGTATAAACCCAGCGTAAAAAACCTTTATCTGGGCCATGATGATGGTCTGCTGATTCTATCGCGTGCGACATAATGGCCTCCTATTTACCAGATTCTTTTTGTTGCTTAACTTGCTTAGGTGTTGCCATATCGCCCTTATCATTACCCCAAGCATTACGCTCATAAGTAACAACCGCTGCAATATCACTCACGCTTAACTGTTCTGCGTAGGCGCCCATGGCGGTGCCTTTTTTACCATTGAGTACAATATCGATATGATCAGCAATTTCCCCAAGTGCGATTTTACTGCCCGCTAATGCAGGGAACACCGGCGGCATACCACTACCATTTGCTTGGTGACAGGCAGCGCAGTTACTCTTATAAACATTTTCACCTTGCGCCATAAGTTCTTCAAAGCTCATCTCTTTCACTTCGCGTGCGGCCGCTTGTGCAATGGCTTGCTCCGTAATCCAAGTTGCGTACTCTTCTTTTGAAACGGCTTTAACCACAATCGGCATGAAGCCATGGCCCTTGCCACATAATTCAGTACACTGGCCGCGGTATATGCCAGGCTTATCGATAATGGTCCAAGACTCGTTGATAAAGCCCGGAATAGTATCTTTTTTCACAGCTAGATCTGGCACCCACCAAGAGTGGATCACGTCTTTTGCGGTTAGCAAGAATCGAATTTTTGTATCCACCGGAACGACTAATGGGTTATCTACTTCGAGCAAATAGTTTTCACCTTTTGCTTCTTTATTATCTATTTGTTCTTGGGGTGTTGTAAGAATGGAGAAGAAATCCACATCTTCATTAAGATAGGTGTAACGCCACTTCCACTGATAACCGGTTACTTGGATATCAATTTCAGCATCTTCTGCGTCATACATATCAATAAGCGTTTGCGTAGCGGGAATGGCCATCACTACTAAGATGATTAATGGGATAAGCGTCCAAAGAATTTCCACCGTGGTGCTTTCATGAAAGTTTGCTGCTTTCGCGCCACGGCTTTTACGATGATAAATAATGCTGTAAAGCATGACACCAAAAACGACCACAGCAATCGCCACACAGATATAAAATATCGTCATGTGTAAACCGTGGACATTTTGACTTAATTGGGTAACACCCTCTGTCATATTCAATCCCCATTCAGCAAACGCAGAATGAGCATTGGATAGTAAGAGTAAAGCGGATACAGCAGAAATTCCCACTCGTCTCATGGGACCTCCTCAGCATGACTTTCATTATTTTTATATTTATGTCACTTGAGTATAGCAATGCAATTTAAAAGAAGAAGGATATATAAAGCGTATTTGCGTTTATTTTTAGACAACTCAAGCCGTTTTAACCCTTATTTTTAAGGCTTTACACATAATAAGCCAAAAAGCATTTAGTTTTTTTATTGGCCTTTTTTATGCATAGATAACTTTCATTGACTTCCTTTTCTAATGATAAAGTCGCAATAAAATTTAAATATTTTTTAGTATCTATTCACCATAAAACGCATAAAGTTTGTAATCTTGATTCATTGCTACACTCATAACATTCATCCAACGGAGTCACATTATGACAATAAGAATCGGCATTAATGGTTTTGGCCGCATCGGTCGTTTAGCGCTTCGTGCGTGCTTAGAAAGAGATGATATTAACGTGGTTGCTATTAATGACTCAATGAGTAGTGAATACATGGCATATTTGCTTCGCTATGACTCAACCCACGGTCAATTAAGACAAGAAATTCATGCCAAAGATAATTTTTTACTGATTAATGATCAAACCATCAACATCAGTCATGAGATGAATCCTCCTTCATGTCATTGGGGAGAGCACCAATGCGATGTGGTACTGGAATGCACAGGGAAGTTCACCACACTTCAACTGGCCAGTGGTCACATTCAAGCCGGGGCGAAAAAAACCATTATCAGCGCTCCATCCAGTGATGCCCCCATGTATGTCATGGGCGTTAATCATGAATCTTACAAAGCAGAACAAACCGTTATCTCCAATGCCAGTTGCACCACAAACTGCCTAGCACCTGTTGCCAAGGTATTGAATGATCAGTGGGGGATCGTAGAAGGTCTAATGACCACGGTGCATGCCGTCACCGCTTCACAGCGCACCGTTGATAGCTCCATCGAAAGTGATTGGCGTGGCGCTCGCTCCATGGGTAATAACATTATTCCAAGCGCCACTGGCGCGGCTAAAGCGGTTGGCAAAGTCATTCCTGAACTGGATGGAAAGCTCACGGGTATGGCTTTTCGCGTTCCCACCACCGATGTATCGGTTGTGGATTTAACCGTACGTTTAGAGAAACCTGCCAACATTGATGAGATCAAACAAGAAATACTAAGAGCCAGCCAAGCTGAGCTCAAAGGCATATTGGCCTATACGGAAGACTTAGTGGTCAGCAGTGATTTTATCCATGATGCGCACAGTGCCATATTTGATGCTAATGCCTGTATTGCGCTTAACGATCACTTTATAAAAATTGTGGCCTGGTACGATAATGAATGGGGGTATGCCAACCGCTTGGTGGATTTGGCTTGTTATGCATCTAAATTAGGTGATGATACGTAAACCCTATATGGACACTAAAAACTTAGACAAAATTGCACTTTTCCCCATTCCCAACTGCGTGGTCTTTCCGGGCATGGTGTTTCCTCTGCATGTATTTGAACCTAGATATCGTGCAATGGTCAGCCAATGCATTGAAGAACGCATGCCGCTGGCCATTTGTCATACAAAAAAAGTTATTCATGAGACTTCACCTGCACAAAACAAAGCAGAAGCACTCACTCGCAATCAAGACACTTACAAGCCTTATCCTATTTTTAGCGCGGGATTATGTGAGCTGCTCAGTAAAACAGAAGATGGCCGCCTACTGGTGAATGTATATATTGACCGCCGCTTGGAGCTGGTTGAAGAAAGCCAAACGCTTCCCTTTAAAGTAGCTCTGTGTCGCCCGTATCTTGATACCGTCTTAAACGAAGACGAAATACAGCAAGCTGAAATCATTAAAGATAAAATCATTCATCGTTTAATTGCCTTTAGTGGAGGTGAGCCCAGTGTGGCTGAACGCTTAGAATCACCTGAATGGGCGGACAAACCCGCCAAGGATTTCAGCTTTGAAGTGTTTTCAATTATTCAATTAGATTCACAAATACAGCAAGCGATCCTTGAGGATCGATCTGCGCTGTCACGCTTAGAACAGGTTCTATCTGTTTTAAACCAAAGCTGATAGTTAAATCTGTCACCACAAGTCAAAGCCTGTCGCTAAATAACAATGTGTTTACATGTCATACGCGTAATACTAGAGGAATAATAATAAGATTGTGTTAAATCACACATAAAGGCTAAAACATGAGTGAATACAACATCAATGGTCTGGCGATCCCTTTATTTTTAGTCTTTATGCTCGTGGAGTACGTTTTTCTTCGCTTTACCGGTCGAAATCTACATCGCTACAATGACAGCGTGACCAGTTTATCCATGGGGTTATGCTTATTGATTTCTGACGCCCTATTAAAAGCTTATACCTTTGCTATTTTTATATACCTTTGGGATCAGCATCGCCTTTTTGATTTCTCAAGTAGTGATCCGCTAACTTGGATCATCTTTTTCTTTGGTGTGGACTTCTGCTATTACTGGTTTCACCGACTGGCTCATGAAATCAACTTTTTATGGGGAGCCCATGTGGGGCATCACCAAAGCGAAGAATACAATTTAACTACAGCCTTAAGACAAAGCGCTTTTCAGTATGCATTTTCATGGGTCTTTTATTTACCGCTTGCGCTGTTTGGGTGTCCGCCTGAAGTGTTCTTGATTCAATTTATTATTCTTAAGCTTTATCAATTTTGGCTCCATACCCAGGCGGTTGATAAAGTACCTTTGGTTGAAGGTTTTTTATCAACCCCTTCCAGTCATCGCGTGCACCATGCAAAAAACCCAATGTATATTGATCGCAATTATGGTGGCACGCTGGTCATTTGGGATCGTATTTTTGGTACGTGGCAACCCGAGCTATCCAGCGAGGTCTGTCACTACGGCACCACAGCGCCCTTAACCACTCTCAACCCGATTAAAGCAAATCTTCAGCACTGGGCACTTTTAGCAAAAGACACCGCGCACACTCAGTTATGGCGAAATAAAATTAAACTATGGTTTCAACCAACCGGTTGGCGTCCAGATGATTGCCAAAGCAGGGATGTGAATACAGGCATGCTACAAAAAAGCGGCTGTGATAAACGAGAAAAGTACGACCCAAAAACCACAACCCCTGTCAATTGGTATGTGGGATTTTCAATGCTGCTGACCTTTATTGTCAGCGCTATGTTTGTATTTTTAGCGCCCACACTTCACTGGCATCAATTAGCTCTAGGGACTTTTTTGATACTCAGCGGCTTAGTCATAGCCAATGATTTATTGGAAAATAAAAAGCGTACGATCCCGATGGAAATGATACGTTTACCCATCATGGTATGGTTCGCATCCAGTCTCTGGTTGAGCACAGTCACCACTGAGATCGTTAACACCATCCACATTAAGCGCCCAGCTATTGAAACCCTCAATTATGCCAGTACAGTGGCGCGATGGCCTTCATGGCATCCTCAGTCTAATCGAGTCTACGCACCTTCCAATAGGCCGTTAGTCTCTGGTGAGGGTTTTGAGGAGGATATTAATACACCCATTGGAATGAACCATTTGGTTTGGCGAGTACTAGAAAGCGAGCCAGGTTCTTTATGGCGAGCACAAGCCATTAATCAAAATAATGGGGTAGAGATAGAACTCTCTTATCGAGTGAAGGAGAAAGCGGGAATATCGCAGTTTGAGCGAACTCTCATCTATACCATGCCGAACTTTTTTCTAACTGCATTTAATGCTTTGTATTTTGAAAGACTTACTCAAGCGAAATCAAAAGATGCTTTAGAACGATTAAAGCAAGCAGTTGAATCAGCAAACTAAGCATCAGTATAAGGCCAACTCCAAGTCCATATTCACGCGATGACGGATGAATATCACAGTGGTATATTAGCGCTTTTACTGATGTAAAGGATTACACCTATGGGCTTAATTATTTTACCAATGATGATCTTTTGGTTTGCGGCTTGCTTATATACCGCGCGTATGGGTTACCAGTTAATAAACGCTCACCCTTTTGTATCGTTTGGCTTGCCGCTTATTGTCATTACACTTGGGTGCATTGCCGCTTATGTGTATTTTGGTTTGGCGTCATTTAAAAGTCACAAAGAAGTTTGGGCATTTGAAATACCGCTTTTTTTCATGACAGGTAAAATCGCGATCGTGATGTTTTTATTAGCAGCAATGACCCACTTTTTCTTTGCATCTAACATTCAAAATGCTTATCTATTAGCGGGTGTATTTATCATCATGATGACCTTTTCCAGCGGAGCATTAATTGGCGCGTTCAGCTCGGATCATTTTATTCAAGCACACAATATAAAAACCACTTATTAGACATCTCCGCCAGCTTTCACTAGGAAGGCTGGCTACTGGTATTACGGCTCCATCCTTTTTTCCAGCGCTCAGATAACACCACGCCGATTAACGTAATACCACCACCCACATAATGATAAACATGTAAATGCTCACCCAACGCCAGCATTGCAATAATGGCGGTTAGGATTGGCATCAAGTTAAAGAAGATCGAGTTTCGACTAGGGCCTAAATACTTAACACCGCTCATCCAAGCGAGTGGCGCGGCAATTGACGCAAACAAACAAGCATAGAGAACCAAGGGTAAGTTATCGCTATTTAACCCATAACTCGGACTCACAAGAAATAACGGAAACTGCACAACAATCGCAACCAACACCTGTAAATACAATAACTGCATGGCGCTAAATGGAATCTGCCAGCGCTTTAATAATGCACTGTAAACCGCATACGCAAATGTAGCCATCAACATTAACGCATCCCCAAAGTTAATACCTTGATGCGTGATTGCCCATACATCCCCCTGCGTCACAACCCAGAGTACCCCCATAAAAGACAGCACCGATCCAAACAGTGCGCCATATGTTAATTTTTGCCCCAAAGCCACCATAGATAATACCAACGCCATAATTGGCATCAGCGACAACACAATCCCCATGTTGACGGCCGAGGTCTTATCCGCCGCGAAATAGGCCAAACTTTGAAATACCGCCATCCCTAACGAGCCAAGCACAAACACTTTACCCAAATAAGGCCGGATAGAAGGCCAAGCTTTAATGGTTGGGCCAAGCAAAAACGGCGTTAAGATCATCGCCGCAAACACCCAGCGATAGAAACCAATTTCCGCAGGATGAATCACACCCACCGTTAATTTGTTAATAATGGTATTACCAGCCCATATTAGAACGGCCAGTAATGGAAACAGGTAATACATCTTAAGCATCCCATAAAAATATTCGGCCATTATCCGCTTATGCTTCATGAATACCATGTCATAGACTAGGACGCACTGTTGCTCATCTGCACAGTATAAGTCTCATTCATAAAGCAATATGCACAGAATCCATTTCACCTAGAAGTCGCTTAAGGATAATCTGATGTCATTAACACCCGCATTTACAGAGGAATGAGCATGCAAGATTTCAAAGAAAAAGTGGCCATTGTTACCGGCGCCAGCGCAGGCATTGGTAAAGCCACTGCCATAGCATTTGCACAAGGTGGCGCAAAAGTCGTGGTTGCCGACATCAATCAACAAGATGGTGAAGCGGTTGTGAATGAAATTACACAAGCAGGCGGTACCGCCATGTTTGTACCTTGCGATGTCACCAATGATCAACAGGTTATGTCCTTAGTGGACGCCACCATAGAAGCCTATGGCAAACTTGATATTGCGTTTAATAACGCCGGTATTGAAATCGAACAAAGTAAACTGGCCGATGGCGAAGAACCAGTGTTTGATAAAATCATGGACGTAAACGTAAAAGGCGTATGGCGCTGCATGAAGTACCAGATTCCAGCTATGTTAAAAAATGGAGGGGGCTCTATTGTTAACACAGCATCGGTTGCCGGTTTAGGTGCCGCCCCTAAAATGGCCATCTACAGCGCAAGTAAGCATGCCGTGATTGGTTTAACTAAATCTGCAGCGGTCGAGTACGGTAAAAAAGGCATTCGTGTGAACGCTGTATGCCCTGCTGTGATTGATACTGAAATGTTCCGCCGTGCCGCTGAAAGCGATCCGCGTAAAGCCGAATATGTGGCAGGTATGCACCCAGTAGGACGCATCGGTAAAGTAGAAGAAATAGCCGAAGCCGTTATGTATTTATGTTCGCCTAATTCTGGATTTACCACAGGTATCGCTCTACCCGTGGATGGTGGTCATACGTCGGTATAAGTATTTATATTAAGTAGGGTAGGCATTGCCTAACATCATCGTTTTGTGTCGGGCAATGCCCGACCCACTTAGAATTATTCGGGGATGTATATACTGACATCATCTGTTTGTGAAAACGCCCGTGCACATTGCTGGCAAACACACGCCTTACCTTTTTTATCGACTGACACCTGATCAAGCAATGCCTTTGGGAACTGAATATCAGGATTATTACACCAGCACGTTTTTTCACTTTCCCCAGCACCTAAATTGCCGCAATGGTTTTGCTGTTCACATAGCGGACACAACAGAGGATCTACAGCTGATTTTTCGCTCATAACTCAACACCTGCATGATTCACAACATACCCAGCCGCGCCTTTTTCTAATGAAGCTTTCATCTTAGCTGGAATCATCATTTTTTCATGTGTAACAGCATGGACCATCACGTATACAATTTCAGCGTTTGCGATAGGTTTTAAGCTTTTGTAATGCTTAAAATTCACTTCAAATGAAAAAGACGAACTTCCGATGTGTTTTGTGCTCACCTCACAAGCCAGCACATCATCAAAACAGGCTGGGCCTTGCCAATTAATAGCATAGCTCACCACTTGATTATCAAAGCCGTCTTGTAGCAAGTCGTTATAATCCCCCCAGATGACGCGCATGTACTCCCCAACCGCAATGTCGACATAATCAGAGTATCGACCATTGAACACCACTTTTTGCCCGTCACACTCGCTATAGCGCACACGAAGAAGATAAGTGAAATTTGCATCTTGCATTTTGGGTTCTCCAGTGAGCTATAACAATAAAACCCAAGTTGTTGCCAACTTGGGTTTATAGAGAAAGCACAGCATTCAAATCGAACGACTATTCGTCGTCTTTACGCATCACTTCAATGCTGGTGACGTTTTGGAAGCCGCGCGGCAGTTTATTACCACGACGTCCACGTTCACCTTGATAGTGTTCAAGATCGGCAAACTTCATTTTCACATGACGTTTACCCGCGTTCACAATCAGCATGTCACCTTCTTTCATCAGTGATAAACCAATTAAGTCTTCCGTGCCACCCGTACCAAGGTTAATAATTTTATTACCCTTACCTTTCGACATCACAGGTAAATCGGCCACTGGGAAGGTTAATAAACGACCTTCGTTGCTCACCGCTACCACCCAATCTTTATCAAGGTCTTGTACCTTAATTGGTTGATGCAGTTGCTTGTTGTCCGGTTTATTTAACAAGGCCTTACCGGCTTTGTTTTTCGACAGCATTTCATCATAGGTGGTAATGAAGCCATACCCGGCTTCACTGGCCATTAGATACTGGTCTTTATTCTGACCGACCAACATGGCGCTCAAGGTAGCACCGGCAGGTAAGGTGATCGAACCGGTTACCGGCTCGCCGTAACCACGGGCACCGGGTAGGCCATGAATATTAATACTGTAACTGCGCCCAGTGCTATCAATGAACACCGCTTGCTGGTTGGTCTTGGCGTTGGCCTGACTTAAAAACTTATCCCCTGACTTATACGCCAGCGTGGCGCCATCGATATCGTGGCCTTTGGCCGCGCGAATCCAGCCTTTCTCTGATAGTACAACCGTTACTGGGTCAGCACCCATTAAGTCAGTTTCTGAAAGGGCTTGTGCTTCTTGGCGCGTCACCATTGGGCTGCGACGCTCGTCGCCATATGTTTCTGCGTCCTGGGTGATTTCTTTTTTCACCAAGGTTTTCATGCGACGCTCACTGCCTAAGGTTTTTTCTAGGCTTTCGCGCTCTTTTTGCAATTCGTCTTGTTCGCCGCGAATACGCATTTCTTCAAGTTTGGCTAAGTGACGTAATTTCAATTCAAGAATGGCTTCGGCTTGAATTTCGGATAAACCAAAACGCTTAATAAACTCTTGTTTTGGGTTATCTTCGGTACGAATGATTTCGATCACTTCATCGATATTTAAAAACGCCACTAACAAACCATCTAAGATATGTAAGCGCGCTAGTACTTTTTCTAAACGATGCTCTAAACGACGACGGACCGTGTTGGTTCGGTACACTAACCATTCACTGATAATCGTGCCTAGGCTTTTTACTTTCGGTAAGCCATCAATACCAATCATATTCATATTGATACGGTAGCTTTTTTCTAAATCCGTGGTGGCAAATAAGTGATTCATTAATTGCTTAATGTCGACACGATTGGATTTAGGCACAATGACCAAACGGGTTGGATTTTCGTGATCGGACTCGTCACGTAAATCCGCCACCATAGGCAGCTTTTTCTTGTTCATTTGATCGGCGATTTGCTCAAGTACTTTGTTACCTGAACACTGGTGCGGCAACGCCGTAATCACC
Organism: Bermanella sp.; assembly: GCA_051277445.1. GTDB lineage: Bacteria > Pseudomonadota > Gammaproteobacteria > Pseudomonadales > Oceanobacteraceae > Bermanella. Next base: position 85,505 of record JBNMQC010000003.1, on the reverse strand, counting down.
ACATCACCGTCTTCCATTTCATACACCGCACGCATTTTCACGCTGCCTTTGCCGGTTTCGTACATGCGTTGCACGTCGGCTTTTGGTGTAATGATTTCCGCATCGGTTGGGAAGTCAGGCCCTTGTACAAACTGAGTTAAATCTTGCGTGGTGGCTTTTGGGTTATCCAACATGTGGATACAGGCATTGGCTACTTCACGTAAGTTATGGGGCGGCACATCAGTGGCCATACCCACTGCAATACCGGTTGTACCATTCAATAAAATATTCGGTAAGCGCGAAGGAAGCGTCACTGGCTCTTGTAAACTGCCATCGAAGTTTGGCTGCCAATCAACGGTGCCTTGACCAAGCTCGCCTAATAATACGTCGGCGTATTTGGTTAATTTACTTTCGGTGTAACGCATGGCGGCGAACGACTTAGGGTCATCCGCGCTACCCCAGTTGCCTTGACCATCCACCAACGGATAACGATAAGAAAACGGCTGGGCCATTAATACCATGGCTTCATAACAGGCACTGTCACCATGGGGATGAAACTTACCTAATACGTCACCCACAGTACGGGCGGATTTTTTATATTTGGCACCGGCTTTTAAACCCAGCTCGCTCATGGCGTAGGTAATACGACGCTGCACCGGTTTTAAGCCATCACCAATGTGTGGCAAGGCACGGTCCATGATCACGTACATGGAGTAATTCAAATACGCGCTTTCGGTATAATCTTTTAGGGTTTGACGTTCTATGCCGTCTTCGCCAATTATTATTTCACTCATTCTTTTTATCTCTCCTAGCTTAATTCGCTAAGGTTATATAATGCTTTTATCAAGAAAATCGTTTCACTTGGAACCACGGTGCGCATATAAAGAACGCACAGTGTTGTGAATTACACTTCAATCTCAACCATGTTGCCTTTTGACTCCAACCACGTCTTACGATCGGCGGCGCGTTTTTTCGATAACAGCATATCCATGACCTCATCGGTGCCATCTTCAGCATCAAGGGATAAACGCACTAAACGGCGAGTATCAGGGTCCATGGTGGTTTCACGTAATTGCATTGGGTTCATCTCGCCCAGACCTTTGAATCGTTGAACGCCTACTTTGCCTTTTTTCTTTTCCGCTTTAATACGATCCAGCACACCTTCGCGTTCAGCTTCGTCTAGGGCGTAGTAAACTTCTTTGCCCACATCGATACGGTAAAGCGGTGGCATGGCCACATACACATGACCTTGCTCCACCATGGGTCTGAAGTGCTTGACAAATAACGCACACAAAAGCGTCGCGATGTGAAGACCATCGCTATCCGCATCCGCAAGAATGCAGACTTTGCCATAACGTAAATTGCTCATGTCCGCTTCACCCGGGTCCACGCCTAGGGCAACCGAGATATCATGAATCTCTTGACTACCCAGCACTTCTCCAGAATCCACTTCCCAGCTATTTAGGATCTTACCGCGCAGGGGCATGATGGCCTGGAATTCTCGGCTACGGGCTTGTTTTGCCGAGCCGCCAGCGGAATCCCCTTCCACTAAAAAGATTTCAGAATACTTAGGGTCGTTGGTGGAGCAATCCGCTAACTTGCCTGGCAAGGCTGGGCCTTGGGTGACTTTTTTACGCACCACTTTTTTTGCGCTGCGCATTCTGCGCTGGGCGTTGCTGATGACCATTTCAGCAAGGGCGGCACCTAGAGTAGCGTGCTCGTTTAGCCACAAACTGAAGCTGTCTTTGACCACACCCGATACAAACGCCGCCGCTTCACGGCTCGATAAACGCTCTTTGGTTTGACCTGAGAATTGTGGGTCAGCCATCTTGGCACTCAATACATAGGAGACTTTATCCCATACGTCATCAGGTGCGAGTTTGACACCACGGGGCAATAAACTGCGGAACTCACAAAATTCACGTAGCGCTTCTAATAAACCGGTGCGTAACCCATTAACGTGCGTACCCCCTTGTGCGGTGGGAATTAAGTTAACGTAACTTTCCATTAACTGCTCGCCACCTTCTGGTAGCCATTGCACGGCCCAATCAACCGCTTCTTTTTCACCGGCCATGGAGCCCACAAACGGTTCAGGTGGCAGTACTTCAAAGCCGTTGGTCGCATCGGTTAAGTAATCCACTAAACCGTCTTCGTAATACCATTCGCTATTGTCTTCGGTATTGCCGTGATTAATGAACTCAATGCGTAAGCCCGGGCATAGCACCGCTTTAGCACGCAGAACATGTTTTAAACGGGTGACAGAGAATTTATGGCTGTCAAAATACTTAGGGTCTGGTAAAAAGCGAACCGTGGTGCCTGTGTCTTTTTTCTTTTTAGTTTCGCCTATTTGCTCCAGCTCTAATGCTTTGAAGCCGTCTTTAAATGCAATACGGTGAATTTCACCATTGCGACGAATGGTCACCTCTAAGGCGGTTGATAGTGCATTCACTACCGACACACCCACGCCGTGCAAACCACCACTGAACTGGTAGTTATCGTTACTGAACTTACCGCCAGCATGCAGTTTTGTCAGAATCAGCTCGACACCACTGACGCCGTGTTCCGGGTGAATGTCCGTGGGCATACCACGACCGTTATCGGTAACGGATAACGACTGGTCTGCAAAGAGTTCTATTTTGATATGGTTACAGTGTCCTGCTAAGGCTTCATCTACCGAGTTGTCGATGACTTCTTGAGCAAGGTGATTAGGACGTGTGGTTTCAGTGTACATCCCCGGGCGTTTACGCACGGGATCAAGACCACTTAGTACCTCGATGGATTGCGCAGTATAGTTACTCATTCTTTTTTAATGCTCTTATGTATCTGTGCCGCCTAATAAGGCTGGGTGGCAAAATTTAATATACTGGGTAAACGTTTGGGGTAATCCTCATAACTGTGATTACCGCCGTATTCTATGATGCTGGGACTGGCTTGGTATTTTGCTACCGCGGCCATGGCATCAAGGGTTTCGTCATGGGTTTTTACTAATAAGAAATGATGCTCAGGGTATCGCAGCGGCATCACGTCAATTTCTTTCAGCTCGTTTATATAGCTGGGTGTGACGATAAATTTTTCGCCATTGTACAGATTTTCATTTTCTCCTAAATAGTCCTGTAATAACTCGTACGGGCGCACAGCTGGGTTGATCAATGCGGCTCGTCCGCCAAAACGCTCCACCAGATAGCTGGCATAGTACCCACCCAAGCTTGAACCTATAACCAAGCAGTTATCCACACCCACTTCATCAATCAGTTGCTCGTATAAAAATTGAGCTTCGTCTATGGCCCTTGCAGGCTCAGGGGGTAACTGTGGAATATGTAGGTTTTGCGCTCGGTCGTACTGAGCAAAAAAGCCCATGGTTTGCTGGGCTTTCACCGAACTTGGGCCACTTTTAAAGCCATGTAAGTACAGGCAGCGCAAGGTTTCTGGGATCATCCGACTTATCATTGTTATTTAGAGTTTCGCGCTAGCATACAAGCAGCTAAGGCAAATCTGCAAGCAAGCAATGATTTTGCTCACCTGGAACAAGCTGGTCTATGCTTATATTGTACCCCTCAGGATGCGCCACTATGGCTTATCTATTTCGCTTTGGCCTGTTAATAAGTGCACTGATGCTCCCCATTTTTGGTCATGGTGACGATAAACACTTAATTGTCGGGGCTTACCATTACCCTCCCTTTATGAACGAAACACAGGCCAGTGGTTTGTATGTGCAATTTGGCCACGCCATTGAAGCCAGCAGCGATATCCGCCTTGAATGGGCGTTTTACCCTTACGCGAGATTGGATAGCTACTTTCAACAGGGCAAGGTGGATATTGAAATAGGCAGCTCACCTAGCTGGAATCAACATAAGCCGATACCGGGCAAATTCACCCAAACGTTTTATCAACTAGAGGATGTGGCCATCTATCGCGCGACAGACTCTAAACGGGCCAGTAAGGGGACCGATGTCCATGGTCAGGATATCGGCATCGTTCGTGGTTACACGTTCCCCCAATTCCAGCAAGCCTTTGACGACAATTTGGCTCGGCGAATTGAGGGCGCTGATGAAGCGCATTTATTGCAGCTGTTGGTGAATGAACGCATTGACCAAGTATTTATGAGTAAGCTGGTTTTTTTTTCACTACAAAAGTCAAACCCCGCGTATAAGCACTTACGTATTGGCGATGTGGTGGGCCGCTACGATGTGGCGATTCGTGTTCACCCCAATAAAGCCGCTGTCATTGATGAGTTGAATCAAATCATTGAGAAGCTCAATAAAACTGGGTTTACCCACGATCTTTTCGACGACTAACCAGCAGGCATAAAAAAACCCGCCGAAGCGGGTTAACATTAAGCATGTTAAATCGTTTAAATTAACGCTGTAACCAAGCGTTAATTTCATCAATGTCCGCAACCGATAACTCACCGGCTGCCTGACGGAATTTCAATAAATCAATCACGTAATCATATCGAGCAAATGCGTAGTCGCGCTGCGCACTGAATACAGAAAGCTGCGCTTGTAGTACTTCAACAATATTACGTGTTCCCACTTCATAACCGGTTTGCGTGGCTTCCATGGCGCTTTGAGCTGACTTGGTCGCTTGCTTACGGGCTTTAATACGTGCCACATCCGCTTCAAGCTGACGATACAAAGAGCGAATATTTAACGTGGCACCACGTTGAGCCGCTTCATAACTTTTTTCTGCCGCTTGGCGTTGATAGTAAGCCTGCTTTTGACCGGCCCAAGTAGCGCCGCCCGCAAAGATCGGCAGGCTCACATTAATACCCACATACGTAGAAGTGATGTCTTCTTGATCAGGGTTCGATTGACTCAGCTGATCGCTTGAAGAATAACGACCGACTAAATTAACCGTCGGTAAGTGGCCTGAAATTTTTGATTTATGGTTACGCTCGGCTGATAACTGAGATTTTTCAGCAATTAAAACATCCAAGTTTTGCCCAAGTGCTTTTTGCTCCCAAAGCGTACGATCCGCTGGAATTGGGCCCGTTAGTGGAATGTCTTCTTTTAATGGATTAATACGGTCATAACGCTCACCGGTTAACAGTGCTAGTGATTCGTAGGCAATGTCTAATTGGCTCTCTGCGGCAATCAGTTCAACCGTGGCACCATCATAAATAGCCTGCGCTTCGTGCACTTCGGTGATGGCAATTAAGCCCACTTTAAAGCGCTGCTGCGTTTGCTCAAGCTGACGCTTTACGGCGGCCTCTTGTGCCTTAGCTGATGCTAAGCCCGCATTCGCACGTAACACATTGAAGTATGCTTCACTGATGCGTACAACAAGACTTTGCTCCGCTTTACGACGCTCAATCTCCGCGCTATCGGAGGCTGCGGTGGCTGCACCATATGAATACCAGGATTCAGGTGCCAATAATGGCTGTGTGGCTTGTAATGTATAGGCGGTGGTATCGGTGTCAGATGATGGAACCGATGCAAATGAATCAACGGATGTATTGCCGATATCCGCACTCAGCGTGACCGTTGGCAATATCGCCTGACGGGCCAAGCCTTCACTCTGGCCATTGGCATCAGCAAGGGCCACTTCGGCGGCCAATTGTGGGTCGTTGGCCAAGGCCTGCTCAAATACATTTTTAAGATCGGCTGCCTGAGATGTTACTGTGGCGCCTATGGTAAAAAGGGCTAACGCCAATTTTTTCATGGTTGCTTCCTGTAGAAGAACTGAAGTTGCACGGATTCTAAACACTTATTGACCATCTTGGAACCATACATTAGAAACCTCTAATACAACATATTGTTGCAAAATCCAATACAAAGACTGAATTAAATATAAAATTATTACTATGCTAAAGCCAACATACAGCAAAAATGACATAAAAGTCCTTCAAGAAGAGATCTGCTATGACGGATTTTTTCGTATGAGTAAGCTCACATTGCAACATAAGATGTTCAATGGTCAGTGGGGGCCAATCATAAGCCGTGAGTTATTTCAGCGAGGGGATGCCGCCGCTGTTTTACTGTATGACCCAACACTGGACACAGTGGTTTTGACCGAACAAATTCGAATAGGTGCCATCGAAAAAGATTCGCCATGGCAGTTCGAAATTGTCGCCGGCATGATTGAAGAAAACCTCACCCCTGAAGCCGTTGCCATAAAAGAAGCGGAAGAAGAAAGCGGTGCCAAGATTGACCACGTGATACCGGTGAGCCGTTATTTATCCAGCTCAGGTGGCTGCGATGAGATTTTACATGTGTTTATGGCTGAGGTAGATAGCAGCTTGATCGAAGGGGTGCACGGTGTGGCCGATGAATCTGAAGACATTAAGATTACCAAGGTCTCAAGCACCGATGCCTTCAATGCGGTTCGCTCTGGTATAATCAGCAATGCTGCCACCATTATTGCGCTACAGTGGTTAGAGCTACGCTTACTTAAACAGGCCCATTCATAACCTTGGGATAACCCTCAAATGGCCAAGCACTATGTGCCCGACCTCACTAATTTTGCCAAGGTATGTGAAAGTAATTACATGCGCTTGCTGACCTTGCTGCCAGAGATGGACAGTGGCACCGGCCGTGAGTTTACGATTACCGGCGGCATCAGCCATCGCACCAGTATTCGCTTTACGATTACCGAACAGTTTCCTTACACGCTGACCATTGCCATCGAGCAGGTCAGCGAACTGCACGACTTCCTGCAGCCGCCTCATATGGAAGTGCGCCTATATCATGATGTGCGCATGGCGGAAGTGGTTGTATTTGATCACCACCACCGCTTTAATGGCGTATACCACTATCCCAATCCGCAAATGCGCCACCCCGATGAAAAACATCAGATTAATCAATTTTTAGCGGACTGGTTAGAGCATTGCTTGCGACATGGCGAGGCGGATATTGAATTAATTTTCCAGCCTAAGCCTTTAAAATGTGACTCCGACACTGGAAGTGACTAAGCTAATAACATTATAGTGCGCTGAATTCATGTTCTTGACGCCTACGGATGGGTACGGACCTTAATAGTCATGCAAAAATTTATACAAATTACTGACTGCCACTTGTTTGCCACTGATGAAGGCAAGCTATTAGGTATGGACACCCAATCCAGCCTTCAGGCTGTCATGGATAAAATCCACAGCGAACAAGATAACTATGATTTCTACTTATGCACAGGGGATTTAAGCCAAGACGGCAGCATAGAGTCCTACCAGCACTTAAAAGATCTTTTAGATAAAGACGGCAAAGAGCAATACTGGATTCCAGGCAACCACGACTACCGCCCTAACATGTTAGAGGTGGTCAGTGAATCCAAGGAAATGCTACCTGTCATCAAGAAAGGCAATTGGCAGTTAATCCTTCTCGACAGTCAGGTACCCGGTAGCGTGTTTGGCAATCTGGCTCAAAGCCAGTTAGATCTTCTCGAATCCGCGTTAAAAGCCGATACCACTCGCCACACGTTAATTACCATGCATCACCATCCAAAACCGATGGATTGTAAGTGGCTCGACACTCAACAAATTCGCAACAGCCAAGCCTTATTAGATATCGTCGCCAAGCATGACAATGTTCGCGTTGTACTGTGGGGACATGTTCACCAAGACAGCGATAACATGGTGGACGGCGTGCGCTTTATTTCAACGCCTTCAACCTGTGTGCAGTTTACCCCTGAATCCAGTGACTTTGATGTGGATAAAGAAGGCCCTGGCTATCGCTGGATCGAGCTAAACGATGATGGCACCATCGACACGGGCGTATCTCGGGTTGAACACATCGACTTTAAGATCGACTACACCACCAAGGGTTATTAATCCTGGCCTTACACCTGCATTAAAAAAGCCCAAACAGCTGTTTGGGCTTTTTTCGTTTAAGTAGGGTTATCCAGTCCGATTAACACGCGCTAAACAATCGCTGCAGCCATTCAAAGACCTTTTGCTTCGCCCCGCGATTGGCCTCCACAACCGCCTTGGCAGCTTGACCTTTTTGTTGTCTTAATTGGGTATCTTCTAACCACACAGCCGCACGCTCTGCCCAGTTGTGAGGTTTCACCGTGGCCAACCCCCCTACTTGCTCAAGCTGCTGACAAATCAGTGCGAAATTAAATTGGCTTTCACCCATGAGCACAGGAACACCCAATGCCGCAGGCTCCAGCGGGTTATGACCACCGTTTGCCACAAAGCTGCCGCCCATTAAACACACATCACTGGCCGCTAAAAATGCCATTAGCTCGCCCATGGCATCCACCAGCAATACCTGTGTTTGATTGGATGCATCCAACAAGCTGCGACGACTCAAACGCAAGCCTCGCTGCTCAACGAGGTTAGCCACATCATCAAAGCGTTCAGGGTGACGTGGCACCAGAATCAGTAGTAATTCAGGGTCTTGCTTAAGCAAGGTATTAAAACCATCTAGGGCGATTTCATCTTCGCCCTTGTGGGTGCTAGCCACAATCAACACTTTACGCGCTACTCCCCAACTGTGTTTCAACGCTTGGCCTTGGTTTAAAAGGTCAGGGGAAATCGTTAAATCAAACTTGATACTGCCGGTTACCTGCATAGCCGCTTCGGGCATGCCCAGCCCAATAAACCGTTTGGCATCGGTCTCGTTTTGCACAGCCAAGCCGTCTAATTTATTTAGCATGTCGCGAGCAAGCCCCGCCACCTTGGCATAGCCTTTTGCGCTTTTTTCACTTAACCGCGCGTTCACCACCAATACCTTGCAGCCAACTTTTTTACTGCAATGAATCAAATTCGGCCATAGCTCTGTTTCTAGAATAATTAGGACCTGTGGGCGCACCTTGCGTAAAAAGCCCTGCAAAAACCAAGGTAAGTCATAGGGTAGGTAAACATGAAATACCTGCTTGCCCAGCTGTTTAGCAAAGCGTCTTTGCACTTGCTCACTGCCAGTGGGCGTGGTGGTGGTAATAGTAATGAGGGTATCTGGGTAAGCTTGCATGGTTTGCTCGATCAAAGGCACCGCCGCGATGAATTCACCTACACTGACCGTATGAAACCAGATGCCGCCTTGCTTAGCGTTGATGCTTTTAGGTCCTTTAAAGAAACCAAAGCGCTGCCACCAGCGTTGTCCATAGGCTGGTGCCTTGCGTGCGCGGATAAACATGCGCAGCACAATGAAAGGGGTCAATACGCTTAGCACGCAGGAATAAAGCAATCTAGCCATGATTTATTGAATACCATTGAAACCTGCTCTCATTCTAACACCCCCAACCGGTGATTACCCCTATGACTCAAAACCTTGCAATATCTGATGCATCGGGCACTGCCGCACTCTCACGCTTGTGCTAACATAGCCGGCTAATAAAATAATTTGGTTTTAATTCATGACTTTGCGTATTCCTAACTTTGCCAATGCCCGTATCTTAGTGGTTGGGGACGTGATGTTAGATCGCTATTGGAGCGGCCCAACTTCACGCATTTCGCCAGAGGCCCCTGTGCCCGTGGTTAAAGTCAGTGACATTGAAGATCGCGCGGGTGGCGCAGGCAACGTGGCATTAAATATTGCCAGTCTAACCGCGCAAACCAGTGTACTGGGCCTTGTGGGCAATGATGAAAACGCTCAAGTGCTCACCGCGACCCTTCGCCACCACAACATTAAAACTCAGTTCACCCCAATTGCGAGTCACCCTACAATCACCAAACTGCGGGTATTAAGCCGTCATCAGCAATTGATCCGCTTAGACTTTGAAGAGTCCTTCGCCGATGCTGATAACTCCGGCATGCTGGAAAACTATAAGCAGCAAATCCATGAGTGCGACGTGGTGATCCTAAGCGATTACGGCAAAGGCGCTCTGCACAATATTGAGGCCTTTATTGCCGTGGCCAATGAGGCAGGCAAGCCCATTTTTATCGATCCAAAAGGCAGCGACTTTAAACGTTATTCCGGCGCCACCTTGATCACGCCAAATATGAGCGAGTTCGAACAGGTTGTGGGCCACTGCAAAGATGAAGCCGAATTGGTCAGTAAAGGTTTTGAGCTACTGAACACCGTGGGGCTTGATGCGTTATTGGTTACCCGCAGTGAAAAGGGCATGACCCTGTTCCAAAAAGGCGAGCAACCTGTGCACCTGGCTGCAACCGCTCGTGAAGTCTATGACGTCACTGGTGCTGGCGACACGGTAATCAGTGTCTTAGCCGCCGCCTATGCCGCTGGCAGTCCCCTCGCAGAAGCCACAGCCCTTGCCAATACCGCCGCAGCGCTTGTGGTGGCTAAATTGGGGACAGCGACTGTCAGCCTTGCTGAATTACGCCGCGAAGCCAAAGCCGATGAAATCGCTCATGGCGGCATCATGGATGAAGACGCCCTGCTTGAAATCATCAACGATGCTAAAGCACAAGGGGAAACCTTGGTCATGACCAATGGCTGCTTTGATATCTTGCACCCAGGCCATGTGAGTTATTTAAAAAATGCGAAAAAGCTTGGCGACAAGCTCATTGTGGCAGTGAACTCTGACGACTCCGTTCGTCGTTTAAAAGGTGAAGGCCGCCCAATTAACCCAACCAGCCACCGTATGGATGTTCTGGCGGGCTTAGAAAGTGTGGACTATGTGGTGCCTTTTACTGAAGACACGCCGCAACGCTTAATCGCTAAATTATTACCGAATATTTTAGTCAAAGGCGGCGACTATAAAATCGAAGACATCGCAGGTGGCCAAGAAGTCATCGAAAATGGTGGTCAGGTGCAGGTGCTGAATTTTGAAGATGGTTGCAGTACAACCAATATCATCAATAGCATCAAAGCCCATAGTTAATTACATTGCGCAGACGAACATGATTCACGTATCAACATCGTCTCGTCTGCGAACCTCATTCACATTAAGGTGCCAAGGCGTCTTTTAAAAGTGCCCGAAAAAAATGAAAAAAACAAAAAATCCTGAACATATTGAAGACACCCGCTTACTGCGGATGGAGTTTCTTAAGGCCAAATACTGGGGCGTTTGGTTGTTTATCGCATTTTTATACATCAGCCAACTCATGCCGTTTAAAGTGCAATGGAAAATCAGTAAAGGCCTCGCCTGGCTGACATACAACTTGGCCAAAGGTCGTCGCCATGTGGTGCAGGTGAATGTGGATATTTGTTTTCCTGACTTAACCCCTAAAGAAAAAGACGCGCTGGTTAAAGAAATTTTTCATGAAAACATGCAAGGCTATTTAGACAGTGCCACCTCTTGGTTTGGAAACTTTAAACGTTTTAAATCAACCCTTGATGTGCGTGGTAAAGAACATTTAGATAAGTATTTAGATAACGGCCAAGGCGTTGTATTGGCCGGTGCTCATTTTAGTATTTTAGATTTAGCCGGCGCCTTAACCAGTTTGATCACCGAAATGAATGTGACTTATCGCCCGCTGGATAACAAACTCATGAACGCCATTATTATGGGGGGACGCTATCGTTATGTAACCCATGCTTATCATAAAAAAAACGTGAAAGGCTTTATTGATTGTTTAAATCGAGGCAAAGCCCTTTGGTATGCACCGGATCAAGATTACGGACGTAAGTACGCCGTGTTTGCACCGTTATTTGGCCGCCGTGCTTCGACGATCTCTGGCCTAACATTTTTAAGCAAAAGTGGTAACGCACGCATTGTACCTTACAGCTACCATCGCAAGCAGGACTGCCAAGAGTACATTTTAGAATTTTATGAAGCCTTACCTGAAACCGGCGATGAAGAGCAAGATGCAAAAGCCTATAACGAATGGTTAGAAGGTGCGATTCGCCGCTATCCAGCCCAATACCTGTGGCTGCATAAGCGCTTTAAAACTCAAGAAAATCCAGAGGATGCTAATCCGTATAAATAAGATTAAATACTTGTTACGAAATAACCGTATTTAAAATACATTAAAAGGTGAGCTTAGCTCGCCTTTTTCTTTTACCCTTCATTTGTCTCTGATCATAAAACCCGTACAAACAAAAAAGCCCATCTTTAAAAATAAAGACAGGCTTTTAAGGGCGTATGAAAACTAACTTACTTAGTAAGTATTGAGCTAATTAAAACTCAAATTTGTGTGCGGTGTACTGAGTTTGCGCAGCAAGCCACACATCACCCACTTCACCATTACCAACTGGCTTACCATCAATTTCAACCACTGGTGCGATTTCTTTTGATGAGCTGGTAATCCACACTTCGTCGGCATTGAACACTTCATCCATGGTGACAATGCGCTCTTCTACCTTAATGTCGCTATATTTAGCAAGAATTTCTAGCAACATTAAACGGGTAATACCCGGTAGAATTTGGTTATCCAATGGCGGTGTAATCACTACACCGTCTTTAACGATGTAAGCATTACATGCACCGGCTTCGGTTAATTCATTTTTTGCATTATAAAGTAAGGTTTCGTTGTAACCCTGTGCATAACCAAATTGGAAATGCATCACGTTGCCTAACAACGCGGTGGATTTAATATTGCAACGCTGCCAGCGCATGTCTTGTGTCGTGGCCACTTTATAGCCTTTTGCTTTTGTTTTGTCTGGCACATTCGCCGGTGGAATTTCAAACGCGTAAGCAAATACCGTTGGCGCCACATTTTCTGGATAGGCATGAAAACGCTTGGTATCGGCACCACGACTGACGTGTAAATAAATACCTAGATTATCACCTTCGTTTTTGGCAATCAGTTGCTCACACACTTCACGCCACTGGTCTTGGTTCCATTTGAAATCAATACCAATTAATTCCAAACCTTGATTCATACGATCAATGTGCGGGCCAAAACCCACCAGCTTTCCATCATAAGCGGGAATCACTTCATAGATGCCATCACCAAACAAAAAACCACGGTCCATGGGTGAAATTTTTGCCTCAGACATCGGCATATAACTATTGTCTAAATATACAATGCTCATAAAGCACCTCTTATAAAATGTTTCATTATTGACTAACTAATTTCTTGTCACTGACTAACGTTCGTAAGCGGTTCAATAAATCAATGCCATCCTGAGCAGGCAAACCGTCTTCGGTTAATGTGTTTTCTCGGGTCACGCCATCCACGCTGCCGTGTTTGGATAAGAATTCTAATACCGCCATGGCATCTAACTTGGCCAGTAAGTCTTGACCGCTTAACCAATCCAACATGGCAATCAAACCCAGTGCGGCCCAGTTAGAAACATCAGCAATCACTAACTCATTACAGCCCGTGGCCGCCGCTTGAATGTCCAACCCTTTTAAGGCGTCTTGAATATTGCCCATACCGATTTCGTTGCCACCATCGCCAATGGCGATGGTTGGACACTGCGCATGAATCAAAAACGTATCGAAGCAAGCTGCGCGAGCACTGATGTCTTCACCGCGCATATTGTAGTACTTACCATCGGCCGCCAGACCTGGGCGTTCAATGGATACGATTAATTCAGGCTGCAATTGGGCTAACCCTTTTAGGGCCTCTTCGTCGCGCTGGGCAGCGGGGCCCACGGTGATTTCATGCACGCGATAAGTTTGGGCAAGCTCCTGACTTAATGGCGCGCCACAGACAATCACCGGCTTTGCACCAAGCGCTTCGAATGCTTGATACAGTGCAATAGCGCCCACAGGGCCATCGGTTTCAAACGTATCCACAACAGGAAAACCAGTACCGATCAACACCGTGCCGCGGATGGGCAGCATCATTTGCGCAGCGCGCAATACATAACCTTGTGGCAATGCGCCTTGTACGGTTTTCATGCCCCGTAAGTTGCGCTCTACCAGCATGTTTTCAATATCAACGCTTAACTGCATGGCCGTGGTTAATTGGCTCATTTTATTTCCTCGGATGTAACAGCAACGAGGGCTTGATGGCGATAGCGATATTGCGCAAGGGCCAATTCGTTGTGGGCATGGTCAATGGTTATGGGTTCAAACTTCACGGTGCCACCGGCGGTGAGTTGCGCTAGTTTGGCTAAATCTATCGACAACACCGATCCGATTTTGGGATACCCTCCGATGGTTTGGCGGTCGTTCATCAACACGATGGGTTGACCATCTTTTGGTACTTGTACTGCACCTAGGCATATCCCTTCAGATAAAATACCTTCGATATCACAGGTCACTTTAGGGCCGGTTAAGCGATAGCCCATACGATCACACAAGTCACTGACCTTATATTCATGATAGAAGAACATGCGCTGTTGATGACGAGAAAAATGGTGTTCTTGATAGCCGGGTATCAAACGCAAGGTCACAGTGTCTTCATATACAGGGCGTGCGCTTTCAGGTAACTGCCAGCGGCTGTCCTCAAGGGTTTCATGGTTAAGCTCAAGCACATCACCGGCTTGCAGGCCCTTGCCAGTTAAACCACCGATACCCTCACGTACGACAGTACTGGTACTGTTAAATTGTGGCTCGATATTCAGACCACTCGCGAAAGCAATATAAATGCGACAGCCTTGTGTGGCGTAGCCCAGCTCTAATTCGTCGCTCGCTTTCAAGTTTAAGGTTTGCCATTGCGCTTTTGCTTGGCCATTGACCTTCACGGAGACTTCCGCTCCGGTTACTGCCACTTGTGTGCAACTGTTCACCTTGATTTTAATACCACCGATTGTGGTTTCTAACGCGCTAACGTGTTCGTCGTTGCCCACTAAGCGATTGGCCCACTTGAACGCCAACGGGTCCATGGGACCGCCTGTGGTTAAGCCCACGCTGTGCTGACCGTAACGCCCAGCATCTTGAATCAGGGTTAAAATACCTGGGTTTAAAATCTGAATAGACGGGCTCATTCGATTTCTCCCCATGCGTCAAAAGTGCCACCTAAAGCGAGAAACTCGTCCTTGTCGATGGCATAAAACTGCACAGCATCACCGGCTTGTACAGGCATAGCCGGTGTACCTTTTGGATCAAACATAGGCGTGGGACAACAGCCTATTAAATTCCAACCACCAGGGCTTGGGGCTGGGTATACCGCGGTTTGACGATCGGCAATGGCCACCGCACCCTTAGGCACTTTTTTACGTGGTGTCGCAAGACGGGGCGTGGCGATGAGCGCATCGGTTTCACCTAGATACGCAAAACCTGGGGCAAAGCCAATGGCATAGACCCGATACAATGTTTGTTGATGAATCTCGATCACTTGCTCAACGCTTAAACCTGCATTTTGCGCAATATGGGCAAGATCTGGGCTGGTCTCACTGCCATAATAAACGGGCAAACGCACAATGTTCTCTTGCTGAGAGTCTTGCTCAACTTGAGGGTGTGAAGCTGCACCACGTATGAGTTTACGCACATGAATATGGTCGGTTTTGAGCGGATCAAACAGCACCAGCATGGAGGCATAACTGGGCACAAGATCAATGAGCACATCACCCAAGTGCTGGGCTAACCCTTGTGCGGTATGTTGAATTTGCGCACTGGTGGCATCGCTTACCGTGTCTGCAAAATACACCATTAAGGCATTTTCACCGGCCACATGAATTCGCATGTTATGACCCTTGAATCAGTTGGCGGATCTGAGCGATGGCTTGAACACCGTCAAGGTTGTCGCCATGCACGCATAAAGAATCCGCCTTTATATGTAAGGTATTACCACTCACCGAGGTAATGGTGCCTTGCTCGTTTAACTGCTTTACTTGCGCCAACATTTTTTCTTTAGTGTGCACGGCGCCGGGTTTACTGCGCGCGAGTAATTTCCCGTCGTCGTCATAACAGCGATCAGCAAAGGCTTCAAACAATAGATCAATACCGAAGTCTGCCGCTTCTTGTTCATGGGCCTTGGCATCGTTTGTGGCTTGCAGCATTAATTTTACAGGGCGATGGAATTGCGCCACCGCTTGCATAATGGCACGACGCACATCTAACTTGGACATCATATCGTTATACAAGGCTCCATGGGGTTTTACATACTCCATGGTTAAGCCTTGGGTTTTTGCCATGCCGTCCATCGCACTCATCTGATACAACATGAATGCAATGACTTCAGGCTCGGAACAATTCATCGAGCGACGACCAAACCCCACAAGATCTGGATACGCTGGGTGCGCGCCAACCATCACACCGTATTTTTTAGCTAGGCCTAGGGTTTTCATCATTACAAGCGGGTCGCCACCATGAAAACCGCAGGCAATGTTGGCTTGGTCAATATGAGGGAATACATCCTCGTCCAAGCCCATTTTCCAAGAGCCAAAACTTTCACCAAGATCACAATTTAATAACAACGACATGATGACTCCTTATAAAATGGCTAGCTTAGAATTAGGAATATCCGTGACGACCATGTGGCCCGGTGAGTGTGTAATACAAAACTCAGGCTTTGCCGCCATGATGGCGGCCTGCGGAGTCACACCACAAGCGGTAAACACAGGCACTTCACCGTCTTTGATAGTCACTGCATCGCCGTATTCGGGCTTATTAATATCCTTAATACCAATGGCAGCTGGATCACCAAAATGAATCGGCGCGCCATGAACCGAGGGAAAACGGCTACAGATTTGAATCATACGAATAGCATCGGCAGGTTTAAACGGGCGCATACTCACCACCGTATTGCCGTGGAAACGACCCGCTTCTCGACACGCAATGTTAGTGTCGTACATAGGCACGTTCTTGCCTTCAGAAATGTTACGTACTTCTAGACCATCTGCGATCAAGGCTTCTTCAAAACTAAACGAACAGCCTAGTAAAAAGGTGACGAGATCATCGCGCCACACATTAGAGATGTCAGCAACCTCATCCACAAGCTCACCATGTTTCCAAATACGGTACTTAGGCACATCGGTGCGAATGTCAAAATCGGGGGCTATTTCGACAAGGTTCGTATCACCGGGTTGTGCGGCCATGGCCACCACAGGGCAAGGTTTTTGGTTTAACTGACAAAACTGGAGAAATTCATCCGCCCACGCTTTAGGGAGTATCGCTACGTTACATTGCACGAAACCTTGGCATAGGCCAGAGGTATTAGTCGTGTGCTCGCCCGTGCGAATCGCATGACGAAGTTGTGCTGGCGTTAGCTGTGTGGACATGCCACACCCCCTTTTGTGAACTGAAATTGATTATATGTCTCAACTTGTAGCATTCTGAGCAATACAGTCAAGTATTGCCATATCACCTAGGGGGTAGGAAAAGTGTTAAGTGCTTGTTGTTAAAGGTAAAGCAGGCATAGGGCAAGATAAGGTTAAACTAATGAGTTTTAGCGCTTCGTACTCTTGCGCACGCACAATACCATCATGCAAGACAATATCCCCGCACACGTCCATGAGTGAACGCTTTAACATGGGCGAAAGCGAGGCTAATTTTTTAAGCGTTAAATACAGTTTTTTCGCACTGATTTCTTTTTCTTCAATCAATGCACCTTGCTTCATGGTAAACACATTAAGCATGCGCTTGTGCAGTGCGCTTCTTTCATTTTCAGCGCTGCCCGTGTTATGAATCAAACATGAAATAATGTAATTAAATTCATACGACACAACATTGATGTTTTTAATCGTATGAGATGAACGATTAGGTAAAATCTCTGAAAATGATTGCTTAAGCAGGCTATACAAACAAATTTCAAATAGATTCAGTTTTTTATCCCACTTAGCCAGAACCAACACCTGCTCCAATAATCCCTGCTGCACCTGGCCATCTAAGGTTTTCAACAGTGGCACCAACAATTCCACTAAGGGAATAGCAAAGCGAGCTTGTAACGAACTGGCAAGCAAGGTTAGGGTTTTTAAGTACATGGCCGCATCTGGGTATTGTTCAAGCAACCACGCCTGCTGCTGCTGACGAACAACCTCATTGTCGTCTAGCAACAGGTACAGCAACATAATCCTCGCTTTTTCAGGGTCCTGTAAAGATTGTCGAAATTCAAATGGCATCTGATCATGCAGGCTTATAGCATAATCAAGATTTGCCAATGTTAGAGTACCAATGACATTATGTAAGTGCTGATTGCCTTCGTTTTGTAATCGACTGACATCTGCCTGATAAATACTACTGGCGGCCTGCCTCATCTGGCTTTGTTGTTGTGCCTGTTCTTTTTGCTTGTCTTTTTTACGCATTCGCGATTTAAAGCGCGTAAAAAACGTGTTATCGATAACATTAATTCGGCTTTCAATGGGTGGATGCGTCGCGAACCAGCTGTATCGCTTTGTTGGCGAGATACACATGTGGCTCACCTCTTCTGCCCGCGCCATTTTTAAAAAGCCATGCTGGGCATTTTCTTTAATCACATTTAAGGCACTGGCCAAGGCCTCTGGATTACGCGTAAACTGAACCGCAGAGGCGTCTGCTAAGTATTCTCGTTTTCGACTAATGGCAGTACGTAAAACCATGCCAAAAAACAAACCGATGTAACCTGCTATCATCAAAGGGATGCCGATAAAAAACACCGCGCCTGAGTCTTTATTTGAGCGTTTATTCCAAGAGTTAAACCCCCAATGTTTAGCACCGTATTTATGGCGTGAATAAGAGTCCACCATCATCATACGACCGAGTTCAACTACCCATACAAAACCCGCTAACAAAACCAGAAGGCGAATATTGATGCGATTGTCTCCATGCAGAATATGACTAAATTCATGACCCACAACCGCTTGAAGTTCATCTCGGCTCATACTATCGAGCAAGCCTTTGGTGACGACTAAAGCACTATCTTGAAAGCTATACCCTGCGACAAACGCATTAATAGACTTCTCATGATCCAATACATAAACCCCAGGAGAAGTAACTCCTGACGCGATGGCCATTTCCTCTACCACGTTAATCAGTTGCTGCTCTTTCTCAACGTTAGAAGCAAAGCCAAGGGAGCGTGCGCCCACTTTAATAGCCAACCCATTACCGCCCTTACGCAATTCAAGCCAACGAGACAAGCAACCAATACCAATAATAAAAATAGAGATGGAACTGGCAATTAATCCGTCGACACTAAACTGCCACGATAAAAACCTCATCAACCAACTGGGGCCAGTCACACCCGAAGGGGTCGCTTGAAATAAATGAATAAATAGATAAAAGACACTATTTACCAGTGAGATAAACACAAAACAGATCAGCACAAACAACAAAAGCAGCCGACGACTGGCTGCTTTTGCATGGGCTTGGTGTTCAAAAAAATCCATATTACAGGTTCACTTTTTAAAGCTATAAGACATTAACCAAAGTTAACTTTGACCGGTTTTTTTATAGCCTTATCTTTAAACTCTAATAAGTTGGCTGCTTGGAATGAAAACCCGTTAGCAATGATATTACTTGGGAATGACTCACGGTAGGTATTGTAAGCCATCACCGCATCGTTGAATGCTTGGCGGGCAAAACTGATGCGGTTCTCGGTTGAACTCAATTCTTCCATCAGCTGCTGAAACTGAGCATCCGCTTTAAGATCTGGGTAGGACTCACTTAATGCAAATAATTTACTCATCATGCCGCCCAGTACATCTTCCGCACCGTTAAGTGCACTCACATCTAATTGACCGTTTGCATTGCCGGCTTGTAAGCCTTTCAAAATGGCACTGGCTTCATTACGCGCCGAGATCACCGCTTCTAAGGTCTCACGTTCATGTTTCGCATACCCTTTAGCGGTTTCAACCAAATTAGGGATCAGGTCATAACGACGCTGTAACTGCACATCGATTTGCGAGAACGCATTCTTATGGCGATTACGCAGTGCCACCAAGCGGTTAAACATCATGGCAATAAATAAAATGGCACCGATAATTACGGCCCAAGTGATCATCGTACTATCCATAGTGGTATCCTTTTCTTTAAGAGATCAGAGCTTAGCATGGCTCGATTATGTGGGGTAGAGGTCTGTTGTATCGATGATTTAATCTGTGGAGTACAAAGCATTTGTAGCGAGAGAAACCAGATCAGTGATTTCAACGCACTTTCGGAATATAGTTTGAGTCAATTGGTACAAATACCTCAAGGCAGAGATGAACGGCTTACAGCACTTTCAAACCTTCGCTAAATATAATAGCCGCCTTAATTACCAAGCATTAGATGCCACTTCGTCTTTATCCTTCGATCAGCTTAATGCAGATCACAGCTCGTATTTTAAGCCTATTCTCGATACACTAAATCTGATATTAGTGTACGATTTATTGTGGCTGCGCCGTTTCTTTTTGAATCATGGCCCTGATAACCAGACATTTTTAAAGTTAAAAATACTTGATAAGCACCCCACTTTTGAATCTGCTGGTCAAATGCTTTTTACCAATTTCTAAGCATTTAAAAACACTCGATTTGAAATAGAAGCAATTATAAGCGATTGGGTTATCACTCAATTAAGCGAAGCGGATTTAGACAGCACGTTTACTAATCAAAGGAGAAAGCGCTAGCAAGAATTTTGGTGAATTCATCTCCCAATAATTTTAT
Source organism: Bermanella sp. (assembly GCA_051277445.1). Classification (GTDB taxonomy): domain Bacteria; phylum Pseudomonadota; class Gammaproteobacteria; order Pseudomonadales; family Oceanobacteraceae; genus Bermanella. Next base: position 65,294 of record JBNMQC010000003.1, on the reverse strand, counting down.
CACCAAACCCATGACCAAGCCTCGACCTTGTTACCTCAAGCTGGCGTGGATATTGGGGTTATAGATCATTTATTTAGAGAAATTAATAATGTTTGAAAAAGCATATACCAACATATTTATTATTGTTTTTTGCATAACCCTAACAGGGTGCGCATTAAATAAAAAACCTTCAAACTACCCAAGTTCCATATCACTATTTAGCGAAGCTTGCCTAAATGAATTCACCGCATCAAGAAACATCATGCCAACTATTAAAAAATATAGGTTGAAGCCACTATCAGATAAATTAAAAAGCCAATACACAGAGGATAAAAAGAGCCTTGCATATTCATATAACGACTATGTAATCGTATATGATTTAACAACTTGCACTGTCTTTGACAAAAAACATGAAAATTCTATTGATCATGCTAAATTCATGGAAAAAACTCTAAAGCCAGGGGTGAAAAAATTAAAAAATAGTAACAACAGCATTAAATTTAGATCAAATAGTGACTTTACTGAAAACTCTATTTCTTATTATGTAAAATCAAATAAGCGAAAAATATCTCTATACTCATCTAATATAAACTCTTCATTTTTATTAAATAAATTCACTAAAAGATATTCAGTTAAATTAGAATCAGGTAAATCCAGTTCTTATAATAATGACTCAGAAGTAGTTAGATCAATATTAACGATCGATCTTCAACCAAATAAAGTCTTTCTAACTAATATAAGTAATTCATTAGACTGTTTAATACTTATAAAGTTATTTGGGACCTGCTCAGAATATAAGAAGATTTCAATTTGGAATTTACCCGATGATTTTGATACATTAAGCATCAATAAAGAACCAAGAATAAAAACATACTGGAACAAAAGTAATAGAAATATTGTTTCCACTATAATAAAGAAGATCAACCTAAACGAAAATCGTATATTAGCAATTACTAAGTCCAAGCCAATTAATAATAAACAAATTTGTATAGAGTGCACCCCATTAATTTCAGCCATCACTCTTGAAAAAGAGGGTGATAATTGGGAAGCAACCAATATAAATAAGTTTATTACATTTTTAGAAGGTAGAAGGGATGCAAAAGGAACAGCTATCAACCTTATAAGTAATTCAGGATTCTTCGTTATAAACAATCATACAATGGAACAAAAGAATGAAATCATATTATCGTCTATTATTTATCCAAATAGTGGTTCCTTTGATGTAGTGTGGAATGGAATTACAGGACAATCAAACATAGGGTCATGTGGTACCCATTCAGCATATGGACCTGCCATTAAATGCTATAAATATAAATATGAGCTTTCTTTCTCTCAGGAAAAAACTAATGGTCTTCCTGACATGCAAATGAAAGCTATCTTAGATGGGAACCCTCAAGGAAGTGATTATAAAGGACCATTGCCGACTTATAAATTTAATGGCTTTGTATACACTTTAATTATGACGACAATATAAAAAACCGCGATAGCCTTTCAGCTAATCGCGGTTTTTTATATTCGTCAATAGCTCAACAAACGCTATCGAAGCAGCTAGAACAGTGCGAAAAATAGATTAAACCTGAAACTTAGGTAGGATGCGTTGGAAGTGTGCTCAAGCGAAATTCGATTCGTATAGAGGCGCAGCCAAACCCATCACGCTTTTTTAGCTGGTTACATTGCTTGTTGGGTTACGCCGGTAAGCATAATATATTTAGTACAAATACTCAGGCTAACCAAACCTACTAATTTTTGTTATCTCACTTGCGCGGGATACAGTGTTTTGGTATTCAACTCTGATTAGAGCTAACTTCGCTAATCGCGCGCAAGCGCCCTCCCACAAAAAGTAGTAATCCCTAAATCAAGTCATAAAAAAACCGCGACAGCCTCTCAGTTAATCGCGGTTTTTTATGGATTCCGGTTCTGCTCGTTCCTCGCGGCCGGAATGGCGGAGCGTTCGACGCCTGATGCCAGGCGTCCGGCTTACTCCATATTTAACGTCTTACGAATAAACAGGCAAGGTCGCGCAAAGTGCTTTCACTTTCTCACGCACGGTTGCGGCTACTTCGTCTTTGTTGCCATTTTCTAGGCTATCCAGTACGTCGCAGATCCAACCGGTTAACTCACGAGACTCCGCTTCTTTGAAACCACGGCTCGTGATCGCTGGCGTACCAATACGTAAACCAGAGGTTACGAACGGAGAGCGTGGATCGTTTGGTACTGAGTTTTTATTAACCGTGATGTACGCTTCGCCAAGGGCCGCGTCTGCATCTTTACCTGTGTATTCTTTGCCGATTAAATCAACCAAGAATAGGTGGTCGTCTGTACCGCCAGAAACGATGTTAATACCACGAGAAATAAACACTTCTGCCATGGCTTGCGCGTTTTTCACCACTTGCTGTTGATACGTTTTATATTCATCGCTCATGGCCTCTTTGAAGCAAACCGCTTTACCGGCGATTACGTGCATCAATGGTCCGCCTTGAGATTCAGGGAACACCGCAAAGTTAAGACGCTTGTTAAGCTCTTCGTCTTCTTTGGCTAGGATCAAGCCGCCACGTGGGCCACGTAGTGTTTTGTGTGTCGTGGTGGTGACCACGTCAGCAATACCCACTGGAGATGGGTAAACGCCCGCCGCCACTAGGCCAGCAATGTGAGCCATGTCCACGAAAAGGTACGCGCCCACTTTATCGGCGATTTCACGGAAACGATTCCAGTCAACGATGCGAGAATAAGCTGAGAAACCAGCGATGATCATTTTTGGCTTGTGCTCAAGCGCTAGACGTTCAACATCGGCGTAATCGATTTCACCGGTTTCAGGGTGAAGACCATACTGAATGGCATTGTAGATACGACCAGAGAAAGACACAGATGCACCGTGAGTCAAGTGACCACCATGGGCCAAGCTCATACCTAGAATCGTGTCGCCAGGCTTACAAAGAGCCATGAATACCGCTGCGTTGGCTTGTGAACCTGAGTGCGGCTGTACGTTGGCATAAGGTGCGCCGAAAAGCTCTTTTGCACGGTCAATCGCCAATTGCTCGATCACGTCAACATGCTCACAACCACCGTAGTAACGCTTGCCTGGGTAGCCTTCTGCGTATTTGTTCGTTAGCTGGCTGCCTTGGGCTTCCATCACACGAGGGCTAGTGTAGTTTTCAGAAGCGATCAGCTCGATGTGGTGCTCTTGACGCACATCTTCAGCTTGCATGGCTTCCCATAGCGCTGGATCAAAATCCGCAATGTTCATGTCTTTTTTGAACATAATAGTCCCCGTGATTCAGTTAAAGGTTAAAGCTGGTGAGCCTTAGATTAGCCTATTTCGGCCAAGCTAAGAGGAATTGGGCAGCATTGTACATCAAGCACTCAAGACTGGCACTTGAAAGGGTATCAAGGGGAGTGGAGGATTGTTCATGTAGGCTCAGCCCCGAGGGGCTGAGCCAGCCATAATCAGACATCGCCCACTAAAAAAGGCATAAAACGTATGGCTAAAATGGGTAAAGCCGTTATATAAACAGCTAATCCATATACGCCTCATGTTCGGCATCTAAGAAGTCATGGGCCAGAATATCCGCAGTGACTGGGTAACTATACATATAGCCCTGTACCTTGTGACAACCCACCTGCTGTAAAAAGGTTTGCTGCTCTTCTTTTTCTACCCCTTCGGCAATCACCCCTAAGCCTAGGTTATTGGCCATGGCCACTATGGTGCGCGTAATTTGGGCGTCTTCTAGGTTGTCTGGTAAGTTTTTGATGAAGCTCTTATCAATCTTTAAGTTATTCACAGGGAACTGCTTTAAATAGCTTAAAGAAGAATAACCCGTGCCAAAGTCATCAATGGACAGTTGAAAGCCCATGGCCCGCGCTTCGTTTAATACTGCAAGGGCACGGTCCACATCGTCCATCAAGATACTCTCTGTGAGCTCCAGCTCAATCAGCTCTGGATCAACCCCAGTTTCATCCACGATACGGCAAATACGGTCCAGCATTTGTGCATCTTTAAACTGGCGAGCACTTAAGTTCACGGAAAGCTTGGGCACGATAAACCCAGCCTCTTGCCAGTCAATGATTTGTTCACAGGCGGTGCGTAATACCCATTCACCAATGGGCACAATCAAGCCGGTTTCTTCTATGACAGGAATAAAAGTATCTGGGCCTACGACACCAAATCCAGGGCGACGCCATCTCAGCAAGGATTCTATGCCGCAGATTTTATTTTCAATGGTGTCCCATTGAGCTTGGTAGAATAATTCAAATTCATTACGTCTTAATGCAAGGTGTAAATTATTTTCTAACTCCAAACGTTCCATGGCGTGGGTATTCATGTTCTCTGCATAGAACTGCACATTATTTTTACCCATGGCTTTCGCATGGTACATGGCGGTATCGGCATTTTTTAATAGGTCCATACCGCTTTCGGCATTTTCTGGGAACAGTGCCACCCCTACACTGCAACTTAAATATAATTGGCGATCTTCAATTTTGAATGGCTGCACTAATTGTTTGAGGATGCGTTCTGACACGTCAATGGATTCAATGACAGCTTCGTCGCTGGTTGTTAACCCAGACATAATAACGGTAAATTCATCACCACCAATGCGCGCCACTAAGTCTTGCGGTCTAATGGCATTACTTAAACGCTTAGCCACTTCTTTTAATACTTTATCTCCCACCGGGTGCCCCATACTGTCGTTGATGGGTTTAAACCGGTCTAGGTCAATAAATAAAAGCGCGATGATTTGTTTTTTATCAAGCATCAATCGCTCAAGGGTTTCATGCATTTGCGAACGATTTGGTAAACCAGTTAGACCATCAAAGTATGCCAAGCGCTCTATGCGAGCTTCGGTAATTTTTCGTTCAGCAATATCGGAAGAAATAATGATATGGCTTTGCACTTGTCCGTTTTCATCTTTTAGCGCTGTAATCCCCGTCCAACTTGGGCGTACCTCCTGACGTTTATTTATATACTGCAACTCACCCTGCCAATAACCTTCATTCAATAAGGCAGCTTTCATTTCTTTGATGGTTTTTTCGGAGGTAGAAGGTGAAAGAAGAAGATTCGGTTTGTTATTTAATACATCATCGGGCTGATAACCCGACAAATGAGTAAACGCTTTATTTACTCGACTAATATGGCCATTGGCTTCAGTCACGATAATCGATTCGGAAGAATTTTCGAACACTTCTGACGCAGTTCGAGCTTCTTTTTCGATGAACCGTTTTTGCGTCACATCTCTGCCGGTTGCCAAAATGCCTTCCACTTCATTCGCTTCATTGCGCAAAATGCTGCTTTGAATTTCCAGTATCATTGGCTGGCCATTTTCTGCGTATACATCAATATCAAATGTGCGCACGCAATCTTCGACGCCTTGGATAGCAGCTGAGAGATCGTCTTGGCATACACGATATAAATACTGGTAACTATTATCATTAATAATATAAGACAAGCCATGCTTTAAAACACTGACAGAATCATGGCCTAGAATGCGATTAACAGAGGAACTAATGTAATTGAGGTTTAAATCCTTATCTAAGGTAAATACAATATCCAGCATGCTTTCGGCTAATAAGCGATAACGGCGTTCACTATGGGATAACTGCTCCTTTGCGAACTCTTCATCGGTAATATCACGAGCGAGCCCCACATAGTATCGACTTTCGTGGAGGTCACCACGTGTAAAAATAGTGTCGCGAAAACGCATAATTCGCCAGCTGCCGTCACTGTGCTTAACCCGCGCACTGGTTTCATTCACCTGCCCCGGCTCTAATGTTTTTAACGTCGAGACAGCAGGGTCCACTTTAATAACATCATCTTTATGCAGCAACTCACGCCAATGCCCTATCTTACGGATCTGCTCAGATGTGTAGCCAAGTAGCTCGCCGATATGGCGACTATTATAAATCGTCTCTTTATTATTTAAATCATTCACATATATAGGATCAGGCAGTGATTCAATAACACTGGACCAAAAGCTTTCACTTTCTTTTAGTGCCATTTCGGCGGCAATACGATCACTTATATTAATAAAACTGAGAAGCGCTTGATCTTTACCAACACTATCAAGCGTGCCGTTAACAAGGTAATAATGCTGCATACCATCAAGTGATGTAAATTTAATTTCTGTACTAAATCGTGTTTGGTTTTCATGAATTTTCTGAGCAATATCGATCATCAGATCTTTATTATATAGCTTAAATAATTCACTGATCTTACCCAAAATCTCACTCTTGCTGGCACCGTTATAGATTTTTAAGGCCGCGTCATTAATATCAATCAAATGAAAGGAAGAGCGCAATGCGGTGAATTCTTTAGGGTGACTTTGGATATAGTCATAAACATTGCAGGTATTAATATTACTTAACCATTCGCGAACTAAAGAAATATCAATATGCCACATACCAATACCACTGCCGTTATATAAAGCGCGATAGCGTGAACGACTAATGTTTAATAAATCATGATCCGCCGCTTGGCGACTGACATCCCTTAACACCCAAATCACAGTCGGAACGGTTTTCTCTAAATAAGAAAAGTGTTTGTTGATATCTAAGGTAATCAGCTTGCCATCAAAATCGACCAGTACTTCCCCATAATGCGTAAGACCTGGTTCATCATCCTTATCTGACCAATCTTTTAGCCAAGGCAGCCCTTCAAAAGGAAATACTTTATGAATGGGCTTACCAATCACTGTGTCGATTTCTTGTTGTTTTAACCAGCGCCCGGCAGAGCTATTACAGAAAATGATTTTACCTTTGAGCGTTGTGGTAATGACTACCTCATCGATACAGTCCAATGCTTGTTCGGCTCGCTGAGATTTACGATCGAACTTGGCCACTTTTTGTCCGCTTTCATTGTGTATGCGGCCAATAATTTTAAGCGTGATATATGCCAGCAAAAAATATAACGCGATAAATAAAACCTTGGGTAAAAGAAGGTGCATTATCTGCTTTTGCGAAAAATCCTCTTTTTCAACCGCCACATACCGCCAAGGCGTATTGTCAATATCACGTTCACCTAGAATACTGGCGCTGTAATCACTGATGTTATGTGCACGACTTTGCTGATGGAAATCTTCAGTACTGACGATGATATGGCCATCTCGAGTATCCGTTACTAGGACACGAAAGCTGCCATAGTTATTTTCATCGATAATACGGCTATAAACTTGGGTTTTACGGCTCACAACCAAGTAATAAGGTTGCCCGATATATGCATCGAGATCATATATAAAATTAATGCTGCCAACGCCTTCAAATAAATCGGCCAGCAATGTCACAGGCTCACTATAGGTAGGCGTATGATCTTTTATAAATGCTGTAATCTGATTGATTTGCCCTTCAAATACTGAATCGTACTGTGACGCAACTATATCAAGACGACGATTCAATATAAGGTATCCATGGTAGTCCACTAACGTGCGATTGAATGCCTCAGTTAGCACCTGCGCACTGGTGAGCGACTCACCCATGATCACGTCACCTATAGCTGATTGATATTGACTGAGAATCGGGGGGATACTGTTCTTTTGTGCATACACACTGATAGCTGTTTGCTTGGCTAAGCTCGATAAGGTCTTATCAAGTACATACTGGTCATGCTCTTTGACACTGGCGTATTGAATGTAAAAAGAGGCTATCTGAGTGGCCAATAAAAACAAAAAGAACAACACCAGTAGCAATCGAACAGAATCTTTTTTTATTGTTATTAGTCGATCAATCAACATTGTTTTCCCTACCTAGTTTGCGTTTAGCTGCCTAATCTATTAATTTGCAGCTATTCCTAGCATCACCACCCAATTTAAGGGCACTTACAGCTTATGGCTCAGTACGTTTATACAATGAATCGAGTGGGGAAAGTGGTTCCCCCAAAACGCGAAATTCTTAAAGACATTTCCTTATCCTTCTTCCCTGGCGCCAAGATCGGCGTGTTGGGCTTGAACGGTGCCGGTAAATCCACCTTGCTGCGCATTATGGCAGGGGTGGACACAGAATATAACGGTGAAGCGCGTCCACAGCCAGACATTAAGATCGGTTATTTACCGCAGGAGCCAGAATTAGACCCAAACAAAGACGTTCGCGGTAATGTTCAAGATGGATTGCGTGAATTATTCGATGCCATGGCTGAACTTGACCAAGTGTATGCGGACTACGCCGACCCAGAAGCGGACTTTGACAAACTGGCCAAAAAACAGGGTCGTCTTGAAGCCATCATCGAAGCCAACGATGGCCATAACATTGATAACATCATGGAGCGTGCGGCCGAAGCATTGCGCTTGGCTCCGTGGGATGCAGACGTCACCAAGCTGTCCGGTGGTGAGCGTCGTCGTGTGGCGCTTTGTCGTTTATTACTCAGCAAACCAGACATGCTGTTATTAGACGAACCCACCAACCATTTGGACGCCCAATCAGTCGGCTGGCTTGAGCGCTTTTTAGAAGATTACCCTGGCACCGTAGTGGCCATCACCCACGACCGTTACTTCCTAGATAACTGTGCTGAGTGGATTTTAGAACTGGACCGTGGCCACGGTATTCCATTTGAAGGTAACTACACGAGCTGGCTTGAGCAAAAAGAAGCCCGCCTTGAACAGGAAAGCAAACAGCAGTCAGCATTAGACCGCACCATTAAACACGAACTAGAATGGGTACGCTCTAACCCAAAAGCACGCCAAGCCAAGAGCAAAGCCCGTCTTGCCCGCTTTGATGAACTCAACAGCCAAGAAACTCAAAAGCGCAACGAGACCAGCGAAATCTTCATTCCACCCGGTGAACGCTTAGGTGACCTAGTGGTGGAATTTGATGGCGTCAGCAAAAGCTTTGGCGATCAACTACTCATCGACAACTTTAGCGCGAAGATTCCGCCGGGCGCCATTGTCGGTGTGATCGGTGCCAATGGTGCCGGTAAATCCACCTTATTCCGCATGGTGGCGGGGGTTGAACAGCCAGATAGCGGCGATATCCGCATTGGTTCCACCGTTAAAACCGCGTTTGTTGAGCAGTTGCGCGATCAGCTCGATGACAACAAGACGGTCTGGGAATGCATCAGCGATGGTCACGATATGCTGCAAATTGGCAATTACGAAACCAGTTCTCGTGCCTACTGTGGACGCTTCAACTTTAAAGGCAATGACCAGCAGAAACGTGTGGGCGAGCTATCCGGTGGTGAACGTGGCCGTTTGCAACTTGCCTGTGTATTAAAACAAGGGGCCAACATGTTGTTATTGGATGAACCATCCAATGACTTGGACGTGGAAACCCTTCGTGCCCTAGAGGAAGCCCTACTGAACTTCCCAGGTTGTGCTATTGTTATTTCACATGACAGGTGGTTTTTGGATCGTATTGCCACCCACATTCTTGCGTATGAAGGTGAGAGCCAACTGTACTTTATGGAAGGTAATTACCAAGACTATATGGAAGATCGCAAACGTCGCTTTGGTGCAGAAGCTGACCAGCCTAAACGCATCAAGTACAAGCGTTTAAATTAACGAGGACACGCTCCTCGTTAGAGGAGCTAACATGTCTGAACATCGCCATTTCACACGCATCCCTTTCGATGCTCAAACCACGGTCAGCCAAGGTAATCACACTTGGCCCGTGGACTTAATCGATATCAGCCTCAACGGCGTCCTATTCAAGCAACCTGATGTGTGGAGCATTCATCCCGGCAACCCCCTTATGGTGGATATTCGCTTAGCTGACCACACCCACATTAAGATGGAGTGCAATCTTGTGCACACCACCCCCGACTATGTGGGCTGCCAATGCGGGTTCATTGACCTAGACAGCATTACACTGCTCAAACGTTTAGTCGAGCTGAATGTGGGCTCGGATGAGGGTGTAGAGCGCGAATTAACCGCGTTAATTTCTGAGCACGGGGACACGTGACTCATGTAGGCACTAGATGATCTCTAGGGCCTGGGAAATATGTTCCACGGCCATTACCTGCATCCCTGGAATTCCGCCTTTTGGGATGTTGGCTTTAGGGGCAATTGCCCGCTTAAAACCGTGTTTTGCCGCTTCTTTCAAGCGATCTTGACCGCTGGGTACCGGGCGAATTTCACCGGACAATCCCACTTCACCAAAGATCACCATATCTTGTGGCAATGGACGGTCCCGAAAGCTCGAAAGCACAGACATCAACAAGGCTAAATCCGCAGAGGTTTCACTGACCCTCACACCACCCACTACGTTAATGTAAACATCCTGATCACCACAATGAATGCCGCCATGACGATGCATCACCGCTAACAACATACTCAAACGGTTTTGGTCTAAACCCACCGCCACTCGCTTTGGATGGCCAAAATGGCTTTCATCGACCAGCGCCTGAATCTCAACTAAGATCGGACGGGTGCCTTCCCAAACCACCATGACGCTGGAACCACTTACCGGTTGGTCCGAACGGCTTAAGAATATGGAGCTTGGATTCTTCACTTCTTTTAAGCCGGTTTCCATCATGGCAAACACGCCTAATTCATTCACCGCACCGAAACGGTTTTTGATGCCGCGCAAAGTACGAAAACGATTGTCGCTGTCACCCTCTAACATGATGGAGCAATCAATCATGTGCTCTAACACTTTTGGCCCAGCTAATGAGCCGTCTTTGGTCACGTGACCCACTAAAAATAAAACCGTATTACTTTGCTTGGCAAAGCGCGTTAAAAACGCCGCACTTTCACGCACCTGTGACACACTGCCCGGTGCCGACTCCACACCCGGAGTGTGCATCACTTGGATCGAGTCAATGACGATGACTTTTGGCGTATGGTTTTTGGCAATGGAAATGATTTGCTCAACGTCTGTTTCAGCAAGCATTTGCAATTTATCGGTAGGGAGATTTAAGCGCTGAGCCCGCAATGCCACCTGCTGAAGAGACTCCTCACCTGTGATGTACAATACTGGCATGTGCTCCGCTAAGTAACACATAGTTTGTAGAAGTAAGGTAGATTTACCCGCACCTGGATGGCCACCAATAAGATTCACTGAGCCTGGCACCAGGCCACCACCGAGGACGCGATCAAACTCCGCCATACCAGAACTAAAACGGGGCAAGGCCTCCAATGAAACGTCGTTTAGTTTCACTATTTTATTCACGCCCATGCCACCGCTGGCACTGCCAGCATAGCCTTCACGAACAGATGCTGACTTAGACGCAGACACAGTAAATTCTTGTAAGGTGTTCCACTGGCCGCAGGCACCGCATTGCCCTTGCCACTTGCTGTGATCCGACCCGCAATCACTGCATACGTATGCCACCTTACGTTTTGCCATATCCTCTGAGCCTCGCTTACTTATCTCGTTACAAAAGTGTACCCATTAACATGGTGGCACCATACCCTAGGGTGTAGGCAAAAAACAGTAGGATAAAATACTTAAAGTAACTCATGAAGGTAAGCGCTTCTATTTTACTCATGGCCACAATACCCGCAGCGGAGCCAATAATTAACATAGAGCCGCCCACACCCACGGCATAGGTGAGCGATAACCATTGCTGTACATTCATCGTCACATCAGACTTTAACAGGGCAGCCGTTAAGGGCACGTTATCGATTATGGCTGAGAGAATACCCATCACGTAATTGGCCATCCAGATCGGCAGCACATCATAAATGCGCACAAAACTTTCTAATGCATGAATTTCTTTTAATGCACCAACCAATAGCAAAATACCCAAGAAGAACAGTAAGGTGTCGAATTCAATTTGACGAATATAGTTAAGAATTGGGTCATTTTCAGTGTCTTCGCCGTAAGCTCGAGCCACCAAAAACATAACAGACAAACCAAACAAAAAGGTTAATACCGGTGGTATATCAAATAAGATGTTGCTAGCAATCGTGCCTAGAATGGTCAGCACAAACACAATGGCAATGGCCACATCCACCGGCTCGTGGTTATCTTTTTTCATCTGAATATGAATCGTCTCTTTAAGCGAAAAGCTGAGTAAAGACGCTAACGCGATAACAGCGATCAAAGCAGGCAATGACAATAATAGAAGATTTAAAATACTGGCCTTACCCTGCAAGAAGATCATCAGCGTTGTCACATCACCCGTGATCATCGCCACACCGCCTGAATTCACCGCAAACACCACTACGGTAGCAAATCGTATGGTTTTTTTCGTTTCAAGCTTAAGGGATAAAATCAAAGCAATGGAGATAAGAGTGGCGGTAATATTGTCAGCCAACGATGAAAAGACAAAGGCAAATAAGGCAATAAAAAACAGTAATTTTCGCTCACTGATTTGTTGTGGCAAAAAGCGGTAAATCAGACTTTCGATCAGGCCTTTTTTATTTAAATACACCACAAAGGTCATGGCAGCGAGCAAGAACAACCACAAGCCTGCGATCTCCGCTATATTTTCATATAAGCCTTCAATCACAATCGCATGATTTTCTTCATGGCCCGAAAACATAAACAACAGCAGCCAAGATAGCGTGCCGAAAAACAGTACCGTTTGAGCCTTGTTAATATGAATCACATCTTCAAGGATAACAAACAGCAGCCCAGCAAATGCCAGACCAATGATGATAACGGTTAAGAATTCAGGCATGACAAACACCACTCATAAAAGAAGGCGCATATTCTAGGGGATGCGCCAAGACTAAACCATAACCCCTTGGGGGTGCATTGCAAAAGAAGTGTAAAGAATGGCTCGCGATGCGATTCACTAGCGATTACAGCATTTGGGACAGCATATAACGTAGGACAATCTACATTTTCACACTGTTAAAGGCTCACTTGACGCCAAATGCTCGTAATTAAAATACGCCAAATCAACACAAAAGAAAACGTTGAGCCCAAACAAAAAAACGGCGCAAACCTAAGTTATACGCCGCCTTTTGTCTCATCAAATGATGCTAAGCTATTTGTGATACTCTGGACTCAGCTCAACTACCGCTTCAATGAATGCTTTTGCATGATCAGGGTCCACAAACTGATGGATACCGTGACCTAGATTGAAGACATGACCCGAACCTTGTCCGTAGCTTGCCAAAATAGACGCCACTTCTTCACGAATACGCGAAGGGTTGGCATATAGTACACTAGGGTCCATGTTGCCCTGCAGTGCGACTTGATCGCCAACGCGACGACGCGCACTTGCAATATCCGTTGTCCAATCTAGACCCAGCGCATCACACCCAGTATCCGCCATCATCTCTAACCATTGGCCTGCGCCCTTGGTAAACAAAATAACCGGTACCTTGCGGCCTTCATGTTCACGAATCAAACCGTTTACGATTTGCTGCATGTACTTCAATGAAAACTCCTGATAGGCAGCATGGCTCAAAACACCACCCCAAGTATCAAAAATTTGTACCGCTTGGGCACCCGCTTGAATTTGCGCATTTAAATAATCAATAACAGACAAAGCAAGCTTGTTTAATAGCTCGTGCATCACTTCTGGTTGACTGTACATCATAGCTTTTACATGACGAAAGTCTTTGCTGCTACCACCCTCAACCATATAAGTGGCTAACGTCCATGGAGAGCCAGAGAAGCCAATTAACGGCACACGACCATTAAGCTCATGGCGAATGGTCGACACCGCCTTTGTCACATAAGACAAGTCACTTGCCGTATTTACAATCGGCAGTGCTGCAACATCAGCCTCGGTTCGCACCACTTTTTTAAATTTAGGGCCTTCACCTGTTTCAAAGTACAGGCCTAAATTCATGGCATCAGGAATCGTTAAAATATCACTGAACAGAATCGCGGCATCCAATGGATAACGCTCAAGTGGCTGCAACGTCACTTCGCAAGCAAATTCATGATTCATGCAAAGATCCATGAACGAGCCGGCAGTGGCACGACTCGCACGATACTCAGGCAAATACCGACCTGCTTGACGCATCATCCAGATAGGCGTGCGATCCACAGGTTGCTTAAGTAAAGCGCGAAGAAAACGATCGTTTTTTAGTTCAGTCATATTTTCCAACAAACACATTGCGCCCAAATGGCGCGATAGATTTAATCTTTAATTGCGAAATCAGGCAAATTATAGATCCTAAAATCACTTCCATCAGGCACTTGATAAGAAACCGTCAAACTATTTGGGATTTCATCACTAGTAAGATCACTAGAAATAGTCAAATTTACAATTGTTGTTTCGCCCGTGTCATTCATAGATATCGAAGCACTAGAAGCGTCATTTGAAACTACTGCATTTGCACCACCAGCTACAGAAACCGCTCCTAAGGAGCCATTACTCAAACCGATCAATAGGGTTGCATTTTGAGGCAACCCCTGGGAACAGGCATTTTTGACTTTAAGTGTATACGTGGCTGCACCATCAGTAACATCTACTTTAACTTGAGGGATACCACTTTTGAACAGCGATACTTGCTGCCCATATACATCAACGTTCACTGAACCACCGGTAATATCACCGCCGCCAACTGTATTAACTTTCACAGCTACTGAGCCTAATCCTGTGATTGTTGTTGGGTTTTCGCCACGAATGATGCCTGCTGTCAGAAAGTGGCCACGCGCATTCAGATAACGATATTTGCGTTCTGCTTTTTCAGAAGCTATTTCTGCTGCGGTTTTTCCAGTTTCATTAATAATATTTTCTGCCTTCGCACTCCATACGGGCCATACAGGTGCAGGATATACACTTGCCACAGTACCAAACCCTGACAGAAAAACAGATTCCACATCATCCAGTACTGGCTCTAGTCCAGTACCCTTAGGTAAGTGGTTTCTGCGCGACTGAGAGTCAGCAATACGCCAAGCAATATTCTGTGTTGATTGGCTCGCATCCACACAAGTTAACCGCTTAGTCGTATCGTAACGACCTAAGTCCGCATCCCAAGCAAATGGCCCTTCAATATATGCATCATTACCTTGTGACATCTGTAGACGAGCACTACCCACGAGATTAATTTGTTCTGCACAGTGGCCAGCAGAAAAAGCTGCTTCGGTACAGTTTACGCCCTGATACTTCACTGAAGGCGCTGCATCTAACAAGCCATTATTATTACTATCAATAAACTCCTCAAAGAAATTCGAACTATCTATGGAGTATGTAGGCGTACCTGTCGGATCAACATAAACTTGATACTCATTTGCTTTCCACCCAAAATCCGCGATTGCGTCATCATCAATATCAACTATGGGCTGATACTCACCCTCCGTTTCAAAACTACCATTACCATTGGCATCTACAAAGGATTCGCCATAAGTCGTAAACGACTCTCCTAAATCAAACAGACCATTACTATTAGCATCTTGGTAATCGCCCTGGCCACGAGTAAAAGCAACAACTGTTACGTATCCATCAACTGGGCGAGGGTTTGTACTTTCCCATTCAACACTACATGAACCATTTGATGTTTCACAACTTGGCTGAATCATACCTCCAGATGCGCGAAAATAAACTCGAGTACCATCAATCACAGGGTTTTGATAATGATCGCCAATACGCACATTAAAGGAAACCTTTTCACCATCATAGCCCCAAGCACGTGGGTTGAATGAATCAGCAGACAAACTAAAACTATTTTGATCGCCTAAACTAGTGGCCATAGTAATTGGTACAGACATTGTAGAAATCGTACTGGTAACAGAGCCTGAAGCGTTTTTAATATCAACAGATGCTTTTGCACGCACAGTACCCGCTGCAGCTCCTGCATTCAAAATCACATTAACACTTCCATCAGCTCCAGTTATTGCTCTGGTTAATGATAAAGCTGCACCACCATATTCATGATCCAATTCAAAGTTCACTGTACGATCTGGCATAGGATTACCAGAACGATCTAGTACTTTAAAGATAAGTGTACTAAGCGATGGTATATCTCCTGCACCATAACCATTTAGGGCAATCAAACTCGGCTCAGCACTTAAAAATTGAATTGCGCCGATCTGAGCAGCTTCAACGTCAATTGTAGTTCGTGCGGTGGCATTAGGATTTGTATCAGTTTCTCCATCGATATATACAACTACGTTATCAGTAGCGCCTAACTCTTTTCCGCACCCTAAGTCCTTATAAGTGGCAGTAGCGTTTCCAGATGCTTTAATAGTCGCAGGGGTGAACTCAGCTAACCCTGCACTTGAGCAAGTTGAAACAAATGACACTTCTCTTAAGCCTAAAAACCGTGCGTTATTATCATTAAGATCAACAAGATCAACAGAAATGGTGGTACTACCGCTAGCAGATAAGGCTTCTCCTCCACTTAAACCGCTAAGTGCAACACCCGGCTGGAAAGAATTTCCTGAGCCAACACCAAGAGCAACGAGTACATTATCTTCTATTACCGTATCTGGCTCTTGTTTATCATCAATTGCCACATCTTCATCTTGAACATCTGGAGTAGTATCTGATTTACTAAAATTTGATTCACCTGAATCAGATCCCCCACAAGCTGTCAAAAATGACAGCAGGACCATCATGGTCCACATTATTATTGTATTTTTCATGAAATTCCCTGTTTCTTTGCGTGTGCTTTACAGTAAGTTATTAAGTGAGAGTATTATTACTGCATCAACTTCAAGTAACAATGACACAGATACAAAAAAGCACGACTAATCATGCGATTATCGTGCTTTTTTTGTAACAGAGCTGGTTGTTTTTTAAACGTCCAAGAAGTCTAAGATGCCTTCAGCTGCCTGACGACCTTCCCAGATAGCGGTTACAACCAAGTCCGAGCCACGAACCATATCACCACCGGCAAACACTTTTTTGTTGCTGGTTTGGAATTTGAATTCTTGCTCTTCTGCTGCAACCACGCCATCCCAGCTGTTAACTTCAATGCCAAAGTCTTTAAACCAAGGTGCCGGACTTGGACGGAAGCCAAAGGCCACCAATACCGCATCCGCTGGTAATACTTCTTCGGAACCTTCAACCACTTCAGGGCGACGACGGCCATTCTCATCGGGCTCACCCATTTTGGTGGTCACCACTTTAACGCCTTCAACCTTGTCTTCACCAACGATTGCCACTGGCTGACGGTTGAATAAGAATTTAACGCCTTCTTCTTTCGCATTAACAACTTCACGCTTAGAGCCTGGCATATTCTCTTCATCACGACGATAAGCACAGGTCACCGCTTTAGCGCCTTGACGAATTGAAGAGCGGTTACAGTCCATGGCGGTATCACCACCACCTAGTACCACGACTTTTTTGCCTTTCATATCAATGAAGTCGGCTGCGTTCTTTTCCCAACCTTGGTTGTGATTAACGTTGGCAATTAGGAAGTCCAGTGCGTCATAAACACCCGGTAAATCTTCACCTGGGAAGCCGCCCTTCATGTAGTTGTAAGTACCCATGCCTAGGAAAATAGCATCGTACTCAGCTTCTAATTCACTGAACTGGATGTCTTTACCAATTTCAGTATTCAAGCGGAATTCAACACCCATGCCCTCGAACACTTCACGACGACGAGACATGACGCTTTTCTCAAGCTTGAACTCTGGAATACCAAAGGTTAATAAACCACCAATTTCTGGGTATTTATCAAATACAACGGGTTTAACACCGTTGCGCGCTAATACATCCGCAGCGCCTAAACCGGCAGGACCTGCACCAATAATGGCAACACGCTTACCTGTCTCAACCACTTTTGACATATCTGGACGCCAACCCATGGCCAGAGCTGTATCGGTAATGTATTTCTCAACATTACCAATGGTCACCGCACCAAAGCCATCGTTTAGGGTACATGCGCCTTCACATAAACGGTCTTGCGGACATACGCGACCACACACCTCTGGCAAGGTATTGGTTTGGTGGCTTAGCTCCACCGCTTCCATGATGTTGCCTTCGCTTGCTAGCTGTAACCAGTTTGGAATGTAGTTATGCACTGGGCATTTCCATTCACAGTAAGGGTTACCACACGCAAGACAACGGTGCGCTTGCTCACCAGCTTGTTCTTGTTGGAACGGCTGATAAATTTCCACAAAGTTGTGTTTGCGGGTTTGAATATCTTTCTTAGCAGGGTCTTGACGACCCACGTCTAAAAATTGGAAATCATTACTTAATCGTTTAGCCATACTCACCTCTGTTTGACTCACTCGCTATTGGTAAAAATTACTCGGAGCGAGTCCGGGTGTTTTTCAGCAATTGCTCTAAGCTCGCAGCCTTAGGCTTAACCAACCAGAACTTGCCAATGTAATTATCGAAGTTTTCCAAGATCTCTTGGCCCCAGCGACTGCCAGTTTCTTCAACATAGTTTGTGATGATGCCGCGTAAATGATTACGATGGGCTTCAGTTTCTTCATTACTGATGCGGTGAATATCTACCAACTCGTGATTGTATTTATCCACAAAGGTGTTGTCTTGATCTAAGACATATGCAAAACCACCTGTCATACCGGCACCAAAGTTATAGCCTGTGCTACCCAGTACCGTTACTTGACCACCTGTCATGTATTCACAACAGTGATCACCTGCGCCTTCTACTACCGCTTTCGCGCCAGAGTTACGCACTGCGAAACGCTCGCCTGCACGACCTGCTGCTAACAGCTTGCCGCCCGTTGCACCATATAGGCAGGTATTACCTACGATGGATGCATCCTGGGATGCAAACTCCGACACTTTCGGAGGGAAAATCACAAGCTTACCGCCTGTCATACCCTTACCTACGTAGTCATTTGCATCGCCTTCAAGGCGCATTTCTAAACCACCGGCATTCCACACACCAAATGACTGGCCTGCTGTACCGGTTAAATTAATTTTAATAGGCGCTGTGGCCATGCCTTGGTTGCCGTGACGAAGGGCAATTTCGCCCGACAAACGCGCACCAATAGAGCGATCACAGTTACCAATGGTATAGGTGAACTCACCGCCCGCTTTATTTTCAATGGCGGTCAGCGTATCCGTCACCATGCGTTCAGCCATGGCACCTTCATCGTAAGGGTTGTTACGATCAACCTGAACAGTATGAGGCTTATCTGCAGGGATCAAATCGCTACCCAACAAAGGTGTAAGATCGATATTCTTTTGCTTGTTGGTTGCACCTTCAATCATTTCTAATAAATCGGTTCGACCAACCAATTCACCTAATGAGCGCACACCAACAGCCGCCATCCACTGACGGGTTTCTTCGGCAACAAAGCGGAAGAAATTTTTCACCATTTCAACGGTGCCGATAAAGTGTTTTTCACGCAGCTCGTCATTTTGAGTCGCAACACCTGTCGCACAGTTATTAAGGTGACAAATACGCAGGTATTTACAACCCATGGCCACCATAGGGGTAGTACCGAAGCCAAAGCTCTCTGCACCAAGCATCGCAGCTTTAACGATATCCAAACCTGTCTTCAGACCGCCATCTGTTTGTAAGCGAACCATGCCACGAAGATCATTGGCGCGTAATGTTTGATGCGCTTCAGACAAGCCCAGTTCAAATGGAGAGCCTGCATATTTAATGGATGTTAATGGAGATGCCGCAGTACCGCCGTCATAACCAGAGATGGTGATCAAATCGGCGTAGGCTTTAGCCACGCCCGCAGCAATGGTGCCAACACCCGGTTCAGATACTAATTTTACAGACACTTTAGCGCGTGGGTTCACTTGCTTAAGGTCATAAATCAACTGAGCCAAATCTTCGATTGAATATATATCGTGATGTGGTGGTGGCGAAATTAGCGTCACGCCAGGAACCGAATAACGCAACGTGGCTATTAGGTTGTTTACTTTACCGCCTGGTAATTGACCGCCCTCACCCGGTTTGGCACCTTGCGCTACTTTAATTTGCAACACATCGGCACTGGATAAGTAATGCGGCGTCACACCAAAACGACCTGATGCAATTTGCTTAATTTTTGAGTTTTTCAGCGTGCCGTAACGCTTAGGGTCTTCACCACCTTCGCCCGAGTTAGAATTACCACCCAACTCATTCATTGCTTGCGCTAAGGCTTCGTGTGCTTCTGGAGATAGTGCACCGAGGGACATAGCCGCTGAGTCGAAACGAGGGAAGATCGCTTCAATTGGTTCAACTTCATCAATAGAAATACTATTAGTGGTTTTAACCGCCAGTAAGTCACGCAATGTTGCCGCTGGACGATTATTTACCAGTTCAGCGTACTTGTCATATGAAGCTTGAGACCCGGTTTGCACCGCGTCTTGAATTGTCGTGATCACGTCAGGGTTAAACGCGTGATACTCACCACCATGAACGTATTTCAGTAAACCGCCTTGATCTAAGCCTTTACGTGGCTTCCAAGCGTGAGCTGCGTTACGAATTAAATCGTCTTGGAAATCATCAAAACCGGCACCTTGAATACGGCTGCTTAAACCGCAGAAACACGTATCAACCACATCACTCGCTAAACCAATGCCTTCGAATAATTGAGAGCCACGGTAAGAAGCAATGGTTGAGATACCCATTTTAGAAAGGATCTTCAATAGGCCTTTGCGAATACCCTTACGGAAGTTTTGGTTAGACTGCAAAGGATCGCCCAATAGCTCACCGCTGCGATGCATATCTGCCAGTACTTCGTAGGTTAACCATGGATAAACAGCCGTGGCACCAAAACCAAGTAGAACAGCAAAGTGATGCGCATCACGAGCGTCACCTGTTTCAATCACAAGATTGCTTTCTGTACGCAAGCCTTTCGCGATCAAACCATGGTGTACCGCACCTGTTGCCATGGCCGCAGGAATCACCAACTGACCGGCCGCTACTTCACGGTCGGAAAGAATAAGCATGGTTATGCCTTCACTCGACGCGCTAATTGCTTGATTCACTAAACGTTCAATAGCACCTTTTAAACCAAGCTCCACATCATAGGCAAGAGACAAGGTTGTGAAGTTAAATTCTTCTTTGCCAGTGCTTTTTAGGCCATTGAACTTTAATGGCGACAACACAGGACTGGTTAATACGATTCGACTCGCATGATCTGCATTTTCAACAAATACGTTTTTCTCTTTACCTATGCAGGTTTCAAGAGACATCACGATGGCTTCACGTAGAGGGTCAATTGGCGGGTTGGTGACCTGCGCGAACATCTGACGGAAGTAGTCTGCGATATGGCGGGACTTTTGCGATAAAACAGCCATCGGCGCGTCATCGCCCATTGAACCAGTGCCTTCGACACCTTGTTCAGCCATAGGGCGTAAAACCTGCTCTCGCTCTTCAAAGCTGATTAAGTGCAGCTTTTGACGTGCTTTTAATTCGTCTTGATCTAGGCTGCTTTCTTGAAAGCTTTGCAGCTCCAAGCGCGATTCGATACGCATGGAGTTTTCTTTCAACCACTTACTGTAAGGCTGGGAATTCTTCAAGCGGTTATCGATTTCGTCGGCTTCCAGCACTTCACCGGTTTGAGTATCAATCGCTAATATCTGACCTGGGCCAACACGACCTTTTGAAATGACATCTTCAGGCTTGTAGCTATGGGTACCGATTTCAGAAGCAACCGTGATAAAACCATTTTTGGTTTTCACCCAACGAGACGGACGTAAACCATTTCGGTCAAGTCCACACACCGCATAACGACCGTCAGTAATAACTAAACCAGCCGGGCCATCCCAAGGTTCCATGTGCATGGAGTTGTAATCATAAAATGCACGTAAATCCGCATCCATGGTTTCAACATTTTGCCAAGCCGGTGGAATCATCATACGAATGGCGCGGAACATATCCATACCGCCCGTATGCAATAGCTCAAGCATGTTATCCATAGAAGATGAGTCAGAACCGGTTGTGTTAACAACAGGCTGAATAGAGTCTAGGTTTTCAAGTAATGGGGACTCGAACTTGCTACCACGTGCTGCAGCCCAATTACGGTTACCACGAATTGTATTGATTTCACCATTGTGCGCTAACAAACGGAAAGGCTGAGCCAAAGGCCAGCGTGGCGCTGTGTTAGTTGAAAAGCGTTGGTGGAAGACACAAATTGCGGTCTCTAAACGCTCATCACCCAAATCTAGGTAAAAATTAGGCAGATCCACCGGCATCATCAAACCTTTATAAGACAAGGTTTTTTCTGATAACGAGCAGATGTAAAAATCTGGGTATTGAGTAAGAGCAAGCTCAGCCTTGCGACGAGCGTAATAAAGTTTAACGGCAAACGCTTGTTCGCTAAGAGTGTCTTTTGCGCAAACAAATACTTGCTCAAAACGCGGTAAACAATCTACCGCCATCGGGCCTAGACAGTCATTATTGGTTGGCACTTCGCGCCAGCCCTTAACTTCTAAGCCTTGGTCTGCAAATGCAGTATCCATGGCCGCACGCTGTTTGTCGGCTAGGGATGCATCTAAATCTAAAAAGATCATGCCCACAGCATACTGCTCAGGTAAATCGATACCTAAATCGGCTTTAGCAACTTGGCGAAGAAAGCCATCTGGCTTTTGAATCAAAAGGCCACAACCATCACCTGTCTTACCATCAGCCGCGATACCACCGCGGTGAGTCATACAAGTCAATGATTCAATGGCCGTACGCAATAGGTCGTGACTCGTTTGGCCTTCCATATGGGCAATCAAGCCAAAACCGCAGTTGTCTTTGAATTCA
This sequence comes from Bermanella sp., assembly GCA_051277445.1. Classification (GTDB taxonomy): domain Bacteria; phylum Pseudomonadota; class Gammaproteobacteria; order Pseudomonadales; family Oceanobacteraceae; genus Bermanella. The sequence continues at coordinate 42,873 of JBNMQC010000003.1, read as the reverse complement.
CCTGGAGTGTACAGACCTGTTTTCATAGACGCTCTCATCAAAAATTCTTTATAAATCAATGCCTTATATGGCATTTGGACGCCGATTCAGTAGCTTTGAACAGACAAAAGGAGGCTTATTCTACACACGAGAAGGGGCAGGCTCAAATAAATTAGCCAAACAGGGGGATAACCCCAAGAAAAAAGGGGTGGAATCAATTACATTTTGTAACGATTTTTGACTCAAATTAACGTTATTTTATCTGTCTAATATCCGCCTGAATTTTACTGATAGGCCTCACCCAGGGCTGGCCTTTTAACGTTTTTGATAGCTGGTCAGCCTGTTTACTGGCTTGCTGTTTATTGTCCATTGGGCCGTATACCACAACAAACCATGGCTCGCCTTTGTAGCGTGTCTCATAAATATTTAATTTACTGCCATCCATCTGACGAGTAAATCGTTGAACAAACGCCTTAGCACTGGCCTCATTGCGCACCCCCAATAACTGCAACGCATAAGATTGACTGGGCGCAGACAACAGAGGGTGGCGATTTTTTTCAACTTTCGGTGCAGCAACCTCTGGTTTTTTAGCTGCCACGGTCGGTATTTTGCCTAGTGGTTTGACCTGAGTCTCTACCCTTTTGGGTATAGATTCCGCTACTTGCGTCGCTTCGGCTCGTGCTTTCTCACTTTGTGGCTCAATAGGGTCTATCTCTTTCTTAGCATCCATATTGGCTGTTGGCGGCTCTGAATCTAATGGGAGACTAATTTCATCTGCTAACAAACCACCAGACTGGCTCACTGATTCTGTTTTAATAGGCGCGTCCAAGCGCTCCTTTTGTTCCTTTAGCAACTGTGCAATGACGTCATCACTGTCCATTTGCACATCCGATTCTTGGCCCTGATAAAGGAAGGAAACCAACAATGCCGAACCGATCAGGCAAACTGCTGCAATATGCCCTATAGGAAAACGACTAGAACGCTGCCTGCGGTTATCTTGCTCCAACTCCACCAGCTCAATTAACTTTCCTGGCACCCCTTTACTTAATAACCATAGCTGATGCATATCCTTTATGCTCATGGGCACCACATCAATTCCTGAACGCTTGAATAGCTGCGAAATAAACGCTTCGCTTTCTTCCTCAGTAAAAGGAGCAAGCTCAATCAAGTGATACAGTTTATGCTCAAACTGATTCTGTAAGGACTTAAGACGGGGCTTTAATGACTCATCACCGCATAAGATTAAACGCCAGCCATGAGGCATGGCAGACTTCTCAAGTAAGAGGGTAATCACATCATCATCAAGCAGGTGAGCATCATCGATGACCAGGTGCAATGTCTCTTGCTGCTCAGAAATATGGGCAAGCTGCTGATCTAAGTCTAAAAGATTTGCCGCGCAGCCTAACTGCATGGCAATTTCGTCAATCAAATCTGCAAGCTGATTCGTTGAAAACGCGCTGATATGAATGGTTTGATGGTGGATGGTGAGTTGCGCAACGGCGGCTTCGAGTAAAGCGGTTTTACCGATATCACTGGGGCCTGTAATTAATACGGCCATTGCACTGAATTCTTGGACGTGCAGCAACATATCCAGCTGCTGCTCGCGCTCCCCTAGAAGGATAATGTCGGGAGATGCCTTATTTGAGTCAGCCATCTTGCCCTCCATTTTATTATTAGTTGGTCAGGTGCGTCAGAGTAGCCTCAAAATGTTCTAATTCGAAGTCAGATGTGGTGATGGCTTCACCCATTGCTCGTAAAAGAACCAACCTCAGCTTACCATCTAACACCTTTTTGTCTACCGCCATTAAGTCTTTAAATCGTTCAGCACTCATGCCCTGAGGACACTTAACGGGTAAGTGCGCTTCCAGTAGTAACGCTTCGATGCGCGCAACCTCATTTTGGCTGATCCAACCTAACCGACACGACAGATCAGCGGCCATTAACATACCGGTGGCCACCGCCTCACCATGAAGCCAGTTACCATAGCCTTGATCTGTTTCGATGGCATGACCAAAGGTGTGGCCAAGGTTCAAAATGGCTCGAATACCACCTTCACGCTCATCTAACGCCACGACTTTTGCTTTATTCAAACACGATGTTTCAATGGCATAAATCAGCGCCTGAGTCTGCTTAGCATTAAGATTCTGGATATTTACTTCTAGCCAATCAAAAAATGGTAAATCGCATATCAAACCATACTTAATAACCTCAGCTAACCCTGCGGCCAGCTCATTAGCTGGTAATGTATTTAGACTATTCACATCGATCAAAACACAATTAGGCTGATGGAAGGCGCCTATCATGTTTTTACCTAGCGCATGATTAACGCCTGTTTTACCACCAACCGATGAATCCACCTGCGAAAGTAAAGTGGTTGGAATCTGGATAAATTCAACACCGCGCTGATAACTCGCTGCAGCAAATCCCGTCATATCCCCAACAACACCACCACCGAGTGCCACTAACGTAGTCGTGCGGTTATGGCGTTTTTCTAACAATGCATCAAAGATTAAATTCAGATGATCTAGGTTTTTGTATTCCTCACCATCAGGCAAAATCACTTCATCGACTTGGTAATCCGCAAACATGGATTTAACTTGGGACAAATATAATGGGGCAACTGTTTCATTGGTCACAATCATGACCTGCTTACCCTTAACATAGGAACTAATAAGCGATGGGGTCGACAACAGGTCTTGTCCAATAAAAATGGGGTAGCTACGCTCCCCCAAATCAACGGTTAGGGTTTTCATATTACTCAATGATATTAATCTCAGATAATCGTTTTAAGATTTCTTGTACAACAAATTTAGGATTGCGGTCGTCAGTATAAATAGTGATATCCGCAACTTCTTGATAAAGCGGATCTCGTTGATCCATCAAACGCGTAAGGACTTCTCTTGGGTTATCGATTTGCAGTAAAGGGCGATTTTTATCTTTAGCCGTTCGAGCAAGCTGCTGATCCACAGACGTTTTAAGGTATACAACCGTACCACGACCTTTAAGGTGCAATCGATTTTCAGGGCGCAATACTGCACCGCCGCCAGTTGCCATCAGCACGTCTTTCTCTTGAGTGATCTCATCGATGGCAATCACTTCACGATCTCGAAAACCCTGCTCGCCTTCCACATCAAAAATCCAAGGAATATTGCATCCGCAACGATCCTCAATTTCTTTGTCGCTGTCTTTAAATTCAAGTTTTAATTCAGTGGAAAGCAAACGGCCGATGGTGCTTTTTCCAGCACCCATCGGCCCCACTAAATAAATATTATGTTTTGCCATAAATTTCTCTAGCGCGTGCTTAACACATCCTTCACTAATCGTGGAGTTATGAAAATTAACAGCTCGCTTTTATCTTCTGTATGAGTGGTACGACGGAATAGTCGACCAATAACCGGCAGGTCACCAAAGAACGGCGTCTTATCGATTTGAGTGATGTCTTCTGACTGGAAAATACCACCAAGCACGATGGTCTCTCCGTTATTAACCAGTACCTGGGTTTCCAATTCATTCGTATCGATTGAGGGAATGTTATTAAAGACCTCACCGATCGCATCTTTATTGATAATCAAATCCATCAAGATACGGTCATCAGGTGTAATCTGAGGTGTTACCTCAAGCTTAAGTACGGCCTCTTTGAAAGTAATAGTAGTTGCACCACTAGAGGCTGCTTGCTCATATGGAATTTGAGAGCCAGCCTGAATACGAGCTGTCTGACCGTCTGCCGTAATCACACGAGGCTGAGAGATAATTTCGGCTTTTCCGTCAGATTCCATGGCTGATAACTCAAGATCCAGCATATAGTCAAAAGCATTCACACCGATACCAAATGTAGTGGCATTTGCACTATTAACAGGCAAATTTACGACACTCCCATCATCAAAATTAAAATCATCAGGATCATCACCATTGATTCGGTCAACGACAATATTGTTATAGGCCGTAGTCGCAGCACGTGAGCCACCTGCAGTGAATATCTTATCGTTTTTAAGCACACCATAACCACCACCCCATCGAATACCCAGGTTCTCTCCCACATTCGTCGACGCAACAACAATACGCGCTTCAATCAGAACTTGACGAACAGGAACGTCCAGTACTTTGATAGCTCGACGTACCGCCTCTATTGAGGTGGCTGTATCTTGTAAAATAATCGTATTGGTACGCGCATCAACACTGGCGCTTCCACGCTCGCCCAGCAAAGAACCCTCAGCTGAAACCAAAGCAAGAAGATCTGTGGCTTTTGCATATCGCACTTGGATGAACTCAGTTCTTAATGGTGCAAAGTCCTCAACCTGACGATTCGCTTCTAACTCAATTTTTTGACGATTCGCGATTTGATCAGCAGGGCCAATCATTAATACATTACCAATTTGCTGCTTAGCTAAACCTTGCGATTTCAAAACAATATCCAGTGCCTGATCCCAAGGTACATTTTTTAAACGTAATGTAATGTTTCCTTGAACAGTGTCGCTCGCTACAAGGTTAAAACCTGTAAAATCAGCAATAATCTGCAGAACAGTTCGTACTTCAATATCTTGGAAATTAAGGGACAATTTTTCACCTGTATAAGGGAAACGTTCTTCTTTTTGACGATCCTGCTCAGCTTTAGTCAATGGTTTAACGTTAACAGTCAGTAAGTTATCCGCTTGATAGGCCAAGTATTCATAACGGTCGTCGGTTGGCTCAATGAAGAATACTGGCTTTCCAGATTCAATCGTTGCGTCAATAAAGCGCACTGGCGTTGCAAAATCTCGAACATCAAGACGTCTGCGCATCTCTTCGGCTAATTTTACATTGCTAAACTCAACTCGGATCCGACCAGACTCTTGGCTAATATCCACAGGAACATTTGGATTACTGAGACTGATTAATACTTGCCCTTCACCCAAATCACCGCGACGAAAATCTACATCAATGATACGACCGCTTTCATCTTTTTTATTTACTTTAAAACTAGAACTTTCTTGTGCCAACAAACTTACATCTGGTTGGTCCGCAATTTCTTGCTGACCAATGACCACAAGCAAATCATTACCTTCTGTTCGAGTCTGATAACCGGTCAATTCTGTTAAATTAATAATGACCCGAGTTTTCTCTTCAGTACCAACAATAATTGCCGTTCGGGCATTACCCATTCCAATTTTGTGATATTTGGATTTCAGATCACTTGTTGTTCCAGGTAAATCCAGAGCAATACGAGCAGGCTCTTCAATGGTATAGCCCGATACCTCAGGGGGCTGACCATCAAATGACAACCTCATTTCAGTTTTATCACCTGGTAAAGATGAAAATGCCACATCTTTAATGGCAGATGCGTACAAGGATGAAGAAGCCAAACATAACAAGGCCAATATACTATTTTTCATTATTCTTCTCATGATTACTCACCCCTAGCTGACTGGTTTAAGCCCAAAGTTTGAGGCCTTGAAATCCAGCCACCACTGCCGTTTGGTACGACTTCAATTATTTCTAGTTTATTATCATTTATATTAATAATTCGACCATGATTCCTACCCAAGTAGTGACCCGGCTCAACAACATGTACATTACCGGTTTGTGTTCTCACCAGAGCTTTTAAATTACCATCTGCATCTTTGGACAGTGTTCCCACTAATGATAACTCACTCAAATTAAAACGTTCTAACGCTTGTTTTGGACGACTCTGGTCTGGCGCATCTACAGTATCATCAATACGACTACTCATTTCCTCGAATGCTACTGGGGATTCAAAAGGTGACCGCATAGCCGAAGCACTATATATAAACGCTGAATAGGGTTTAAATTCAGGCAAAGGAGCAATACGCCCCTTTGGTTTAGCCGTTGTTTGGGCAATAAATTCTTCAAGGTCAGCAATATTGGAGTCACTGCAAGCAACAAGAAAAATAAGACTAAGTAATAATAGTTTCTTCATCACTGCTACCTTTTAGCCTTTTTTTTCTTTTTAGGCTTTTTCGCCTCATTATTGTAACGATAAGTCTTAGCTACAATTTTTAAATTAAGCTGTTTACTATTTTTATCGCCCGCTGGTGTTACAGTAAAATCATGCAATGTCACAATTCGCCCTAAACCTGCAACAGCACTAACAAATGCTCCAAAATCATGATATTCGCCAGTAACATCAATATTAATAGGCAACTCTGTGTAAAACTCTGTCTCTTTTTCCTTATCCAGCTTAATAGAACGAATTTCTAGGTTCGATCCTAGCGCGGAAGCTGTAATATCTTCTAATAAGCCAGGCACTTCAGTATCTCTTGGAAGTTGCCGTAATAGACTACCAAATGACTCTTCAATCTCTAGAAGCTGTTTCTTATATGCACCAAGATTAGCCACACGAAAAGCCTTTGATTCAAAATCTTTCTTGATTACAGCTTCTTCAGCTAGAACTTGCTCGTATCTTTCCATAGACGATTGTATATCTAGAAAATATAAACCTGATAGCACACCAAAGAAAACAATAACAGCAAAGACAATTCGACCTACTAATGGCCAAGAGCCCATGTTATTCCAATCAATATCATTGATATCGAAACCATTAATTTTCTCGGTTAATTCTTGGAAATCCATTATTTAACCCCCTCTACGACAGGAGTAGACTGACTCACAAGCATATCAAAACTGTTATACCCATTATCACCCGCCTTCACCCCTAAAAGATTAGGGTTAGCAAACCAAGGAGATGAATCAAAATTACGCATCAACTGTGATATTTGATCGTTACTAGAAGCTCGTCCTTTAATGGTAAACAGCTTGCCCTTAGAAGAGACACTAGCTAGAAACAACTCTTCTGGCATGAGTCTTGCCATTTCATCAAACATGCGCACAATGACAGGTCGGTTGCCCTGCAATTCTTGAATTAAACGCATTCGATCAAGCAGTTCTTGGCGTTTTGTTTTCAGCTCTTGAATTTCTTTAATTTTTTTATCAAGAGCAGATGCTTGCGTTTTCACATATTGATTTCGATACTCTTGAGCGCTAATCGCACTGCTATAAGCACCACTTACGAACCACCAAATAGTAAAAGCAGCCATCAATACTAGGATCAAAACACCCACATATTCTTTTTGACGCTCTTGGCGTAACTCTTCACGCCAAGGCCTAAGGTTAATCTTTGCCATTAGTCAAAACTCCTCATGGCTAAACCACAGGCCACTAACAATCCTGGAGCATCATTGGCTAAAGCTTGAGCATTTACCTTCGCCCCAAGAGTCATATTCGCAAATGGATTAGCGATAATGGCAGGGGTACCTATTTTGTCTTGTACCAGTTGGGCCAAACCTTCCAAAGAAGATGTCCCACCAGCTAAAATCACATAATCAACATCATTAAACTGACTTGAACTATAGAAGAATTGCAAAGAGCGACTCACCTGCTGGACCACTGACTCCTTAAACGGCAGCAAAATCTCAGTTTCATAATCATCAGGCAGCCCACCTTCTAATTTCGCTCTGGATGCCTCTTGCTCACTGATACCGTAGCGACGCTGAATCTCTTCAGTAAGCTGTCTTCCGCCAAACATTTGTTCGCGGGTATATATAATTTTACCGTTATTAAGGACATTAAGCGTTGTCATCGTAGCGCCGATATCAATGATCGCTACAGTATCTTTTTGATCACCCTCTAGCTGGGACTCAAGCAGTTGATAGGCTCGCTCAATACAGAACGCCTCAACATCCACAATGGCCGACTCAATACCGCCAATAACAATCGAGTCTTCACGATATTCTACTGTTTCTTTTCTGCATGCAGCTAACAGGACATCGACACGCTGGTCATCCCCTTCAACAGGGCCTTGGACTTCAAAGTCCATTGCAACTTCCTCTAGAGGATAAGGAATGTACTGATCGGCTTCTAATGTGATTTGCTGTTCCATCTCATCATCAGATAAACCAACACCCATCTGAATAACCTTGGTGATCACAGCTGAGCCCGCAACAGCAACCGCTGCACGTTTTGTTGAAGCTCTGGACCTTAAAAGCGCTTTTTTAATAGCACCACCAACGGCTTCGGTATCAGTGATGGCCTGTTCGACCACAGAGTTTTCTGGCAGGGGTTCTGATGCATAGGCTTCGACTTGCATTCGACCATTTTGCTCAGCAAGTTCAATTATTTTGATGCTGGTTGAGCTAATATCGACCCCAAGGACTGCCTTATTTTTCTTTTTAAATAGATTGGCTAGCACTGCTATTCCTTAATTTATCCAGCATCCGAGGCGGAAAAATGCCAAAATGCACGAATATCGGAGCATTATAAGCACAATCCTGCGAAAAGAACAAAAACCATTTATAATGGCAACACCCCATATTTACTGGGTAAACGAGCATTTTAAGCATTTAATGATGAAAAAAAATCGACCTGTTTTGCGTTTTTTGATTTTAACCTGCGCCGCTGGCTTCTTTGGTCTTATTTTGGGCGTAAGCAGCGTGTACTTATATTTAGCGCCCAGCTTACCTGCTGTTGAAAGTTTAAAAAACATTCAATTACAAACACCATTGCGTATTTACACCAGCGACGGAAAGCTTATGGCGGAATATGGCGAGAAACGTCGTATGCCCGTTGCCTATGAGGATGTACCTCAGCAATTTTATAATGCATTGATTGCCGCAGAGGATGAAAACTTTTATAGCCACATTGGTATCGACTTTAAAGGCCTAGCAAGGGCAGCCTACGAGCTCATCACCACAGGTAAAAAGCGCTCAGGGGGCAGTACCATCACCATGCAGGTGGCAAAGAACTATTACTTAAGCAGTGAAAAAACATTTACCCGTAAATTCACTGAAATCTTACTTGCCCTTCACATTGAACAAGAATTAAGCAAGAAAGACATCTTAGAGCTGTATGTGAACAAAATATACCTAGGTAAACGCGCCTATGGTGTTGAGTCCGCTGCACAAGTTTATTATGGCAAATCCATTAAAGATCTTTCCTTAGCGCAACTGGCCATGATTGCAGGTTTACCTCAAGCGCCCAGCGCGGCAAACCCAATTAACAACCCAGAGCGCGCCATTTATCGCCGCAACTACGTGCTTGCACGTATGTTTACATCGGACTTTATTACTCAGGTAGAATTCGATGAAGCGGGCTCTGAACCCATCACAGCCAAATACCATGGCTTGGCCACAGAGATTGAAGCCCCCTATGTGGCTGAAATGGTGCGCAGCGAAATGCTTGAACGCTATCCTAACGACCTTTACACCAAAGGCTATAGCGTCACCACAACCATCCATAGCGAGCTGCAAACCACCGCTCAGCGTGTCATTCGAGAAGGTCTGCATGATTACGACCGTAAACATGGCCTGCGTGCTGAGCAAAAGGTATTACCCGCTTTTATTTTGCCTGAGCAACAAGAAGTCGCCGTCACGTTTGCCCCTACTATTTGGCAGCTTGGTGATCCAGCACCGCGCATGGATAAATCCATTTTTCTTCCGCCAAGCCCGCAAGACTTAAATACTCATTATTGGCTCGAGCAACTTAAAAACCTAGATAACCCAGGTGACTTAAACTGGGCCGTGGTGACCGATATAAATCCTGAGGACCAATCCATCACACTGGCCAGTGAGCAGAACCACGAAATCGTCATGCCGTTTGAGCACTACCAATGGGCTCGTCAATATTTATCCGTAAATGATCTAGGGCCTGAAATCAAAGAGGCCCAAAGTCTGTTTAAAATGGGTCAGCGTGTTTTGGTGCAGCAAATTGATGATGCCTACTGGTTAGCTCAAGAGCCGGAAGCGCAAGCGTCACTGGTATCATTTGACCCGCAAAACGGTGCGCTTAAAGCACTCGTGGGCGGTTATGATTTTGACCTGAGTAAGTATAACCGCTCGATTCAGGCTGACCGTCAACCCGGCTCAAGTTTTAAGCCCTTTGTTTACAGCGCAGGTCTAGAATACGGCTTAACCCCAGCGTCTATTATTAATGATGCGCCTGTGGTTTTCGAAGATGACAGTCTTGAAGCCATTTGGCGTCCTGAAAACTACAGCGGTAAGTTCTTTGGTCCCACCCGCTTGCGCCAAGCCCTATACAAATCTCGCAACCTTGTTTCAATCAGGGTATTAAGCCGCACCGGCATTGGCCGCTCTATCAACTACATGACACGATTTGGCTTACCCAAAGCCAAACTCAATCGCGATTTATCTTTGGCGCTGGGCAGCTCAGGATTAACCCCGTTTGAAATGGCCAGTGCTTATAATGTATTAGCCAATGGCGGTTATAAGGTTGACCCTCATTTCATTCAAAAAATTGAAGATAATGACGGCGAAGTATTGTTTGAACACCTTGCTAAAATCGTATGCGAGACATGCCTTAAAAGTATTGAGGAATTCAAACAAACACTGGATGAAGACGAGCAAGCTCAACTTGAATTGGTCGGTCTAGATGACACCATTACGCCCGCCATGATCCGAGAGAAGAAACAAAGCCAGCTAGAAGAATACATCGCTCAGTTTCCTCCACTGGCTCCCCGTGTAATGGATGAACGCGTTAATTACCTTATGTACACCATGCTTAAAGATGTGATCAAGCGCGGCACAGGTAAGCGCGCATTAGTATTAAACCGTAATGATCTAGCCGGTAAGACCGGGACAACCAATGACCAAAAAGACGCATGGTTTTCTGGCTACAACAATAAGTTGGTGGCCAACGTTTGGGTCGGCTTTGATAGCCCTCGTACACTGGGTCGCTGGGCATTCGGTAGCAATACCGCGCTGCCTATCTGGGTAAATTATATGAAAGTTGCACTAAAAGACATGCCCGAGTCTGCGATCAAACAACCCAACGGCCTCGTTTCAATTCGTATTGACCCCGAAACTGGAAACCGAGCCTACCCCGGTCAAACCAATGCGATTTTTGAAACCTTTCGCCAAGAAAATGTGCCCCAGCAAATGGAGCAGCCGCCGGCCATTAGTAATCCCTACTCAGCCGATAGCGATGAACAAGAGGACGAGAGTAGCTTTACCCCAGAGCAGCTCTTTTAAACAAACACTAAAAAGGCGACCCATGGTCGCCTTTTTATTTTCAGCATAACGCCCGTCGAATTTAATGCATTTCAAGCATGAAAGTCACAGGTCCATCGTTTTTCAGACTTACTTGCATATCCGCACCAAATCGGCCGGTTTGTGTTGTGATAACTTCAGCACTTTTTGCGACAAAATAATCATACAACTGCTCACCTAGTTGTGGTGACGCACCTTTTGAGAATCCTGGGCGCGTACCTTTTTGAGTATCGGCCACCAAGGTGAATTGTGAAACCACAAGTAAACTGCCCGCCACTTGCTGCACGTTTAAATTCATCTTGCCCTGTTCGTCCGAAAAAATTCGATACGCTAGTAGTTTCTTTAAAAGTTTATCGGCAATTTCTTGCGTATCATTTTTTTCAACACCCAGTAGCACCAAAATACCTTGGTTAATTTCACCCGTTATTTCATCGTCCACTTCAACTTTTGCGTGCTTAACACGCTGAATTAATGCTTTCATTTTTGCTTACTTTTATTGTTATACATTAAATGCAACACGGCACATCAAACTTTTTATATAACGGGTTTCATGAATAGCAGGATGTACGGGATGGTCAGGGCCTTGACCGCCTCGCTCTATAATTTGCACATGACGATCAAGGTGACGACCAGCTTGCATCAGCATATTTTCTAAACTGCTTTCACTTAAATGCATAGAGCAAGACGCACTGAGCAAGAAGCCATCGCTGCCCAACAAACGCATACCCAGTTGATTCAGTTTTTGATAGGCACGCTCACCGGCTGGGATATCTTTGCGCTTTGGAATAAATGCAGGCGGATCTAAGATCACCACATCAAACAGCTGTCCTTCTTCAATCAGCTTTTCCATCACCGTAAACGCATCCCCTTGAATGCAGCTGACCGAATCAGCAACGCCGTTCAGTGCTGCATTATTTTCAACCCAGTCGAGTGCCTGCTTAGATACATCCACACAGGTGACATGCTCTGCACCAGCCGTTGCCGCTTGCACACCCCAGCCACCAGCGTAACTGCAAATATCCAATACGCGCTTGCCTTTCACATGACGATTGATGCGTTCACGATTTAGGCGATGATCATAAAACCAGCCCGTCTTTTGTCCATCCCAAACAGGGACTTCAAATTGGGTTAGATTTTCAATCATAGGTACCATTTTAGGTACTTCACCCACGGCGACCTCAACGTATTCATCTAAGCCTTCTTGCACACGCATTTTGCCATCGTTTTTCCATAGCAAACCTTTAATATCAAATATGCGTGTTAATGCACCCTGAATTTGTGACTTCATGGCTTCCATGCCGGCAGTGGATATTTGTGCCACAAAATAATCACCAAAACGATCGATCACCAATCCAGGCAGTCCGTCACTTTCGCCATATACTAAGCGATAATGGGGTTGGTCAAAGCAGGCTTCTCGCAGCGCCAATGCCATTTCTATCTTTTGCATAATCTGACCACGACCAAATAGCTTAGCGCGGCGGGACAGTAAGCGCGCACAAATCAAACTATTTGGGTTAATGTATGCAACACCTAAGTTCTTCCCTTGTGAGCTTTGCACAATGACCTGCTCACCTGAGGTGAAACTCTTTAGAGGCGATGCCTTGGTGTCCACCTCATTGCTATAGATCCAAACATGACCTTGTCGCAGGCGTTTATCTTCTTTCGCTCGAAGGCGCAAAATGGGTAAGGTCATGTGTATCCTAGGGGTAATAATAAGAACAAAGAGTTTCGTAATTATAACTGGGAATCATCAAATATTGTCTAAACTAAATGGAGATATACATAATTAGGCCAAGCAGCGTGTCTGAACTTAGCGAAGATCAAATCAGCAAAATCCTTCAAGGCATCAGTATTCCACCTCAACCTCAGATTATGGTGGACTTACAGATGGAGCAAGTCATGCCTGACCCTGACATCAACCGCATTGCCGAGCTAATCAAACAAGACGTGGGTCTAGCGGGGACGGTATTAAAAGTGGTCAACAGCCAGTTTTATGGGTTATCAAACGAAATCACCAGCATCCAACAAGCCGTAGGTCTGCTAGGGATGAACAGCGTGGTGAACATCGTCAATGGTATCAGCATCAAAAGCTCCATGACGGATGACACAATCAAGAGTCTGACCCGCTTCTGGGACAGCGCTATGGATGTGGCCATGACCAGCGCCACCATCGCCAAACAGGTGGGTTACAGCTACCCAGACAATGCTTACGCACTCGGTCTGTTCCACAATGTGGGGGTGCCTCTGCTGATGAACCGCTACCCCAATTACTTGGAGGTCTTAGAAGAAAGCTACAGTGGCGGGTATAACCGCATCATTGATTTTGAGAACCAGCAACTGAACACCAACCATGCGGTGATTGGGTACTTCACAGCCAAGTCATGGAACCTGCCTAAAGTGCTGTGTGAAATCATTGCCGAGCACCACAATTGCAAACGGTTATTCAGCAAACAAACCATCGAAAATGATCAGACAACCCTTACTTGTATATTAAAAATGGCAGAGCATATCTGCGGCACCTACAAGGTACTGGGTCGCCAGGATGAAGATTTTGAATGGCAAGATATCGGCCAAATGGTTTTAGAATACCTTGGCTTTAATGACTATGACCTTGAAAGCTTTAAAGAAACCTTTGCCGAACTCGGCATTAGCCCTAACAACTATGGGCTGAGCTAACGGATTTCCCGTTGATTGCCCATGGCCATCTGCACGATATGATTTTTTAAGAAACCCACACGGTTCATATTGCTCATACCCCAATTGCGCAACCACCGCAGGCCCGGAGACTTAACTGCAAACATACGCTTAAAACCTTCCATAGTAGCCATCATCGATAAATTTTCTGGCATACGTCGGCGTTCAAATCGGGCCAAAACATGCGGGTGGTGAGCACTTAACCCTCTTGCCAACCCCTGCTTGATCTCATCCGCCAGCACATACGCATCCATAAAACCCAGATTCACCCCTTGTCCTGCTAACGGGTGAATACTGTGAGCAGCATCCCCCACCAAGACAATACCGTCTTTCACGTAGTTTTTTGCATGACGCTGGCGCAAAGGAATCGCGGCTCGCTTGCCACATCCCGTCACGGGCCCTAGCATTGATTCAAACCCACGGGACAGTTCATTTAAGAAGTCCTCATCGCTGAGGCCTAACAAGTGTTCCGCGCGAGCCTGTGGGCAAGACCAAACAATACTGCACAAATTAGATTGAGCCATGGGTAAGAAGGCCAGCACGCCGTCTTCGGTAAAGCGCTGCCAGGCACAGCGCTCATGGTCTTTTTCGACCTCGACCGTACACACCAAGGCATGATGTTCATAATCCCATTCACGGGTTTCAAAGCCGGCCCATTCCCGCACCCATGAGCGTGCGCCGTCTGCAGCCACTAGCATTGGGGTCTGTAATAACTGCCCGTTATCTAGTTGAAGCAAGTAACCTGAAGCATCATCATTTAATGGCTCAATGGTTTGCAGTTTCACTGGGCTAAATATTTGAACGTTACCTTGCTGCGCCAAAGCGTCCATTAAGCCGGTATTGGTTACCGTATTCTCAACGATGTGACCTAAATGACTTTCAGCCAATTCAGCGGCATTAAATTGAATGTGACCAGTGCCTTCTCCATCCCAAACGCGCATCTTGTCGTAAGGGCTTAAGCGAGCTGGTGATAGGGTTTGCCAAACACCTAGATGACGCAAAAAGGACTCGCTGGCTCGGTTCAGGGCGCTCACACGTAAGTCTGCGTTCTCAAGTGACACCTCAGCATATTGTGGCAGCGCCGGCGTCTGGGCTTCGATTAAGGCAACCGACAGACGAGTTTCTTTTAGTGCGCAGGCTAACGAAGCCCCCACTAAACCGCCGCCAATAATAATCACATCAAACTGCTGATTCATGGTTTTATCTCATTGCGAATATCAAGGCTGCCAAGCCTGTGTGGCACCCACTAACCCCATGGCTTGACGAGCGAATACTGTTTTTGCCAGAGGTACGCTATCCATCATGGTTAAACCTAGGCTACGCATCATGGACCAGGCACATCCGGTTTGAGCAAACTGGGTTGGCAAGTGATGGCTTAAATTAATTGTGAGCGCTTGATCGTGCTGCTGTGCATGCTGATACCTTAGCAAATGAGCAAGCTCGCCCAATTGACCTAGGCCTTGATTGAGGTAGGTGTGAGTAATATTTTTAGCCAGCTCATTGGCGTCACGCAGGGCTAGGTTGAAGCCCTGTCCAGCCACAGGGTGTAAACCGTGAGCCGCGTTACCCAGTATCACCAAGTGACGGCGAACCTGTTCTTTTGCTTGTGTCAGAGCCAGCGGATAGCAAGACCTTTCACCGCTTTTGATGATGCGGCCTTTATCGAACCCCAGCATGCCTTGTAGACGCTGATTAAATGATGATTCGTCTAGCTCTAAACACGCCTGCGCCTGTTCATGAGGCATACACCAAACCAACGCAAAACGGTTGCCATGCATAGGCAGCAACGCCAAAGGGCCTCCTTGAGTAAATCGCTCGTACGCCCAATGATCATGCGGCCGATCAAAACTGACATTGCAGATCAGTGCCGTCTGACCATAATCATGGCGCTGCTGCTCGATACCCAGTTGTTTGCAACCAGCACTTCGCGCGCCATCCGCTAGCACCAATAACGACGTTTGTAGGCGCTCAATCTCGCCCTCTTTCTCAAGGGTTAATTGGGCCCCTTGGTCATGCATTTCATAGGACTGAACATTGGCTGGCGCTAAAATAGTAAGGTGATCGCAGCCTAATAAAGCTTGAGAAAAACCTTGGCCCAATGCGCGATTAGGAATCACACTGCCTAGAGAAGAGACGCCTTCATCGTTTGCATGCAGGCGCACCCGACCAAATTGACCTTGCTGACTCACTTGAATATGTTCAATGGCACAACTGTGTTGGCGCAGATTCGGCCACAACGAAAGCGTTTCTAGGATGCGCTGCGTACCCAAGGATAAAGCCGTTGTGCGATCATCAAAGCTGGGCTGTTGGCCATCATTCACTCGAATCTCATGCTCATCAATCAATGCAACCGATAACCCCTGAGACATACACTGGCGCAGTAACAAGGCGAGGCTTGCACCCACCATGCCGGCACCAACGATGATGACATCAAATGATTTATTCATTCACCCTCAGCCATTAGTCGTTCAATTTCTTCAATGGTTTTTGGCACATGCGCACTGAGCACACGATGCCCTTCATCCGTCACCAAAACATCATCTTCAATACGAATGCCGATACCGCGCCATTTGGCGTCCACGCTTTCATCATCCGGTGCAATGTATAAACCCGGCTCAATGGTTAACACCATACCCGGTTGCAGTTCGCGCCAGTTGCCATCCACTTTATAAGCGCCCACATCATGCACATCCATACCCAGCCAATGACTGGTGCGATGCATGTAAAAAGGTTTATAGGCTTCTTTTTCAATTAATGTGGCCACATCGCCTTCAAGCAACCCAAGATCCACAAGACCTGCCGTTAATATCTGCAAGACCACTTCATGGGGCTGATTAAAATGATTGCCCGGTTTGACGGCGTCAATGGCAGCAAACTGAGCGTCTAATACCAACTGATAAAGGGCTTTCTGCTCAGCACTAAAACGTCCATTGGCAGGAAAGGTACGGGTGATGTCACTGGCGTAATGGTTCACTTCGCAACCCGCATCAATCAGGATTAAATCACCGTCTTTAATCTTTTGATCATTGGCGGTGTAATGCAGGATGCAGGCATTTTCACCGCTGCCAACAATGCTGGTGTAGGCATCAAAACGCGATCCCTGTTGGGCACAATAGTTTCGAATGGTGCCTTCTAGCTGATATTCAAACATGCCAGGCTTAACCTGTTGCATGGCCGCTATATGAGCATGAGCGCTGATATCCGCCGCTTTGGCCATCACTTCAATTTCAGCATCATCTTTAATTAAACGTAATTCATGCAGCAAAGGCTCAATGGCCTGCATTGCAGTAGGCGCTTGAACACCGGTACGGGCTTTCAGTTTTACTTTTTCGATGGCTTCAATTAAGCGCGCGTCCCATGCTTTATCACTGCCCCAAGCCGCGTAAACCTGATCACAATCCGCCATTAGGTCGGGCAGCTTTTCATGCAGTGCGGCATAACTAAATGCGTCCGTTAAACCTAACGCATCGATGGCCGCTTCTGGTCCAAGGCGGTAACCCGTCCAGATTTCCATTTCTTTGACCTTGGCCTGGCAAAATAAAACGCTCTGACATACCCCGGCTTTTTTTTGCAACACCAAGCAAGCACTGTCTTCAATAAAACCCGTTAAATAGAACAAGTCGCTGCTTTGGCGAAATGGAAAATCAGCATCTCGATTACGCAGATGAATATCGGCAGACGGAATAACCGCCAAGCTGTTTTCCGCCATTTTGCTAAATAACGCGTCGCGGTGCTGAATGAAATTCATCGTAACCACCTTTTCCTGTTAATGCAGTTTCGGTTCTTGCTGAGCTTGATTGAAATGGTAAAACATAAATAACGCTGTGACTCGGGCATGCTCAACAAGCTCGGTAAATAAACGCTCACTGTCCTCGTCTATGTCATCTTCTTCAATGCCATAACTGAATGCATCGTAATGCTTCAAAATTTCCATCACATCTTCTGTGATATCTGACTCTGCAATGCGCCCTGACGCCCCAAAACCATCTAGAAAGCCCTTAGACCATTCAGAGAAGGCCTGCATGCGCACTTCAAAATCTTCATCGTCACCCGGCATCAATAACTGATAGTCTAGGTCTTGCCCTTGGATTTGTTTTAACTCATCTTGATAGAAACCCAAGATAGGCAGTTTGCTTTTATCGTTCCAAGCGTCTGCTAATGCAAGATATTCTGCACTTTCGGCTAACCACTGCTCTTTGGTTAAGCGTGCACCTGTGGATAAGTAGCCCGTCAGCCAGCCTTGCATGGCCGCAGGTGACGCTAACGCCCCTTGGCTTAGGGCAATGTTACTGTAAAGATCAAATCGAGATAGCTTGGCGGGGCGGTTATCAGAACTGGACATGGGCAGGCTCTTACTAAAATAAGCAATCCTATCACGGCTGTAATTGACCCACCAAGGCCACAAGATTATATTTACCCCATCTGCCAAATAGGGTGCACAATGGATTCCCCAAGTCTTAAAGACATTAATAAAAAACTCGATGAGCTGATTTCTGCCTATCAGCGCACGAAAGAAGAAAATCGCATGCTCAAAGCTGAGACGGAATCTTGGCAACACGAGCGTCAGCGTTTGCTGCAACAGAATGAACTGGCGCGTAATAAAATTGCCGAAATGCTTTCCCGTTTAAAGCTGTTGGAGCACGAACCCAATGAGTAAACCTGATTCAACTGTCAGTGTTGAGCTACTAGGTAAGGAATACCTCGTCGCTTGCCCAGCTGAAAATCGCCAAGATTTAGAGCGTGCCGCTCAATTGTTAGACGTACGCATGCGCGAGATAAAAGGCCAAGGCAAACTGTATGGTTCAGAGCGCGTCGCCATCATGGCTGCCTTAAATCTAGCCTACGATTACCTCAACGCCACCTGTGGCAGTGAGACCACGCAAAGCCAAATCAAGCAAATGAATAACAAGCTTGAGGGGGCATTGGCACAAGATCAGCAGATGGATCTTGGCGACTAGCATCTCAAAAATACGCAAAATGCAAGGGAATTAGTACACTTTAATTCCTGAGAATGTGCGGCAAAAGCCATTTAACTGAGTTATAATTTCATGGCTCTCTGGGGTGTTTGCCAGTCTTTGAAGTCCTCGAGCCTTAATCATTATTTTGGAGGTTCCTAAGCATTGAGGGCGTGCATGTCCGCCTTGAGCGGAAAGCCCGAATCAGTTCTGGAACCGCCACCTTGGACCTCTCGGTTCAAGGCCTTTCTCTGACAGCGGCACAGTGGAGAGCCCTATTTTGACAACCGAATACGACCTATCTGATCGTTCTAGTATTCGTCAGTTCATGCGCCATCAGCGCAGCCAATTGAGCCCGCAGCAACAATTACAGGCGGCTCGCAACCTCAGCCAAATTGTCTTTACCCAGCCTTGGTTTCAACGGGCTCAAAATATTGCTATGTATCTAGCCAATGATGGAGAGATGGATCCTATTGTGGTCATGGAAAAAGCCCGATACAGAGGGAAGTCCATTCTGCTACCAAGCCTAAGTCCCACTAAGAACGGCCACCTTTGCTTTGCCCCGGATGATGGGCCTCAGATTAAAAATAAATTTGGCATATTAGAACCAGATCCAAGACGAAATACGCTAGTACCGGCCAAACAACTGGATGTGGTATTCATGCCCTTGGTGGCATTTGATGAAAATGGTGGGCGTTTGGGAATGGGAGGGGGATTTTACGATCGAACCTTCGAATTCTTAAAACAAAACAGCCTGAATAAACCAAGATTAATTGGTCTAGCCCATGAATTTCAAAAAGTTGAGAAGCTGCCCATCGAGTCATGGGATGTGCCTTTAGATGGCATCATCACAGATATAAAAGCGTATAAAGTTAAAACATGATTCATTAAGCCAAATGCGCTTAACGAATCATGTGCTGTGAAACTTGTGGGCGAACATTTCGATCATCGCTATTTGCAGTTAGGCTGGTAGCAACCGCGCCTAGTACGAACACAATACTTATAATAACCATAAGGTCTGGACGTTGAGATTTCATTTTTCTTCAGCTCCGGCAGTTACTCTACATCCTGTAAAATCTAAGTTGCCCTAAAAGATATCCGTAAATGTTTTTGTTGTTATTACTTTAGGCTGTTTAAACATTAAGCACCGTGACTAAAGTCACAGCTTTGAGTGCGCGCCCGTTATTTATTAGGCAATTATCGTGCACAGTTGTAATTAATGTAACGCAGGTAGCGGAATATGTATCTAAACCCCTATGTTTGTAAAGGTGTAAAATGTCCTACTGGCTATTAAAAAGTGAACCGGACGAGTTTTCCATCAAGGATCTCAGGCTAAAACGTACTGCCCCATGGGATGGGGTTCGAAACTATCAAGCCCGAAATTTCATTGCACAAATGAAACCGGGTGATTTGGCGTTTTTCTACCACTCAAGCTGCAAGGAGATCGGTCTTGCAGGCATCATGACTGTCGCCAGCGACGCGTACCCAGACCCACTGGCGGTTCATGCAAGTAGCCCATACTTTGATGAAAAATCACTAACCAATAACAAGTGGCTTGCCATTGATATGGAATACAAAACCGCTTTTAAGCACGTCTTGAAGCTTGCCCGAATCAAAGCCCTTGCGTTAAAAGATGAACGCTTAGCAGATTTAAAATTAATTCAGAAAGGTAATCGCTTGTCTGTGATGCCGATCAGCGATGAGCAATGGCAGTGCCTAATAGCAGCGTGCGATCCAGATTAGTGCAAATGGTTATGGTTTGCCGAGATATTCTCTAGAGGCAAGATGATCTCAAATCGAGTGCCTTGATTAGGTTCACTAAAGCACTGAATGCGTCCACCCAAGGCTTGGGTGACCAGATTATAAATGATATGTGTGCCCAAACCGCTGCCACCCTGGCCGCGTTTGGTGGTGACAAAAGGATCAAACAGACGCTTCAGTATGTCTGGATCAATACCCTGACCGTTATCCTCGTATGTCAGGTTGAGCACGTCTTCCAACACATGCGCGCGAATATTAATAATGCCAACCTGCTCGGCCTGAAAAGCATGGTGCAGTGAGTTCATGATCAAGTTGGTGACAATTTGCGACACCACACCTGGATCACAGTAAAGGTCTAAATCGTCTGGGATATCCATGTGAATTTCATGAGGGGTGCGTTTAAGCTTGGGTCGAAGTGAGGTCAATATATCCTGCACATAAGATTTAAGTGAAAACAGTCTGGGCTCCGCACTGGATTGATCTACCGCCACAGATTTAAATGCTTTCACTAAGTCGGCAGCTCGCACTAGGTTACTTTCAACAATTGAGGCGCTCTCTAAAATTGCCTCAAGCATTTCAGCGAACTGTTTTTTGGTTAATGTGCCAGTATTGAAGGCTTTATTAATACGTACAATGCTCTCTACAAGGTGACTCACCGCCGTGATCCCAACACCGATCGGGGTGTTAATTTCATGGGCGACTCCCGCCACTAACTCTCCTAAAGAGGCCATCTTTTCTTGCTCAACTAACTGCTGCTGAGTGATTTGCAGATTGGCTAAACTGGCCTCAAGTTCACGAGTGCGCTCATACACTTTATTTTCTAAGTCCGCATTAAGCTCTACAATCTCGGTTTCTTTTTCAATCCGAAAGGCTTCGTGCTCTGATAACTTAGACAACATAAAATTAAACGCACTACCGAGTTCACCTAGCTCATCATCACTGCCTATTTCCACCTGTTTGCCATAATCCTGCGTATAAGCCACCTCATGCACAGCCTTGGTTAAATCCCCTAGTGGTGCGGCAAGTTTTGATTGCAGGCTGCGAGAGAGCAACCACACAACCAACAAACTGCAAAGCAACACGGGTACCATGTATTTCAAGATATTAAACCCGAAGCTAGCAAGGTAGTTATCGTCTTCGGTAAGGTATAAGCGGCCTACCTCTTCACTATCCACTAAAATGGGTAGGCGAAGAATGAACTCACCGTCGCGCCACTGCTGCACAGGACCGCCCTCATAACTGAAGTCCACTCGCTGAGTCGCGACTTTTTCATAATGGGAGAAATAACGATAATCGCCTGGGCCGTATTTCTTATACACAATGGCCGACCTGACGCCCTCATCCACCGCCAAGGAGCTCAGCAGCATATTCACCGATTCAGGCTGATCAAACACCACCCCAACGGCAGCGGCATCCGCCAGCAGGTTCGATTTCTGCAGCACCCGATGCTCTAGATTACGTTTAAATTCCCCATAGAATCCCACGCCAATCACAAGGATAGCTAACGTGAGAACGCTGATACTCACAACATTAATGATCAGCTGTATTTTGTCGCCAAAGCCAAGCCGGGCATACCATTGCCTCATTTAGGCCCTCTTGTTTTCCATGGGATATCTCCAGTTTAGACACTCAGGTGAAAAAAATGCATTTTCCTCACTAAGAGTAGCAGCAGACTCGCAAGATATGTCTAAACTGATAATAAATAAGGAGTCAGCATGTCAGATTCGGATCTTCTATTTGGGGACGATGACGCGCCGGAAGAAAGCAGCGAGTCATTAACGCCAGCGCGTGTCAATTGGCGCATCTTGATCGTGGATGACGAAGAGCAAGTCCATAAAGTCACCTCATTGGTACTCGCTGGCTGTCAATTTGACCAAGCGGATGTAGACATTGTGCATGCGTATTCCATGGCCGAAGCGAAGCGTATCCTTCAAGAACAGCCACCGTTCGCCCTTGCATTGGTGGATGTGGTGATGGAAACCGATGATGCCGGCCTTCGCCTTGTACAATTCATTCGGGATGAGCTGAAAGACAAAGACATCCGTTTGGTGCTCCGTACCGGTCAACCAGGGCAAGCCCCTGAAGAAACCGTCATCGAGCGTTATGATATTAACGATTACAAAAACAAAACGGAGCTCACCTCAACCAAGCTTCGCACCTTGCTTTACAGCGCCCTAAGAAGTTATCGCGATATCCGCACCATTGCGGCAAACCGTCAAGGGCTATTTAACTTGATAGAAGCCACGTCTAAGATTGTCGATACCCAGCAGTTACCTGTATTCGCAAGCGCGGTATTAGAGGAAATTGGCACCCTATTAAACCTAGAAGCAGAAGCGGTTTGCACCCATACACCGGTTGATGCAGTCGCCGCAAAGACTCAACATCACCGTTATGCCATTCTCGCGGCCACAGGAAAGATACGTCATTTCTTAGACAACTCAGAAGACGCTCAATTACCGCAAGAGATCACGCAGTACTTTGATCAAGCGAAATCAAGTCACACCAGTATTCATAATGAAGAGGTGTACATCGGTTACTACAATATTAAGGCCGCAGGTGAAAACCTATTATATGTTCGCCCCAATGCCCGACTGAATAAAATCGGTTGTCACTTATTGGATATTTACACCAAGTGTGTCGCCATCACCCATAATAACCTGCATCAGAAAGAAGCGATTCGCCAAAGTCGCCAAGAGCTGGTGTATGTATTAAGTGAAACCATCGAACGGCGCTTACCCGATGAGAGCAATCATGTGCGCCGAGTGAGTAAAATGGCCTATCTAATGGCTTGTAAAGCAGGGCTCAACGACAACACCTGTGAGCGCATTAAATTGGCCGCACCTTTACACGATATCGGCACCATCGGCATTCCTGATCATATCCTCACAAAACAAACCTTCTATAGCGAATCCGATAAAGCCATCATGGCGCAACACACCGAAATTGGTGCCAATGTATTAAGTAAGTCAGAACGGCCTGTGCTTAAAATGGCAAGCCGTATCGCGGCTCAGCATCATGAGCACTGGGATGGTACGGGTCACCCTAAACAGCTCAAGGGCGAGGAGATTGACTATACTGCCCGTATCGTTAGCGTGGTGGACGTAATCGATGCGCTTGGCTGTCATAAAGCGTATCGACCAGCGTACACGTACCATGAAATTGTGGATTTTTTACAGCAAGCCAGTGGAAAACAATTCGATCCAAACTTGGTGACAGTGGCACTGGATCTTATGCCTGAATTCCAAAAAATTCGCCTGCAGTTTCCTGATAATACTTACTGACCCCCCAATCAAAAGGCACAAAAAAACCCGCCAGCTTGCGCTGCCAGGTTTTAGTAAAATCAGGCCTGTTGTCGCTAATCGATTTTTGTCACAAAACTACTGGCTAATTCTTGCCCCAATACCTCGGCTAACCCCTGCACTGCTTTAAATTGGGCTTGCTCACTGGAAGCTGCACTCACCCCTTTTGCTTCACGAGTAAAACTACTCAAGGTGCGTCCGTTAGCATCTTCGATGCTCACCTTACCAGAGGCAAATACAATAAAACGGCCGGCTTTTTCAATAGGCCTTAGACTCGCGGCATAACGGAAAATCAAGTGTGGCGACTGTCCACTGATGCGCAACCCTAAGTCGGTTAGGGAAGACACTAAGCCATCGCGCATTTTGCTGCCATCCGCATTACTCGGAATCAGGTTCACCACTAAGCGATCAAATAACCCTTTGATGCGGTCTTCCGCGTCGACCAGCATGTCATCTTTTGCTGCACGGCGGTTATTCACATCCACCAACTGCATTTGCTCCGACAAGCGCTCACGCTGCTCTAACCATTTCAGGGCCGGCATTAACCCTTGCAACTGCTTCAAGGTATCTTGGCTGGTTGAGATTTTATTGTTTAAGTCTGTCACTTGCATATCTAGGTCACTGATACGCTGGCGTAATTTACTGGCCGCCTTCACGCGATCAAGATGCACTAGGCTGTAAGCTACCTTGTTGGTCTTATCCACAAAGTTTTCTTCCACCACAACGTTGTCCAGCTCAGCATCTGGAATGGTACTGCTAATGGTGTTGCGCACGGTTTTCATCAGTTGAGTTTGCTGCCCAGTCTGACGCACTTCCTGCGTATCCTGGGTTAGGGTGCCAGAAATCGTCACCTTTAGCTTTTGAACCATGGTCACACGTGCTGCATCTTGAGCTTGCTGCAATGCGCGGGCTGAGTCGCCATAAACGGGCGCACTGCCCACCCCGTAAACATGGCCGCCTTGCACCGGCTCGTTTACCACCCAGTCCGGTGTGGCTGATGATGGCTTCTTACTGGGGTTACTCATGCAACCCGTCACTAATAAGCTTGCCGTTAACGCGGCGACCATTAAACGCATACTCTGCTACCTTGAAATTTGTCTCAATTAACGGTTAACGAACCGAACTCACCAGCCGTAACTAGACTTTTCTTGAAGCTTTTTCAGCTTTTTCTGACCGTTCCAAACTTCTTCGTTGGTTTCCATGTTGATCAGCTTTAGGTCCACCTGATAGGTGGTAACACGATCACCATCAAGTTGGTCAACAAACGAGTTGATGCTGCCAGACAGCGCGAAATCGGCTGCAGTTTCGTTCCCCATGGCCTTGGCTTTTTTCGCATTGAGCTCTTGGTCTGCACGCTCATCACGAACATCGGCACGCTCATCGGCACTGGCAACAAAACGCGCATCGCCGCTACGAATAATGGCGCGCTTTAAGTCGTTCAAGAAGGTTTCAGCTGAAATATGCTCATGACTTTTATTACGCACACGCTGAATGATCACGGTTGGCTTATCGCCACCGTTGTCACGTTTAAAGTCGCGAATCCAAGGGAATGACAACATATCGCCGATCATCTCTTCGCTCACCAACTGAGAGTCTTTATCGTTCCATTTATCAGTTAGTGCGATCTCTTGATTGGCATCCACGCGGTTTACACGGGTGCTACCACAGCCGCTCAATAAAGTGGCACAAAGGCCTGCCAATACCGCATAAGTTACTACTTTTTTCATCATTGCTTCCCTCGTGATGTTAATTTAATCGGTCTTTAGTTTAGTGCACGATGCACTATAAACCCACTTGTAGAGAGGTCTGATTCGCTTTAGTTGGGAAAGTTCGTACTTTCCACACAGCCATCTCACCGGGTTTAATGTCCACTTGTTTAGTTTGTGTTTGTTTCTGGCCTTTTAACGGCTCGCTGTTCAATGTCACCGTATGCGTGCCAGGGGTTAGCGGGATCCGCGTCACTTTAATTTGATCAGGCAGTAGTAGCCAATTGCGGGTCTCAGCCGAAGAAGACGCATTGGCAGCAATTTTTCCTAAGAAGCCAAGCACAGCTCCGGCATCGCCGCCCACAGAAGCCGCTTGAGCGGCGGTTAAATTCTTAAAGGCCTCCCGTGCCATGGCTTCTTGAATATCCACACTGGCATCCAACAACTGCTGCTGCACAGCCAAGTGCGCAACGGACTGCCCGGTCAACATCGGATGATCCTCACCCGCCACATTTAAACTGGATGGGCCCGACCCTTTATAAGAAGTAACACGGTAATACGGCACCGTAATGCGCATACCCTGTTGCAGCACTTGCACCAAGCCCAAGCCATCTGCCACATCCCATAGTGGACCTAAGTACTCCCGTTTCACCATGGAATACTGCAATAAAGCGGGAATCACTCGCTCTTCATAAATGGCGCTCATGAGGTCGGTAATGCCTTTATCGGCATACAAGGCATAAAACCAAAAACGTTGGTCCAGTTGGCGCGCTGGGTCACCGGTTAAAATAGGGTGAATCACCACCTGACGCGTATTGGGGTCGGCGGTGAGCAGCATGTTCATTTCATCGCGTTCAGGCACCATACCGGTATGCTCCAGCACGATGAGGTGACCCATTTCGTTGAAGTCTTTTAACAGCTGGCGCTTGTCTTTGCTTAGCTTACTTTGGCTCAATTGTGGCCATTCATTACGCCAGCCGCCGGCTTTTTGCATCATGCGGATGGTGTCGAACCAGGCCTGCTCGGTCATGTCTTTTTTTAAGCCATACTGCTTTTGATAGCCATTTTCATAAAGTGACGCGGATTTCTGATAAGCCACGCGCGCTTCGTCGTATTCTTTGTATTGCTCGTAAATCACACCGGCTAAATAATGCCCAAACGCGTCATTACGATAGACGATCTTGTCGCGATCAATGATTTCACCGGTCAGCTTATTAAAGATTCGCATCAACTTAGAGAACATGGATTTTTCACGATCCGCCTGTTCTTGGTAGTTACCTTTTTGCGTTTCAATATCACTTAACACCATATCGATACGGCGGCTTTCAATGCGGGCACCTTCTAATGCACGCTCACGTACTTTGTTGTCCGTGCTATCGACAGCCAGCATCAGGTAATTCAACGCTTTGTAATAATTAATGAAAACACGCTCGAAATTAGGGGCGCGATAGGGGCCTTGGCGAGGGTTGCTCATGGCGGTGGTGAGCATGTCACTGATGCGCTTGGTATATAGGTCTTCAGAAATGCGTTCAGCGGATTCAAGTAAGCGATTCGACTTTTCGTAATCACCCGCAAGGTGATACACCATGCCTAATTCGGTGTAATACAGCAGGCGATCATCGCCCTTTGGGTCCAAGGCTTTTTCAAAGGCCCCTGCCGCTTCACTATATTGACCTTGTTGCGTTAGGTCTAAGCCTTTACGTACATCTTGACCATAGGTGGCACAGCCTACGAGCCACACGCTGATGCACAGCAATAATGTGAGTTTTAACGACCTAAGCATGACGACTTCGCTCCATGAATTTTTTATTAAAATTATTATTAGCCACGCAGTTTAACGACTATTGATTGCAAGTACTAGGCTTGGCGATATGACCTAAACCAATGGCGTCATGGCCGCCAGGACTTGCTGTAGTTTAGCCGATTCTTCATTCGCCAAATGGTGGCGGCCTTGCTCCACAAAGGTCACATTAAAGCCTTTGAATTTATCTTCTAGCACCAGCATGTTGTGGCGATAATCCACGGTGCCATCTTGCGTGCCTTGAATCACGTTAATATCAAGGTCCACAGCCGAACTGGCTTCAATAAATTTAATCCACTTATTCAGTGCGCCAACCCAATTGGTTTTTAAAAACAAAGGCTGTAAAGGATCTGACGTACTAATAAAGGATAAAAAATCTAAATCATGGGAGTTTTGCGCAAACTCACGCTTAAGCTGGCTCACAAAAGGGCGAGCCAAATAATAGAATAATTTAGAAATTCGCCAATCCACTGGGCGAACTAAAGGCGCCATTAAGAAGATATTGGCAAAAGGCGATGCCGATCGATCAATTGCGCGACTGAGCAGATAATTAATGATTACCGCACCGCCTGTGCTCTGCCCGATGACCACAAGTGGCGACGGCAAATGGGTTTGCACCCAGTTAAGCGCCGCGCAAAACACTTCATCATATTGACGAAACGAATCGATCGCTGCGCGCTCGCCACTGCTTAAACCATGGCCGGGCAAGTCATAGCTAAACACGCTATAGCCTTGTGATAAACAGTGGTCGATGATCTTGTTATACAACCCCACATGGTCGTAATAGCCATGAACCAGCAATACGGTACCTTTTGCTTCAGGCAAAACAAACACATGACCACTGATACTGAATTGAGCCACTTCAAAAACCCCAACCACATGCTGCAAACCAATGTACTTGGACTCTAGATCTAGGCCGTAGTGCTGGTTATACAGGTTGACGAACTCTGGCATATCCTTACCAAGAAGATCCGTGTTTAATGCGGGAATTTGCCCTTTAACTTGTTCGGGTGTCCACTTCATTTCAGCACCCGACTCGCTCATTACTTGCATCACCACATCCTAGTATCACTTATATAGTGTCAGTTTAGCTGACAATTCTTTCAACTTAATGAAGTTCTCATTCAGAGGTTTGGTGAACCGCCAGCGCTTGCCTGTGTACATCAATGAACTCCTTGGGCATCCGTGCTGGGCGGCCGGTTTTTAGATCAATACACGCATAAAAAGACTGAGCTTTTATAATGGTTTTATGGTCGCTTAAGCGCACCAGTTGAAAGCGCCTTGAAGAGGTAATGCGCTGATCGCTACTGCTTATCCAGGTTGCCAGTAGCAAGTCATCATCTTTATAGGAGGAGGCCAAGTAATCAATCTCGGTGCGGGTGATGGCCATAGCACGGGAGAGTCGCTCATGCAGGGGCCAGTCCATGCCTAATGATTCTATGTGCTGCCAGCTAATTTGCTCCAGCCATTTCAAATACACCTGATTGTTAGTGTGACCAAGGCGATCGGTTTCATCTGCTTGAACGGTAATCGTCATTAAATAAGGGTTGGGCAAGTCCCACTGAATGTCTTCCATTATTTCACCGCCCTATTATTATTTTCCAGATACATAAAACCATAACCAAAAACGCCTGCAGTTGCAGGCGTTTTTGTTATTCGATGATCACAATGTGAATTACTTAACCTGAGGGTTAAGCTCACCAGACTGATAACGATCAAACATAGCATCTAATGAAAGCGCTTTGATTTTAGACGCATTACCCGCAGTGCCGA
This sequence comes from Bermanella sp., assembly GCA_051277445.1. Lineage (GTDB taxonomy): Bacteria > Pseudomonadota > Gammaproteobacteria > Pseudomonadales > Oceanobacteraceae > Bermanella. The sequence goes on along the minus strand of JBNMQC010000003.1, from coordinate 13,911 downwards.
ATGCTTCGTAGCGCGCCACACAGATTTCTTGCATGGCTTTAACCGATGCAGAGAAATATTTACGCGGGTCAAACTCACTTGGGTTTTCAGCCAAGAACTTACGAATCGCACCAGTAGACGCCAGACGTAAATCGGTATCGATGTTCACTTTACGTACGCCGTGCTTGATGCCTTCAACGATTTGCTCAACCGGCACACCGTAGGTTTCAGGAATCTCACCACCAAATTCATTGATGATCGCCAACCACTCTTGTGGCACAGAAGACGAGCCGTGCATAACAAGGTGCGTGTTAGGAATGCGCTTGTGGATCTCTTTAATGCGATCAACCGCAAGAATGTCGTCCGTTGGCGGGCGAGTAAACTTGTATGCACCGTGAGAGGTACCACACGCAATAGCCAAGGCATCCACACCGGTTTGCTTAACAAAATCTGCCGCTTCTTCAGGGTCAGTTAGCATTTGGTCATGAGTTAACGTACCTTCCGCGCCCACGCCATCTTCTTCACCGGCTTGGCCAGTCTCAAGAGAACCTAGCACACCTAGCTCACCCTCTACCGATACACCACAGCCATGGGCCATTTCAACGGTACGACGGGTCACATCGACGTTGTACTCGTAAGACATAGGGGTTTTGCCGTCTTCACCTAGGGAGCCGTCCATCATCACAGATGAGAAACCTAGCTGGATAGAGCGCTGACAAACCGTCGGCGAGGCACCGTGGTCTTGGTGCATACACACAGGAATATGTGGAAATTCTTCAATGGCCGCTAAAATCAGGTGACGCAAGAACGGCGCACCTGCGTATTTACGCGCACCGGCAGACGCTTGAACGATAACCGGAGAATCGGTTTGATCCGCCGCCATCATGATGGCACGCATTTGTTCTAAGTTATTCACGTTGAATGCTGGCACGCCGTAGCCGTATTCAGCTGCGTGATCCAACATTTGGCGTAGGGAGATAAGTGCCATGTTTGAGTCCTCTATTTAAAGTCTGGGGTCTGAGGCCGAATGTCTGACGCTAAATGCATTCGACTCTCATTCATATTTGTTGCAGGTATTGTAACGAAATCCCTGCTAGACGCTAGTTAGCGTCTTTTAATTCAAGCAATTAGCACCCTCCAATGAATGAAAGTGCAATTGGAATACTCGATCTTATTCTGCAGCGCGCGCTTCTAAAATCGCTACCGCTGGAAGCACCTTGCCCTCAACAAATTCAAGGAAGGCACCGCCACCGGTTGAAATGTAAGAGACTTTATCGGCAATCTCGTACTTATCCACAGCCGCTAACGTGTCGCCGCCACCCGCAATGGAGAAGCCAGCGCTTTCAGCGATGGCCAAAGCAAGGGCTTTAGTGCCTTCACCAAACTGGTCAAATTCGAATACGCCCACAGGGCCGTTCCAAATGATGGTTTTCGCTTCTTTTAATTGTGCCGCTAATGCTTTGGCAGAATCAGGGCCAATGTCGAAGATCATGTCATCCTCTGTTACATCATCCGCTGACTTCAAAGTCGCTTCTGCGTCTTCAGCGAATTTCTTCGCACATACAACATCTGTCGGCACAGGAATGGATACTTTATCCATTAATGCTTTGGCTTGTGGTACTAGATCTTCTTCATATAAAGACTTACCCACTGGCTTACCTGCGGCGGCCAAGAAGGTATTGGCGATGCCACCACCCACGATGATTTGGTCACAGATGTCAGATAGGCTTTCAAGTACTTCAAGCTTAGTCGATACTTTTGAGCCACCAACGATTGCCACCAATGGGCGCTCAGGTTTATCTAATGCCTTACCAAGCGCATCCAATTCAGCCGCTAGTAACGGTCCCGCACAAGCGATTGGTGCAAACTTCGCTACACCATGAGTAGAGGCCTGCGCACGGTGAGCCGTACCAAAGGCATCCATCACAAACACATCACAAAGGGCTGCGTAAGCTTTGGCTAGGTCGTCTTCATCTTTTTTCTCGCCTTTGTTAAAGCGAACGTTTTCTAGCAAGACTAATTCACCTTCAGCAACATCTACACCCGCAGCAAAATCTTTAATCACAGGTACATCTTTACCCAGCGCGTCGCTTAAGTAGTTGGCCACTGGCTGCATGGAGAATTTTTCTTCGTATTCGCCTTCCGTCGGACGACCAAGATGAGACATAACGATGACTTTTGCACCGGCTTCTAGAGCCAGTTTAATAGTTGGTAATGATGCACGAATACGCGCATCTGAGGTTACTTTGCCATCTTTAACGGGTACGTTAAGATCTTCACGAATTAAAACCTTTTTTCCTTTAAGGTTTTGGTCGGCCATTCTCAAAACAGTCATGTTTTCTTCCTATCTAATAATTTCTTAATTTTCTATTCTTTGTGTGAAGGCGCTCAGGTTGCCCTCCCACAATATATTTACAAATCCTGTTTGAAATGAGTATTTTGCAACGCATCCACCATGCGATTAGCAAAACCCCATTCGTTATCAAACCAAATTAATAACTTTAATAATCGCTCACCGCTTACTCGAGTTTGCGTACCATCAATCACACCACTGCGCGCATCGTGATTAAAATCCACTGACGCATGGGGTTCATTACTAAAACCAATCAAGCCTTTTAAATCTGACAAACTATGTTGTTTTAATAGCGTATTGATTTGCTCTGCGGTTATTGCGTTTTTTAACTGTAAGGTTAAATCCATGGCCGACACATTTAGGGTGGGCACACGTAAATGCAAACTTTCAATGCAGCCATCCAAGTGGGGCATGATACGCGCAATGCCTTTTGGTAACGCGGTATCCACTGGAATAATACTGGCCACCGCGGCACGGGTTCGACGCAAATCACTGGAATACGCATCAATCACTGGCTGGTCATTCATGGCGGAGTGAATCGTGGTGCTCACACCACTTTCAATACCAAATTGTTCATCTAAAATCGCCATCACTGGCAACACACAATTGGTTGAACACGACCCGACTGAAACAATTTTATGATCCGCGGTTAAATCATTTTGGTTTACACCGGCAATCAAGGTGAAATCCACATCGCTTTCACCAGGCTGACTTAACAGGATTTTTTTCGCGCCTTGAACTATGTGAGGCTTTAACTGCGCTTGGTTTTTAAACTGACCGGTGCATTCTAAAACCACGTCAGCGTTTAAATTTTTCCAAGGCAGGTTTTCAATATCGGCTTCGTGCAAAATTTGAATATGACGCGCAACGCCTTGACCATCCGTGATGGTTAATACATCTTTTTCCACCGACACATCAAACGGAAAACGCCCGTGGGTGCTGTCGTAACGCAACATGTAGCTAATGGTTTCGCAATCCGCCAGCTCGTTAATGGCGACGATTTCTATGTCGTTTTGTAAATTGCGCTCATAAATAGACCGCAGGACACAGCGCCCGATACGACCAAAACCGTTGATTGCAATTTTTTGTGACATAAAGCTAGGTTACTCAGCTAAAACACATTTGAATTATCTAAACAAACAAAAACTCTCAAGTGGTTCTCACATGAGAGTTTCCAGAAGCAGCATAAGCAAGCGCAATAGCTTCTTACAAAACACCTTCTACTGCGGCTACTACTGCTTCCACGGTAAAGCCAAAGTGCTTCATCAAATCAGCAATCGGCGCTGACTCACCAAAGGTGTCCATGCCCACAACTGCGCCATTTAGGCCAACAAACTTGTACCAGTAATCTTTATGGGCCGCTTCTACTGCAACACGGGCCGTAATGGCTTCTGGTAATACTGATTCAATGTACGCCGCATCTTGTTTACAGAAGATTTCCGCACATGGCATAGAAACCACACGCACTGCTGTGCCTTTGGCTTCAAGAGCAGCGGCTGCATCCATGGCTAAACCAATCTCAGAACCGGTAGCGATGATGATCGCTTTTGCGTCAGCCGCATCTTTAAGGATGTAACCACCTTTGTTGATGTCTGCCACTTGAGCGGCGGTGCGATCTTGATGTGGCAAACCTTGGCGAGAATAAATCATGGCGGTTGGGCCATCGGCACGTTCAACCGCGTTTTTCCAAGCCACCGCGGATTCAACCGCATCACATGGACGCCATGTGTTTAGGTTTGGCGTAGTACGCAGGTTGGTTAACTGTTCAACCGGTTGGTGAGTCGGACCATCTTCACCCAGACCAATAGAGTCGTGTGTGTAAACGTGAATGGCACGTTGTTGCATCAGTGCCGCCATGCGAATAGCGTTACGCGCGTATTCCATGAACATTAAGAAGGTCGCACCATAAGGTACAAAACCTTTGTGCAGTGCAACACCATTCATGATGGCGCTCATACCAAATTCACGCACGCCGTAGAAAACGTAGTTACCGGATGCGTCTTTGGCTTCAATACCTTTCGCTTGTGGCCAAAGTGTTAGGTTAGAACCGGCAAGGTCAGCCGAACCACCTAGAATTTCAGGCAACGCAGGGGCCAATTCACAAATGGCATTTTGAGACGCTTTACGTGATGCAATGCTTTCGCCTTTTGCTTGGCATTCTTGAATGAAGACATCCGCTTTTGCAGAGAAGTCAGCAGGTAGCTCACCTTTCATACGACGGGTAAACTCAGCGGCTTCTGTTGGGAAGGCTTCGGCGTATGCAGCGAATTTTTCGTTCCAAGCGGCTTCTTTGGCTGCGCCTTTATCTTTCGCGCTCCAACCAGCGTATACGTCTTCAGGTACTTCAAATGCACCGTAATTCCAGCCTAAACGCTCTTTGGTTAGTTTAATTTCGTCGTCACCTAGTGGCGCACCGTGGCAGTCTTCTTTGCCTTCTTTGTTTGGCGAGCCAAAACCGATGATGGTTTTACAGCAAATAAGAGTTGGTTTGTTGGCTTCTGCTTTACCGGCTTGGATCGCCGCTTCTAGTGCCGCTGAATCATGACCATCAACCGCAGGAATCACCTGCCAGCCGTAAGATTCGAAACGCTTAACCGTATCGTCAGTGAACCAGCCTTCTACTTCACCGTCGATAGAAATACCGTTGTCATCATAAAACGCGATTAATTTACCTAGGCCTAATGTACCGGCCAGTGAACACGCTTCGTGAGAGATACCTTCCATCATGCAACCATCACCTAGGAAAACGTAGGTATTGTGGTTAACGATGTCGTGACCGGGTTTGTTAAATTGTGCGGCTAATACTTTTTCAGCCAGCGCCATGCCCACGCCGTTCGCGATACCTTGGCCAAGTGGGCCAGTGGTGGTTTCGATACCCGGCGCATAACCGTATTCTGGGTGGCCTGGGGTTTTTGAGTGCATTTGACGGAACTGCTTAAGGTCTTCAATGCTTAGCTCGTAGCCCGTAAGGTGCAACAGAGAGTAAATCAACATAGAGCCATGGCCGTTAGACAGTACGAAACGGTCACGGTCGAACCAGTCTGGGTTCGCTGGGTTGTGATTCATATGGTCATTCCATAGAACCTCAGCAATGTCCGCCATACCCATAGGGGCACCTGGATGGCCTGATTTTGCTTTCTGTACGGCATCCATACTCAATGCACGTATCGCGTTGGCCAGCTGACGACGGTCTGTCATGGAGACTCCTGATCTATTTGATCTTTCAAAAGCAGTAAGGGAAGGCTTACTACTGGGCACTATAATAAAGGGGGCGTATTATCCCTGAGAATAGCCCATTCATCAATGAAGGATGGGATCATATCTGGCTTTTCATCGTGGAATCGGTCAGTGTTATACAAGGAATAAAAACAATAAGGGAATAACCATGAAATACCCTATCTTACTTGGCCTCATGACGGTTTTAGGCACGGCAAGCCACGCCGACAGCGAATACGACGAGTGGCTTAAGCAAAACTCCATGGATATGAGCACTGCCCAGCAAGAATTCCAAGACTATATGGATGCCGAAGACAAGGCATTTTTGGGCTTCCTAAAGCAGCAATGGAAGGCTGTTGAAGTTAAAAAGCCCGTCATATTGGACGATAAGCCCAAGCCTGTGCTACTACCAAAAGCGCCTCAACCGCAAGATGACAAACCCGTTGTTGATAATACCCCTGTTATCGAACCCGTTGTGATTGCGAAACCCGAAACACCCCCTGCCACCAAGCCCAAACCAATGAAGCCCGCACCGGCCACCATGGATACGGTTGAGGTTACCTTGTTTGGCCATACGCTTAACCTTATAAAAGACGATAAGCTAAACCAAAATTTTAGCGGCAAGATGAGCAGCGATAACATTGCGGATTTTTACGCCACCCTTGCCAGTGCACCCCATGATAAGACCATCAAAGACTTAACCCAAACCGCACAACGGCTCAAACTCAACCCCTGGGGGACGGCGGTTTTATTTCATCGATACGTGCAAACCCTTAACGACAATGGCCATAACGCTCAGCAACTGACTACCTGGTACTTATTAGTTAAGGCGGGTTTTGATGCGCGCATTGCTTACAATCAAAACGCGTTTTTACTCATGCCCTCCAAGCAAGCCCTGTTTGGCGTCACCTATTTTACATTCAGTGGCACCCGCTTTTATGCGGTTAGCTTAGATGGTAAAAAACTCAATACGGGGCGGGCCTACACTTATGATGGCAAGCACGCAGGGGCCAACACTGCGCTGGACTTCAACAACAACCAACAACTTCTGGCCTCAAACCAAATCCAGCAAAGAGCGCTAAGCTTTCGATACCAAGGACAAACCCACAGTATCCAATTGCATTATGATCTGGGGCAAATTGAGCTCGCCAATACCACGCCTCAATTGGCCATCAGCCAGTATGCTCACGAGGGGCTCCCGCAGACAACCGCCGATGAACTCATGACGCAACTGGCGCCCCTAGTAAAAGGCAAAAGCGAGCAGGATGCGGTGAATTTATTACTGCGCTTTGTGCAAACAGCGTTTAGCTATAAAACAGACGAGCAACAATTTCGCGAGGAAAACTACCTATACCCAGTAGAAACCCTGCACTACCCATACAGCGATTGCGAAGATCGCGCTGCATTATTTGCTTGGCTGGTGAAACGTTTATTAAAACTGGATGTGGTGCTATTGGATTACCCTGGGCACATCGCCGCGGCGGTAGCGCTCAATGGCAAAACCGCTGGCGATAGCTGGGAATTTCAAGGACGCCGTTACACAGTGGCGGATCCAACCTACATTAATGCTAGCATTGGCATGACCATGCCCACATTGAAAATGTATAAGCCAAAATTGTTAAGCTTCTAACCCTAAGAGCAAAACAACCAAACACAAAAAAAGCGCCTCAATAAGGCGCTTTTTTTGAATGCGAGTATCAACTAATTAATTTCGCTCACTGGGTAGAGAAGGAAAGCCACGCAAATCATACTCAGCGGTTTGCGGTTGCGGCTTCTCGGGCTGTAAATAAATCATCCCTGTTAATACTAAACCTAAAAAGCTGGCTAAAAATAATACACTTAAGGCATTTCTTTTGTTCATGGCGATCCCTCTATTCTTATTTTTATTATCGGCACCCATCGGCACAACTTGATGTATATCACACACTTAGCAGGCACGATAATCACTTTTAGTTATACCGATTTTTTCTAAGCCCCCCACCTTTGCTCAGCTTACACATGCCTTCGCGCTATTAACCTCCACCAACCTATATCAAAATATTTTAATATAGATATTGGCATCACCCATCAGGGATGATATCTTTGCTCACCTATTAACCATTGGGTGTGCTGCGTGCCTGTTACTGATCCAAGCACAAACATCGAAAATCTTGCCCTGCTGAACAAGGCCGCCGGTGACAGCCTGCGCCTACAGATACTTCAGCTCTTACAGCAAGACTCGTTTGGCGTACTTGAGCTGGCCGATATCTTCAATGTGAGCCAGTCACGCATGAGCCATCACCTGAAAATACTCGCCAGCGCCCAATTGGTGAGCACACGTCGAGAAGGTAATTCCATCTTTTATCGTCGCGCCTTATTAAACGGTGCTCAGCTGGATGAAGTCCGCGCCAGTCTATTTTCAGCTATGGATGCCATGCCATTAGATGATGAACTCAAAAGCGGTCTCGACAGTATTTATGCGGAGCGTGGGGAGCAAAGCCAGTTATTTTTTGAAAAGCATGCTGGTAAGTTTACCGAGGTCACTGACCTTATTGCGGGTTACGAGCATTACGCAGATAGCCTTGAAGAGGTATTGAAGACCATCGTGTTACCAAACAGTGCGCATGCGATGGAAGTAGGCCCAGGCCAGGGCGGGTTTTTAAAACCCTTAAGCGAGCGCTTTGATACGGTTTTTGCATTGGATAATTCACCCGCTATGCTGGAATTAGCCAAACAACATACCCCAATTAGCAACATTGAGTTTGTTTTAGGGGAACCACTTGATGCCGTTGCCCGTAACATTAAGGTCGATCTATTAGCGTTTAATATGGTGGTTCACCATATTCCAGCGCCTGCTGAAGCATTAATCGCTTCAGCTAAGTTATTAAACGATAACGGCTACTTACTGATTACTGACCTATGCCCACACGATCAAAACTGGGTAAAAGAAAGTTGTGGTGATGTATGGCTAGGACTCGACCCAGAAGAAATCAAGTACTGGGCACGTGAAGCAGGATTAACACACCAACATCAAGTATTTGTTGGTTTACGCAATGGATTCCAAATCCAGATTCAATTGTTTAAGAAACGTTAGAACATTAAAAGAATAACTTAAGGAGAATAACCCCCATGAGCGAATATTCTATTTTCACATCGGAATCCGTATCCGAAGGCCATCCAGACAAGGTCGCCGACCAGATCAGTGATGCGGTTTTGGATGCCATCATCGCTCGCGACCCATACGCCCGTGTAGCGGTTGAGACCTTAGTAAAAACCGGTATGGCGGTTGTGGCGGGTGAAGTGACCACTTCTTGCTATGTAGATCTTGAAGACATTGTGCGTGATGTCATCACAGGCATTGGTTATAACAGCTCAGAAGTGGGTTTTGATGGTGCCACTTGTGCGGTATTAAACGGCATTGGTAAGCAATCTGTGGATATCAACCAAGGTGTTGACCGCGCCAAGCCAGAAGACCAAGGTGCTGGTGACCAAGGCTTAATGTTTGGTTATGCCACCAACGAAACCCCTAACCTAATGCCTGCGCCGGTTTACTACGCGCATTTATTGGTTCAACGCCAGTCTGAACTGCGTCGCAATGGCACCCTACCTTGGTTGCGCCCGGATGCAAAATCTCAGGTGACCATCAACTATGAAGGAAGCTCACCAAAAGTCGATGCGGTTGTTTTATCGACTCAACACGACCCTTCTATTTCATTAGAAGAACTGCGCGCGGAAGTACTTGAACACATCATCAAGCCTGTTTTCCCTGACGGCTGGTTAACCGCTGACACCTTATTCCACATCAACCCAACCGGTAACTTTGTGATCGGCGGCCCTGTGGGCGACGCCGGTTTAACAGGTCGTAAAATCATCGTTGATACTTACGGCGGCATGGCCCGTCACGGTGGTGGTGCATTCTCTGGTAAAGACCCTTCAAAAGTCGACCGTTCAGCGGCTTACATGGGGCGTTATGTGGCGAAAAACATCGTGGCGGCTGGTCTTGCTGATCGTTGTGAAATCCAAGTGTCTTATGCCATTGGTGTGGCTGAGCCGACATCGATTTCTGTTAACACCTTCGGCACCGGTAAATTGACCGACATTGAACTAGCAAAAGTAATTCGCACCGTCTTTGATTTGCGCCCATACGCCATTCAAAATCAGCTAGAGTTATTAAACCCTATGTATCAAATCACCGCCGCATACGGACACTTCGGTCGTGAACCATTTGAAGCGTCTTACACGTATGTTGATCGTGGCGAAGAAAAAACCAAAACCTTTACGGCCTTCACTTGGGAGCGCACGGATAAGGTTGCAGAATTAAAAGCGGCAGCCGGTATCTAGTTCGCTTTGCGTATGAGGGCGCTTGGCTCTCATACGATGACACCCAACATGGAAAACCCACATACCTGGGTTTGAATTGAATTTTAAAGAGGAATATCTATGTCTTTCACAGACTACAAAGTTGCCGCCAAAACCCCAGAGCAGTTCGCCCTAGACGCTGCTTACGGCCGTAAAGAAATCCAAATCGCCGAAGGTGAAATGCCAGCGCTAATGGCCCTTCGTCGTAAATACAAAGATGCACAACCTTTAGCGGGCGCTAAAATCATGGGTTGCATTCACATGACCATTCAAACTGCGGTTTTGATCGAAACACTCGTTGATCTGGGTGCTGACGTTCGTTGGTCTTCTTGTAATATTTTCTCTACTCAAGACCACGCTGCGGCTGCCATTGCTGCTGCAGGTATTCCTGTGTTCGCTTGGAAAGGCGAAACAGAAGAAGAATTCCTATGGTGTATCGAGCAAACCATTCTTGCAGAAGTGGGTAGCGATAAAGTGTGGGATGCCAACATCATTCTTGATGACGGTGGCGACCTGACTGAAATGGTACACAACAAGTACCCAGAGCTACTAAAAGACATCCACGGCATTTCTGAAGAAACCACGACGGGTGTTCACCGTCTATTAGAAATGATGGAAAAAGGCGAGCTTAAAGTGCCAGCCATCAACGTGAACGATGCGGTAACTAAATCGAAAAACGACAACAAATATGGCTGTCGTCATTCTTTAAACGATGCCATCAAGCGTGGTACTGACCACCTGCTTTCTGGTAAGAAAGCCCTAGTTGTGGGTTACGGTGATGTCGGTAAAGGTTCTGCAGCATCTTTACGCCAAGAAGGCATGATCGTAAAAGTGACGGAAGTGGATCCAATCTGTGCGATGCAAGCCTGCATGGACGGTTTTGAAGTGGTTTCGCCATTCATCAACGGCGTGAACACGGGCACCCTTGAAGGCATCAACAAAGAATTGCTCGGCACCACGGACCTAATCGTGACCACCACTGGTAACGTCAACGTGTGTGACAAAAACATGCTACAAGCGCTTAAGAACCGCGCGGTTGTTTGTAACATTGGTCACTTCGATAACGAAATCGATACGGCGTTCATGCGTGAAAACTGGGAATGGGACGAGATCAAGCCACAAGTACATAAAGTGTACCGTGACAAAGCCAGCGATGATCACTTGATCCTGCTTTCTGAAGGTCGTCTTGTGAACCTAGGTAATGCCACAGGTCACCCAAGCCGTATCATGGATGGCTCTTTTGCCAACCAAGTATTAGCGCAAATGTACTTGTATGATAAAAAATTCGCTGACTTACCTGAAGCTGAAAAAGCAGAAAATGTTTATGTGAAAATCTTACCTAAGAAATTAGACGAAGAAGTAGCAAAAGACATGGTTGAAGGTTTTGGCGGCGTATTAACTAAGCTGACTCAAACCCAAGCGGACTACATCAGCGTACCAGTTGATGGCCCTTACAAACCAGAAAGCTACAAGTACTAATACTTCGAGCTAGAAGCTTGGAGCCCGAAGCGTTAAGCTTCGGCTTCAAGCCCATTAATATGAAAGCTTGTTAGTAAACACATAGATACCGAGATGCCCATGGACAATTTCCGTTTAAGCTTTGAATTCTTCCCAACCAAAACGGAAGAAGGTACCGCCAAACTGTTCGCCACGCGCGACAAACTGGCCGCACTTAACCCTGATTTTTTCTCGGTTACCTATGGTGCAGGCGGCTCAACCCGTGAACATACGGTCAGCACCGTAACGGGTATGAACGCAAAAGGTATTGGTACAGCGCCACACTTATCGTGTGTCGGCGAAACCAAAGCAAACATTAAAGATTTACTTAACCACTATGCACAAAATGACATTCAGCGCATTGTTGCATTACGTGGTGATTTACCATCAGGTATGGCTGCCAGTGCAGGCGAATTAAAATACGCGAATGAGCTAGTTGAATTGATCCGTGCTGAACATGGCGACAAATTCCACCTAGAAGTAGCGGCTTATCCTGAAATGCACCCACAGGCTAAAAACTTTGAGCAAGATCTTTTGAACTTCAAGCGCAAAGTCGATGCCGGTGCTGACAGCGCGATTACACAATATTTCTTCAACGTTGACAGTTACTTTTATTTTTTAGATCGTTGTGAAGAAATGGGAATCGATATCCCGATCGTACCGGGCATCATGCCTATAACCAACTACACCAAACTTGCTCGTTTTAGTGATTCTTGTGGTGCTGAAATACCGCGTTGGATTCGTAAGCAACTCGAAGCTTACGGTGATGACAGCGAAAGCATCATTAAGTTTGGTGAAGAGGTCATTACACAAATGTGTGAAGACTTAGTTGAAAACGATGTACCTGGCCTACATTTCTACACGTTAAATCAAGCAGATCCGTGTATGAACGTATGGAAGAACCTAGGACTTTGGTAAACCTTAGACGACAAAGGTAGGTGAGAGAGATAGCTCTCATCTACCTGCCCTCTACAAACCCCTCCCACAGAGATTCCTATGCGCCAACCAATCCGAGTTGAACTAGAAGCGGGAAAAACCTATTTTTGGTGTGAATGCGGCCGCAGTAAAACTCAACCATTTTGCGATGGTAGCCATAAAGGCACGCCGTATCAGCCAATGACATTCACCGCAGAAAAAACCGAAGCTAAATTTTTGTGTGCCTGCAAAGACACTGAAAAAGCACCGTTTTGCGATGGCAGCCATTCACGTTAAATTCAGCCTAAGTCGCTAGAGAGATCAACCAAACGCTGCTATTGTAAGACCCATTACACCTCACGCTCTAAATCAGACACCTATATGCGCATCCCTCGAATATATACACCCCAAGTTTTCAATGAAGGCACGTCTGTCGATTTAGACGAAAACGCAGCCAACCATGTTGGAAAAGTATTGCGGATGCAATCCGGCCGTGAGCTCATCTTGTTTAACGCAGAAGGGCCCTACCACTTCAAAGCCGTTATTGAACACAGTGATCGCAAACGAGTATCCGTGAACATCCAGCAAAAGGTATTCAGTGACAATGAATCACCGTTAACTATTCATGTGGGCCAAGCACTTTCAAAAGGCGACAAAATGGAACTTGTCATTCAAAAAGCCGTTGAATTAGGTGTAGTAGAAATCACCCCGCTATGGACAGAGCATTGTGATGTAAAACTCAATGCAGAGCGCATGGAGAAGAAACTAAAACAATGGCAAGGCATCATCATCAGTGCCTGTGAACAATGCGGTCGCGATGTGCTACCTAAGCTAAACCCTGTGGTGAAATTCCAAGATTGGATAGGCGACGTGAGTGGCGAAGAAAAGTGGGTTTTAGATCCTAGGGGCAATGCAGAACAAAGCACTCCTGAGTCTGTCGCATCTGCGGTCATAGCAATCGGTCCCGAAGGCGGATTATCACAAGATGAAATTCAGGCTGCCTGTGAACAGGGCTTTAAAGCAAAACTCATTGGGCCCCGTGTTCTAAGAACAGAAACGGCCGCTTTAACAGCCGTAACCCTTTTACAGAGTCAGTGGGGCGACTTCTAAACTCTTTTCGCTTCCAAGCTATATATTTCACAGCTATTAATTAAGAATCATGGTGACGGATAGATCTGTGATTCTTAATTTCCACTCTTTAATATCTTAATTACTTTCAACTTTATTATATTTTTCACAGAAACTGCGCCGTCAAGGACGCATTAATGTCGCAGTCGTTGACGACTTACAGTGAGTTCAGAACTCCGTTCTGTCTCGCTTCGCGATGCCTACGGCACTCCAGCTATCGCACTTTCGGTGCATGGGCTGTTAATTTCTATAAGCGGTAAAACGAGATAACCCCAGCAGAACTAACTGCTGGGGTTTTAAATTAAAGCTTGATCGGCGAAGCCAACCCCACCATGACCGTTGCCTGCGAAGCAGCTAGGGCATCGGCAAATTTTAGACATAAAAAAAGCCCTGTTACGCAAGTAACAGGGCTTTTATATTTAAAGCTTGACGATGACCTACTCTCACATGGGGAGACCCCACACTACCATCGGCGATGCATCGTT
>JBNMQC010000002.1:0-147710 GCA_051277445.1 Bermanella sp. | reverse complement strand
CCTTGGTTATTTAACCAGCGTGCTTCAATGCGATTGAGCGAGCAATTTGTTGGCAATGAAACTGTCATCTCACCACCAATATTGCCTACGGTAAAATCCTGATCTTCAAAATGCACCACGCTTTGTGATAAGTCACAGGCGACAACTGGGTCTTGTGGGGTTTGTTTTGTTTTTTTATCACCGCAACCTGCTAACACTAAAAAAATGATCAGTATGCAAATCTCTTTCATAACTTTGCCCCAAACCGCTCTACAACAGCATTTCTATTAATCATGCATACTAAGTAAATTAAAACGTGAGTACTACCCTATTACCGTTAACATATGTGCTATTTCATACGTTTTTGTAAAGCGACGGCCTGTGAAAACAAAAACGCCCAGTCTGTAATAGCACTGGGCGTTTTATGAATGCGATGAAATGTTTAGATGCTCATAATATTTTTACGGTAATACTGCATCTCTTCAATGCTCTCACGAATATCATCCAACGCTTGATGGGAGCCCTTTTTGGTTAAGCCCGTCAGTTTTTCCGGTGCCCAGCGGCGCGCTAATTCTTTTAACGTGCTCACATCAATATTGCGATAATGGAAGAAATCCTCAAGCTCTGGCATGTATTTGTTCAAGAAACGACGATCTTGATGCACGCTGTTACCACACATAGGGCTGACACCCTTACCAATATATTGCTGTAAGAACGCGATGGTTTGTTTCACCGCTTCGGCCTCGTCAATCTTGCTGTCTTTCACGCGCTGAACCAAACCTGAGTTGCCATGGGTTTTGGTGTTCCAATCGTCCATGTTATCAATGATGCTGTCTGGCTGATGAATAGCCAATACGGGGCCTTCCGCTAGGACGTTTAAATCACCATCCGTCACTATGGTGGCAATCTCAATGATCACATCCGTGGCAGGCTCTAGGCCAGTCATTTCCAGGTCAATCCAAATCAGGTTATGCTTATTTTCCATCTTCTATCCTTTTTGCCTTGAACACTGCTTTAAGCGGCAAAGCACTATATAATTCATTAAAGCCCAATTTGAACACATATCTATGTCAAAACGAAAGCTCAGCAAGCGTCAGACTTGGCGAATCAACAAAATTCAACAAGAACGCAGTGAACGCGCTGATAAAAAAGAAGAGCAAATCCACGACGAACTAGAAGGGGGCGACCTTGGCCCTGAGCAGTCTGGTCAAGTCATTGCTCACTTTGGCACTCAAGTATTGGTTGAAGGCACAGATGGCGAGCAAAAACGCTGTCACATGCGCGCTAACCTGGGTGGCTTAGTCACCGGCGACTCGGTAGTTTGGCGCATCGGTAAAGACGAACATGGCGTGGTGGTCGCGCGTAATGAGCGTGAATCCGAACTGTGCCGCCCCAACATGTATGGTGAACTTAAAAGCGTCGCCGCCAATATCGACTACATGATTATCGTAGTGGCCCCTGAACCCTATGCTCACCGCAACCTCATTGACCGCTACCTAGTGGCCGCTGAAATGAGCGGGATTGAGCCGGTGTTGTGCTTAAACAAAACTGATCTAATAGACAGCGAAAACCAAGAGCACTTTTTACACCTTGTGCACGACTACCAAGAAATCGGCTACCGCTTCATGCATGCCAGCACCAAGACTGAAAATGGCCTTGAGGATCTCAAAGATTTCTTAAAAGATCGCATCAGTGTGTTTGTGGGGCAAAGTGGCGTGGGTAAATCCAGCATCATCTCCACCTTGTTACCTGACGAAGACATTCGTGTGGGGGCCTTAAGCGAACAAAGCCGCAAAGGTAAACACACCACCACCACCGCCACATTGTTCCATTTCCCAAGCGGCGGTGACTTAATCGATAGCCCTGGGATTCGTGAGTTTGGCCTGTGGCACATGGAAGAACATGAGATTCTTGAGGGCTTTGTGGAATTCAAACCCTTTATTGGCACCTGCAAGTTCCGTGACTGTAAACATAATGCAGAGCCGGGTTGTGCCATCAAAAAAGCCCTAGAAGATGGCCACATCAGTGAGCGCCGCTATGACAGCTACCAGCAGATCATTAATAGCCTGCTTGATGTGGCCATGCGCCCGCATTCCTAAATTTCTGCTCGATCCGTGCAATTTTGACATTTAAGGCCATACTTATTTCATCCACTTAAGTATGGTTTTTCATGCACCTCTTTATGTACACCAGCGACTATACTGGGCAGACACCCGACATTCCTAAGGACTTCAGCCATATATTGGTTGAAGCCCGTTTAAATAACCCTGCGCAAGGCATTAGTGGTGTTTTGTTTTTCGATCAAGGGAAGTTCATACAGGTTCTAGAGGGGGAAAAAGACACCTTGGATGCGTTAGTCGCCAAAATCAAATTGGACCCGAGGCACACCAATTTTAAGGAGTTAATCGACCAGCCCATTCAAAAACGAGAATTAGCTGACTGGAATATGAAAGCGTTTAATTTCTCCAGCCATACCGATAAGAACTGGGCGCTACTGGATCAACTCAGAGATGCGTATTTGGACAACTTCAAAGTCTCATCTGTGCAAATTATCGCTTGGCTGAAGAAGTTCATTGAAGAACACCAACGCTTTAAACGATTAGAGAAATAAAAAAGGAGCCGAAGCTCCTTTTTATTTCAACACGTTCTCACTAAATTAAGCGATCGCTTGACCCATCATTAAAGGCGACTGCGCTTTAATTTCATCTAAAAATTTCACTGTATCTTCTGGGAAACAAAGAATCACGGTTGAGCCCAGTTTAAAGCGGCCCATTTCTGCACCTTTCTCTAACTTAATCTCACCTTGTGAGTAATCTTGTACTTGCGCTTGTTTTGGTAGTGGGCAAACCTGACCAGACCAAACCGTTTCGATCCCCGCTACGATCATGGCACCCACCAGCACCATGGCCATCGGCCCAAACTCAGTATCAAACATGCATACTAAGCGTTCATTACGTGCAAATAAACCATCAACCCCTTCAGCGGTGGCTGGGTTCACACTGAATAAATCACCCGGCACATAAACCGTTTCCTTCAACGTGCCAGCACATGGCATGTGCACACGGTGGTAGTCTTTAGGGCTTAAATAAATGGTGGCAAACTCACCGTTCATATACGGCGTTGCGCGCTCATTATCACCGCCTAGTAATTCAACCACACTAAAGTCACGACCTTTCGCTTGAAAGCAGCGGCCCAGTTCAATCTTACCTAGCTGACTAACAGCACCGTCAGCAGGGCTCACTAATTTGGCATCCGCAATTGGGCGAGCGCCGTCTTTCAATTCACGGGTAAAAAAATCATTAAAGTTAGCAAACTGATCCAGGTCTTCAATTTTTGCTTCACTCATATTCACGTCATATTTTGCCGCGAATTTTTTAATGAAGGTGCTTTTAATGAATTCGATTTTGGTGCTGGCAAACCAACCAACGATACGGCTTAGAGTATGTTGTGGGATGATGTATTGGCTTAAAACAAATAGCGCGTTTTTATTCACAGTGTATTCCAGTTGGGTCAATTATTGTCCGGTTTCAATGGGTGTGCTTGGGTCATTGCCCCATTCGCTCCATGATCCCGCGTATGCTTGTACTGGCCAACCTAACTGCTTGCAAATAACATAGGTTAAACCAGAACGGCGATGTGTTTGACAGTGGGTTACGATGGTTTTATTACCTGTGATCCCCAATGCATTCAATTCTTTTTTAACGTCCTCTAGGTCACGCAACTTTAAGTCAGCGTTCATATCGAGGGCGCGTGTAAACTCATAGCTTTTGGCACCGGGCAAATGCCCGCCGCGGGCACTCACCACTTTCTCACCCGTGTATTCGGGCAATGAGCGAGCATCCCAAATTTCGATGCTATCATCCGCCAGTGCTTGCAGTAATTGTGCTTGATCAATCGTAACACGGGTATCAATATCGGCCACCGCAAACTCACTTGGCGTTGCGGTATTCGCCTGAGTTTCAACCGGACATTGCTGCGCCAGCCAAGCGTGAATACCGCCGTTTAAGAAGCTGTAATGTTTATGGCCAATGGCATCGAGCACCCAGATCATGCGCCCAGCCCATGGGCCACCATCATCATCGTACACAACCACATGGGTTTGTTCGGTTAGACCCAAGCGACTAAACAACAAACTTAGCTGCTCTTTGCTTGGCAATAAACCGGGGGCTGGCGGTACGCCTAACTGTATATGGCTAGGGGCCACATGAATGGCGCCAGGAACGTGAGCCGCACTGTATGTTTCGGCCTTGCCTAAGTCTAAGATCAGTAAATTAGGCTTGCCCAATTCACTGACGAGCTCGCTAGGTTCAATTATCAATGGCAGAGTCATTTTCATGGCCTCAAGAAGTTTGGGTGGCATTTTAAACAAGCTAGGGGGATGTGTCAGGTATTATCGGGAGAATTTATAGCGCCATGGCATGGCGTTAACGTCGAGCATAACGCTCAAGTGCATGACTCGTGCCTTGGCACACTTTTTTGAATGCCTTATATTCTTGATCACTGATGGGCTGCTCGTTCGAACACACATCCGCATACACCACGCCAACCGGTTTATTGTTCGAAAATAACGACATCATCATGCAGTTTTGACGACCAAGCGCCTCGATGGTTTTCGGGTCTAGCATATTAAGAGCTTGCTCTGCGTTATCCGCATCAATACGAAAGCTAGCACTCTTAGTCATTAACTTGGCAAATAATCGATTCGCTTCAAGTTGTATCTTCAAGCTTCGAATGGGGTCATCGCTTTGAATACCAAAGCAATATACAGGGCGTAAACAATCCCCTGTTTTACTTAAGATGCTAATAAAGCCTCTTCGCATGCCGATGCCCTGATGCAACCCTTTATTGCAACTCAAGAAAATATTATGAATGTCGCTAAAATCCGATATCTCTTGGTTCAGGTGCTGTAACGCGTCTAATAGAACGGCTCGATTCACCACTCTTGATGGCGCTGGCTCTAGGACTTGAGTTTGAGGCGCACGAACAGGCGACTTAATTGGCATAACCGCTTTAGGCGGCTCTTTTTCCCAACAATGAAAGATCGGCCTGACCCAACAGGCTTCATTCATTTTTCGCGTTGACCACAACAAAGAAACCGCCGGTGGCTGAATCTGTTCGGCCATCAATTGACGACTCATATTCACGGCTAATTGATGGTTTTGGGCAATGACATGGGCAATATCCAACCCACTTAAGTGGGCCAACGCCTTTTGACTGCGCATGCTTTTATGACTCATCCAACCGCGCTGCACTTCATGGGCAAGGTGGTTGAGCAATAACATGACCGTACTGGGCTTGCTTTTTAAGTGTCGCAGAACGTGATCGTTATCGCTGTACTCCAAGTGATCATCACTGATGATTTTTGCCCACTGGCGCAGGCTTGGCCATTGCGCACGCTCTAACAGCTGCTGGGATAAATCCGGTAGCTGTATTTGTCGGCCCACCATGCGATGGATATCCTCCAACAAACAGCCAAACAATTGTTTCTCAACGGTGGTGGCAGGTTTGAATTCATGATGCACCTGATACTGATGCACACTCATGGAACCATAAGCCACATGCCACATATACCAGTTCGGTGCACCGGCCAAAATGGTAGCCCACTTTAACTTTTCAGCCGAACCACTATGCGTCTGTGCTGCCCACTGCTCCACTAAGCGACCTGCCAGAGTACTGTTGGCTTGAGCCTGCAAATAGCCCTTTTGCATGGCATCACTTTTATGCAGAGTCATCTTGGGAGCTTGCTTGATATAGTGAATCACCCCTTGCATGCCCAGCATGGTCATGACGTGATTCAAACTTAAGATGGCGGTATCTGGGTTCGGGTTCTTTCGGTTAGCCGCTAAAAATAAATGCAGACACAAAGCTGGGTCTCGCTCAATGGTATGGGCCATATCTGCAAGGGACGCCCCAGATTTAATCTGCTTTGTCAGCAACTGGGCGGAAATCTTTAAGATGGGTAGTTGAGCGGAAGTGGCTAATTCCAGCCAGGCTCGTGCCCCTTTTAGTGTTTTTGCTTCCATTCGATTTGAGGAAAGACCTTTTGTAAACTTTAATTAACTATAGTCGGACTTTTTACAAACTGGCCCACGGATTTCACCTTTCATTCAAAAAGGTCGATGGGGCTAAGAGGGACAACAGGAATGTTATTCATAGTCGGTTTAATAGTTGTGTGTGCCAGTGTGGTCTTTGGCTACATTGGCAGCCATGGTGTGCTGGCCGCATTATGGCAGCCGTGGGAGTTCCTGATCATTCTAGGTGCAGGCATGGGTGCACATATCATCAGTAACCCAGGCCCGTTACACATGGATACCTTCAGGCAACTGCCTCAGGTCATCACCGGCGGTAAAGCCAATAAAGCCATGTACATGGACTGCTTAAGCTTAATCTACGACATTCTTAATAAGAGTCGTAAAGAAGGCATGATGTCCATTGAAAGCGACGTGGAAAACCCGCAACAAAGCGGCGTATTTTCCAAGTACCCCGCCATACAGAATAACCATGCGCTTGCTGATTTCATTGCCGACTACTTCCGCCTTATCGCCGCCGGCAACATGCAAGCCCACGAACTAGACGCGTTGATGGACATGGAAATTGACGCCCGCCTTCATGAATTAACTGGCCCAGCCACCGCCGTGCAAAAAATCGCAGATGCCATGCCTGGATTTGGGATTGTGGCTGCGGTACTAGGTATTGTGATCACCATGGGGGCCATCGATGGACCCATGGAAGAATTAGGTCGCCATATCGCGGCCGCATTGGTGGGTACCTTCTCAGGGATTTTATTTGGTTACGGCTTTTTTGGCCCCATTGCCAGTAAAATGGAGCACAACGCCCACGAAGAAATCAAACTCTATGAGTCCGCCAAAGCCACCATTGTGGCGTCGGTAAACGGTCTGCCTCCACAATTGGCGGTGGAATTTGGCCGTAAAGTCTTGTTTGCTCATGGTCGCCCAACCTTCAACGAGTTAGAAACCAAAGTACGGGGCCGTTAATGAATTCGGTTCTCGCCTAGGTTGAGGTCATAACATGGATAAGTTTGACCAACAAAACATCGTCATCAAGCGGATCAAAAAAGGCAGCCATGGCCACCATGGCGGTGCTTGGAAAGTCGCGCTGGCTGACTTTGCCATGGCCATGATGGCCTTGTTTTTAATTCTTTGGTTAATCAACTCATCCAATGAAGAAGAGATCGCTGCCGTAGCCGGTTACTTCAATGATCCGGCCGCTTATGAGGACGGCAAAAAAGTCCCCAGCAAATGGGTCATTGATCTAGGCGGTAGTCCTTCGGTTCAAAACAATGTGGCCACCAGTCAAACCGTGGACCCAACCCAAGTCTTACAAGCCGAAGAAATTGAAAGTGCCGCAGAAGCCATCGAGCAAGCTCGCTTAGAGTCCATGGAAGCCGAGTTCCAAGAAAAAATTAATGACAGCGCCACCTTAAGCCCCTACAAAGACCAACTGAAAGTGGACATCACCAGTGAAGGCTTACGCATACAAATTGTGGATAAAACCAACCGTCCCATGTTTGACCCAGGCTCGTCACGCTTAAAATACTACGCCGAAGATATCTTATATGAGCTGGCACCGATCCTAGTGTCGGTTCCTAATCGAGTGTCCATCACCGGCCATACCGATAGCAGCGGTAATGCCAATGTTTGGGATGCTGGTAACTGGGAACTATCGGCAAGCCGAGCCAATGCCGCCCGTCGCGCACTGGGCGATGCAGGCCTGCCAGAGTCTAAAATTGCTCAAGTAGTGGGCATGGGAGATAAGGCTCACTTTAATATTGAAGACCCAACCGACCCCATCAACCGCCGTATAGCCATTGTTGTACTCAATAAGCGTAGCGACAAAGCCATTGCCTCGCGTGCCGGTGGTTATAACGCAGATGAAGATGCCCAAAGCATAGAAGGCGATGCAGGCGCACCGGATGAGGCACGTGATGAAGCGGTCGGTCGCACCGGTACGCTTCTGCAGGAACTTCAACAACGCAGTGAAGAAACCAAACAATATGATGAACCACCACCGGATGTTCAAGATGATGCTTTCTGGTAGGCCTCACGCAATGGTACTGGCTGTGTTCATGTGGATGCTAGGCACTTATACATGGGCGCAAGCTATGCCTGACAACCAACAGGTCATTATTGCAAAAGCCATCATGGTAAAAAATTTAGTGACGATGACGACAGATGACCAAGCCCCTCAAGCGATCAAAAGAGGTCAAACTCTCGCCCTTGGCAATACCGTCACCACCGGTAATAAAGGGCGTGCTATTTTACGATTTAACGATGGCACCCTCGCCACCTTGGGTAGCAATAGCTCAATCACAATCAAACAGTTTGTGGTCAACCGTGACGAGAAACGCGGCCTATTGGAATTTACCAAGGGCGCGTTACGCGTTGTAACCGGCGCCATCACCCGAACTCAAGCTCCGGACTTTAGTGTGCGCACGCCCATGGGCTCTATTGGCATTCGAGGCACGGATTTTTGGTGCGGCAATTTAAGCCATGATGGCTCGGTGGATGTGCTACTGATCAACAGTGAACATGCACTGGAAGTCAGTAATGAGCTGGGACGTGTGTTACTACAAGAGGATGGCCAAGGCACCACGCTGAAACCCAATCTCGCACCGCTCCCCGTACGCACTTGGCCCAAGGCGAAAGTCGACCGAGCACTTAACGCGGTCAATTAAGTCCAAGGCAGCCACCATTCATGTATATGTAACACTACCCAATAAGAGATATAGATATATCTGACTTGCCCGCGAACAATACAGGGCTAAAAAATTCAATGCGAGCCTGCCGTGCTACCCAACCCATCTTTAGCGCCTCAAAATAATCCGATACTCAGCGGCCCCATTGTGAAGAATTTCTTCGCGCTGTTTATCCCATCCATTATTGGTCTACTGGCGTTCTCGTCAGCCTCATTAATTGATGGCATTTACATCGGTAACTTTGTTGGCGCCACCGCATTAGCCGCCATCAATTTGCTGATCCCGTTTATTACCATCGTATTTGGCATAGGTTACATGCTGGCTGTTGGCGGTTCGGTACGTGGCGGTAAATACATTGGCCAAGGGCGTTTTAATCGAGCGTCTTCTGTCTTTAGTAAAATCCTCATCATTTGCATCTCTTTATCATTAATCACCGTTTGTCTGGGTTTGTATTTTGAAGAGGGTCTTTACCGTGCACTAGGGGCCACTCCCGAATTAATGCCGCTAATGAGTGAATACTTTCGCATTCGTTTTCCTTTCATGATTGCTGAGATGTTCATCATTGTTATGTATTACTTTGTGCGTATTGATGGCTACGCCAACTTTTCAGCCATTGGTATTTTGATGTCGTCCATTATTAATATTATCTTGGACTATGTGTTTGTGGTGAAACTTGAATGGGGGCTGGCTGGCGCCGCATGGGCAACAGGATTGGCACAAGCCTCAGCCTTGGTGTTTTTTTTAACGTATTTTTCTTCAAAGAAACGCAAGCTGACATTCAGACTCAAGCAACGACGTTGGTTAGAAGTGATTCATGCGAGTTTTAATGGTTTGTCTGAATTCATCAATGAAGTCAGCGCCAGTATCATCGCGTTTATTTTAAATTGGCTATTAATCATCAGTGTCGGCACCAATGGCGTCGCGGCGATCACCATCATCAACTACCTATTATTTGTAGGCATCATGGTGGTGTATTCCATTTCAGAAGCCTGCCAAGTGTTTGTCAGCCAGAACTTTGGAGCAGGAAATATTCAACGCATTAAGCAGTATGCTTTGGTGACGGCAACGGCATGCGCTGTGACGAGCTTGGTTTTTATCTTCTTGTTATTAGGGTTCACTGAGCTGATGGTGTCTATGTTCTTAAACGAAAGCAGCGATGATGCGGCCAAACTCGCCATGGATTACGTTCACATCTTATGGCCGATTTTTTTAGTCAATGGGTTTACCATTTCGATTTCGGCTTATCTCACCGCTCTGCATGCTGCAAAAGAATCGGCCATCATTGCCTTGTCCCGTGGTTTAGTGCTACCCAGCGCGTTGATTTTTATACTGTATTACTATGTGCCAAGTATTCCGTTTTTATGGGCGCTGCCTATAGCTGAAGGTTTAACATTCTTACTGGCCGTTGCGCTGTTTATACGCAACCAACCCCATAGACACATCGTGCAAGATTAAGCGCGATTAAAATCAAAACTTAACACGTCTTTAATAGTTGAGCTTTTTTGTTTCAACATTAAGATGCGGTCGATGCCCAAAGCCACACCACTGCAATTGGGCAGACCTTGCTTCAAGGCTTGTAAGAAGTGATCATCCAGTGGGCGAGCATCTTCATGTCGCTTAGCCTGTTGATCAAAACGCGATTGCTGTTCAACCACATCGGTTAGTTCATGATAACCATTGGCCAGCTCCAATCCATTGACATAGAGCTCAAAGCGTTTTGCCAAAACGTTTCCATGACTGTCTTCAAAGGTATTCGCTAACGCCGCCTGACTTGCTGGATAATTATAAATAAATACAAGAGCATCTTGCGGCAAGTTTGGCTCAACCACGTGACTCATCATAATATCCAGGCACTCATCACGACTCAGGATTAAGTCATCACCAACAAACTCGCTAACGCGTGTGCGCAATTCTCCATCGTCAATATTAAATACATCCAGCTGCGCATATTGCTTAAGCGCTTGGGCATAACTTAAATCGATACGACGCTGAACAAACAAGTAATCACCCACTAACTGAGCCACTTCATCCATTAGGGTATTGAGGTCAAACCCGAGTCGGTAATACTCCAACATAGTGAATTCAGGATTGTGTCGACTGCCCACCTCGCCATCACGAAACACCTTACAGATTTGATAAATGTCTCCGCTGCCTGCGGCTAATAAGCGCTTCATTGGGTATTCGGGTGAGGTGTGTAAATAAACCGCTTCACCGCAGCTGTTGGCGATTACCGGCTGCAAATTCGCATCGTCCACTGCGGCTTTAGATAACACAGGCGTTTCGACTTCCATCACAAAGCGTTGTGCAAAAAAATCACGAATGTAAGCGTTTAATTTTGCACGCTGCTGTATGGATTCCATTGAAGCAGACGGTTGCCAAGACATAAATCACCTGTGTCGAAGTTGCAGATAAAAAAATATCCAAGCCGCTTTTCAACCGATCTTGGATACCTAAGCGCTTTACTTATTCGTAAAGCATCAGCTAGGCGGCTCATGTGGACCGCACTATTCGCTGTCAGCGATTACTCGCCTTTGGCGCGTGAAACATAATCGCCAGAACGCGTATCAATACGCAGTACTTCACCAATGTTGATGAACAATGGCACACGCACCATAGCACCTGTGGTTAGGTAAGCTGGCTTAGAGCCACCTTGTGCCGTGTCGCCTTTCAGGCCTGGGTCAGTCTCAACCACTTCAAGTTCAACAAAGTTAGGCGGCGTCACAGAAATTGGAGAACCGTTGTACAAGGTTACTTCGTATTTCTCTTGCTCTTTTAACCAGTTTTTAGTGTCACCAACCGCTTCAGGGGTCGCACCGTATTGCTCGAATGAACCGTCTGTTGCCATGAAGTGATAGAACTCACCGTCGGTGTACAGGTATTCCATGTCGTAGTCCATTACGTCCGCACCGTCTAGTTTTTCACCAGATTTGAACGTACGCTCCCAAACACGGCCGGTTTTCAAGTTACGCATTTTCACACGGTTAAAGGCTTGGCCTTTGCCTGGCTTAACGAATTCGTTTTCTAAGATGGAGCAAGGATCGCCATCTAACATTACTTTAAGACCAGATTTGAACTCGTTCGTTGAGTAGCTCGCCATGGGAAATCACCAATTAGCTTGATATATGGAAAAATTAGGGGCGCTATGATACCCCATTAACGTGGATTTAGGCACTAGCTAGAAATGTGCTTTCACAGACAAAGACATGTGCAAATGGGGCAAAATAGCTCAAAATAGCGGTTTTCACCGCAAGATACGGCAGTTGTCCGTTTTTGGTAGTCTATCGGTCATGAACACACCCCAAGCCCATTCTATTGCCATTCGCCCTATTGAGGGGGATTCATGGCAGCAACAACTGGCGAACAGCCCGTTCAGTGCCCAAGCGCTGCTCACTTGGCTTGAGCTGCCTGTGGCGCTGTTGCCAGCAGGCGAGCAAGGGGCGGAAGACTTCCCAATCCGTGCGCCTATGGCTTTTCTACAGCGCATTGAAAAAGGCAACATTCATGACCCACTACTGCGACAAGTGTGGCCGTTAATCGAAGAAAGCCAAACACCTCCAAGTGGTTTTGTGTTGGACCCATTAGGAGAATCCAGCAGCAACCCCACCCCAGGGGTGGTGCATAAATATCACAACCGAGTGTTGCTTGTGGTTAATGGCAGCTGCGCCATTCACTGTCGTTATTGTTTCCGTCGTCATTTCCCTTACGACGACAACCGCTTAAGCCGCCAGCAGTGGTTAGACACGCTGGACTACATTCAAAAACGCCCAGAAATCAATGAAGTGATTCTCAGTGGCGGCGACCCTCTGAGCAGCTCAGATAAGCGTTTATTTGATTTAATCGACGCCATTGAGGCTATCCCCCATGTTAAGCGACTGCGCATTCATAGTCGTTTACCTATAGTGATTCCGGCCAGAATCACCCATGCCTTGCTGCAAAGACTATCCAATAGTCATTTAAAAATAATCATGGTAGTGCATGCCAATCACGCCAATGAAATCGACCAAGAGGTGGCCATCGCGTTGCAAACAATCAAGCAGGCGGGCATACATTTGTTGAATCAAAGTGTCTTGCTCAAAGGGGTGAACGATGACGCCCAAAGTTTGATTCACTTAAGCGAGCGTTTATTTGAGTGTGATGTTCTGCCTTACTATTTGCATCTGTTAGACCCTGTAATCGGTGCCCATCACTTTGATGTGAGTGAGTCCTCAGCCATTACCATCATGACGGAAATGCAAAAAACCTTACCCGGTTTTTTAATGCCAAAATTGGTGCGCGAAGTGGATGGGCGGCTATCAAAAACCAGTATTCCTATTCCCGTTAGCCGGCAAAATTAAAAAAGGGCTTTCGCCCTTTTCTATGACTCTATTTGTATTGCGCTATAGCGACATTAAGAAATCCACCAGCTGCTCGCGCTTATCTTTGCTGAGTAATCTGAACTGCTCTTTACTGGCTTGCGCTTCACCACCATGCCATAAAATGGCTTCTTCTAATGTGCTTGCGCGACCATCATGCAAAAATCCGGCCCCAGGGTTAACCGTTTTGGTTAACCCTATTCCCCACAACGGGCGGGTTTTCCATTCCTTGCCATTGGCTAAGAAATCACGGCGGCCATCAGCCAGATCGTCACCCATGTCATGCAATAGCATATCGGTAAATGGATAAATGGTTTGATTCAAAATACCCTTTGGCGGTATTAGGCCACCCAATTTAAAATCACCATCGCGTCGAGTGGTAAACGATGGGTTATGGCATGCCGTACAATTGATCTGATCAAACAAAACAGCACCGGCCACCACGTCTTCATCTTTTACATTTCGTCGAGCTGGTACAGCCAAGGTTTCAGCATAAAACACCACGGCATCGGCAAATTCATCAGACGCTTCTGGATTACCAAACGCATCCACACCGGTGTCATCATAATCAGTACGAGCAAGATAAGCGATGTGTAAATCGGTGTTGGCAATACTCTCTTCATTAAATAACGAGTTCGTAATACCAATATCACCACGCAATGCCGCCAAACTTTGCTGGCGCACCGTGGGGGCATTTCCCTTCCAACCAAAGCGGCCAATGCTAATTGGGTTTTCGTCACCACTATTGGCTTTGAGCACATCATATACCCAGTTAACCTTGCCACTGATACCATCTGCATTTTTATCACTCGGGTCAGCCAATGCCAAAATCTGTTCATCGGCTATCGCCTCTAACAACCCCAAACCGAAGACAGGCATGCCATTTCGCGCACCTGTCACTACATTCGGTTGCAATAATGCACTGCTCGGTGATGCTGTCACGTCACTCTCTAAGGGCGCATCATATGGGTTGCGAATCATGAAGATGGGCTTACTCAGGATGATTGTGTCACCGTCGCCATAGGTCACATCCTTGGTTTCAAATTTTGCGTATACATTGGCTTGCCCCACATTTTTTTGCGGGTTATTGGCGTCATTCCAATCATCTCGAGCATCTCGCACACCGCGATGAAACAGTTGATCTCCAAAATTAGGAACCGGTATGACTTTACAAAAATCGTTTTGACTATTTTGTATCGCCGGTATCGATGTGCACTGATCATCTCGAGTCGCATCACTGATACTCATACGCAGAAACAGACCTTCACCACTGCCTAGCTTAATTTCAGACACATTAGACGAAATGGTTAAACGACTGGAGCGGCCATCTCGCTGGTGGCACGAGTTACAATCTGCATTGTTAAACACAGGGCCGAGTCCATCTAAGTCTGGTTGAGCCGTATTCGGCGCACTGGTAAAACTGGCTTCAAAAAAAGCATCTCCCGACAAATGCAGTGCCAACTCCTCATCGGTTAAATTAGGCATGGGCTGCGAAAAGCCATGACCTGACAAGTTACTGGTGGTATTCGATGCCTCACCCGCTGTTTTTTCAACATAGGTGTAAGCAGGCTTGGATGAAGAGTCTTTGGAGTTGCAGGCAACTAAAAAAAACGAAAAGCAAACTAAGGCTATTGCTTTCATCTTGTCTCCCAACAAGTGCACTTTCTGCGAAGTGTTCATAAAATAAAAAACCACAGGCCTAGACCTGTGGTTTTATCGGATGATTATTTAGCATTCCAATCATTCAGCAAGGGCTTCACGTCATCAGTTAATGATAACTGCAGGGTGAATAATGCATCGATTGCCAATTGAATGCGGGCACGACCGGCACTGTCTTTAATCGCCTCACGAAATGGCATGTTTTGCTCGCCAGAAATAGCTTCAATTGCATTTATCGCCGCAATGATTTCAGCATCTACGCGCTTAGACAATGCAATATCCGCTGCACTAACAAAGTCGATAATACCTTCGACATCCGCTGAGTCTGAAAACTCACCGCGATAAATATTTTGCACACCTTTTATGTTATTAGCGAAATCCGTTAATGAATTCCAACTGTATTGAGATTCCACTTTTGATGTATCCGCTGTTTGGCTGGATGTACCAAACGGGTCGGCAATTTTACCATTA
Source organism: Bermanella sp. (assembly GCA_051277445.1). GTDB lineage: Bacteria > Pseudomonadota > Gammaproteobacteria > Pseudomonadales > Oceanobacteraceae > Bermanella. The sequence continues at coordinate 132,533 of JBNMQC010000002.1, read as the reverse complement.
CCCACTTCATCAACAATGCCAATCATGCCATCGATTAACTCTTCTATGATTGCTAATTGAGAGCTGTAAATTTCATTGTCTGCTTCCAGTAAAAAAGTCTTAAACGCCACTGACGTTGGATCATCTAGATTGTGATTAGAATTCCAAGCGGTAAATAAATCATCGGTGTATTTTTCAAACGCTTGCGCTAGGGCAATCAAATAATTAATTTCACCAATACTGAATTCTGTCGCTGCTTTTTCGTTGTCGTTCACGCCACTACCAAACAGGATATATTCCATGGCATGAAAGCCTTGAATTTCATCATTAGCCGATAATACGTCTGCAACGTCATATCCAGCTTGAGCGGTATCGACTTCCGCTTGTAGGTCATTCGTGTTTAGTGGCCATGAGTCTAGGTGCGGATCAATCTCTAACGAATCCACTGGACCAAAAATATGTGACTCTCCTTGCTCCCAAGGTTCACGCGCTGCCTTCCAGGCATCCTGTGCAGCTTTAACATCCGCATCGGTCAGTGTATTGGCAGTATGCTTGGCTTTCAGTTGATTAACCGATTCAATTAATAGCTGGGCTTTATTATCCAACTCTTCATATCCCGCAACGATGACACCATTGACCGTCTGACTAATCAAATGTATCGCTATCATTGCTTGAACCACAGGCGCTTAATAGCGCAGCAATTGCCGTCACAGGCAGCCATTTCATGGTTAAATTCATTGTCGATTCCTTACGTTTTTTTAATGATTACAAAGAGAAGTGATAACCCAGCGCCAATGTTAGTGCGGTGGTGTCTGGAATATCGGATTGCTCAACGTCGATATTGGCCAACTGAGCTTTTAAAATAATTTGCGGTAGAGGGAAGTAATTCAGACCCAAGCTGTGCTCCGTCATGCTATAACGGTCCGGCGCTATACCGCTTTCAACTTCCTGCATAGGATTGGCATGTTCGGCGGCCACAAAAACATAAAGAGGTTTTGGCATGCTAAAAGTTGGCGCTAAATTAACACCGGCTTCTACAAACCAAGACTGAGCCTTACTGCCAACCTTTGTTAGTGAGCCAGCATTAAGACCTGGCGTGTTTTTATTGGCATTGGTAATGGCGGCAGAATCATCTAACTCACCTTGAAGATATTGCGCTCGCATAATTGCAGGACCAAAGGAGTAAGCGCCGTGCAGGCCAATAATGGTAACCTGACCATTTTCATCAATTTTTCCTTGGTTATTACGGTTATCCGATGTGCTGGATGTGTAATACGAAAGACCAAAACCCTTATTGGCTTTTACGTTGCCGTAATCTAAACGCACCGTCATGGCCAGTGCGTCGGCGTTAACCGTTTCAAATCGATTTTGATGACCACCTGCCACCCAGCTACCGCTGCGGAAAAACTCTGAATTCAGCCCCGTGGTTAGTAATGCTTGATAATGAAACCCTGACACTTCACCAAACACATTTATTCCTGTCTCATCCCAAACCTGCGGGATCATGCTTAATTCGCTCCAGTGGCGTTGAGCGGTGAAGTACTGATCCGGCTTGGTAAAATCCGTACCCAAACCCACAGGGACATAAATACGGCCAAACTTCACACCGATTATTTTGCTGCTTTGATACTCGATTTGAGCTTTTTCAATGACCACTTCGCCGCCAGCTTCCACCTCACTTTCGAACTCACCAAATTCATCAAAGCCGTCATATTCCATAGCCGTGCCTACGCCGCCATGTTCGTACTCTACCTCCACCTCAATTTCCCAATTTGGCGCTGGATAATATTTAAACTCAGTGACGATGCGCTCAAGATCAGTAATCGCTCGCCCTTGTGGAGAGGTATCTTGGATGTTTTCAAATTGCTCATAGTTTTTGTAAACCATGGAGCTATAAGAGGTGAACGCCCAGTTCTTGTGTGACTGAGGGGGCGTATCTTTCGCGGCTTTAAATTGCGCAACCTGCTGCTGCAGATCTTCCAGTATTTGTTGTTGTTGCTCGAAACGCTCTTCTAGCGTCAAAGCCTGAACAGAACCATAAGCGAGGGCGAAAATTAGAACAGAAAGGAATTGGGCTAATCTCATAACTTAAAGACAAATAATAATGATTTGCATTAATGTTATTGATATTCAGTCATGATAGCAACCCCGTAACCGGATAAATAATCATAGGGGTCAAATTAAGGGGGTTATTTAACGCCAATCTCGCCATTTTTATGCTTTTTAGGGACGAATGGAGCATTAATGTTGGCGAATACTGACGTTAGTTATTACTATTTATACTATTAACCGTTCATGGATGAATGGCTTTGCAGCATTTCACAATGCTCAGCCCATAAGAATTCACTGAGGAATTTACATTGCTGGCTGAACTCGAAGAGAGAAAGAACATGGAAGGGCTTAATAGCGGCATTCGAATCTCTGCCCCAGACATACAACAGGATCGCCTGAGTTTTTGTGATACCAGCATCAGCAGTTTTGAAGCATGGAGCAAAAAACTCCCTATGGCCAACGTGGGTGCTGCCGCAAAGTTGTTGTATCAAGCCAGCCGTGAACTTAACCATACCCGAATCGACCCCGTTCTTCGTTACAAAATGCTCGAGATCGTGCGTGGGCAGATCTATAACATTTGTGAATTATTAGCGAAGCGTTTTCTCAATCAAACCGTGGTGTTAAACGATAATGATTTAAAAGTCGTGATGCTCACACAAACCTTACAAAACCAATTGGCCACCGGTTACAAGCGCATCATCCTCGATATTTTAAATATACCATCCCAAAAATCTGGTTCACCTAAGTTGCTCACCTTTGCCATTCACCGCGCCATTAGTGATTTAAGCCAAACCATATTACGTGCCCTGCAACTTTATAGTCAGCCGCCTAAGCATGCTTGGCTTGAACTGCATCAGTTATATGCACTGGCTGAAATAAAACAAATTCAACAATATGACGTAAAAGACAGCCAAGGTAAGTACAAGGCAAACTCCACTATTTTTGATTGCTACACGCGAGCCCTTCTGCTGGGATGCAGCAAGCCCAATCAATTGCGCCAGTCTGAGCAAGCCAATCTTTATGCAGCCACAGAGCTATGGTGCAACCTAGTTAAGCTGTCCACCGTTAAAGACTCACAGGCTCAGTTTATTTTTGTGCAAAGCAGCGATAGCGCCCCTATTTATCGTTCACTGGTTAAGTCCGTACCACCTGGGTCTGTGCGTACCTTTCACCCTGGTGCCTTGGTGCAAGCCTTACAAAAGCACATCAACAAAGAAGGCGGTATCATCACGGTACCGGGCAACATTAACGAGCAGCTATTAAATCACCTGCTACACGCGTGGGGGGGCATGAAAGAGCGCAGCTTCCGCCGCACACAAAACAGCGGTGATATCCAAATCGGCATTGGCTTGATGGCATCCCATTTCTTTTGTGCGCGGGAAAAAAGCTTTCCCTTTTTACTAAAAAAATGGAACGTGGATTTACCCGAGAAGAAACAGAAAAAAAACAACGGGGATGTTTGGGATCACAGTTTTGATGCTGGCAACAACTTTACGCCTGACGCAGAAAACATCGCTTTCGATAGCATTGCCTTCATTAGTAAAAATGCCTCAGAGGAAGAAGATACCGGCCCCAAGGGCAAAGAACTCACAGCGCAAATTGAAAATACCAGCCCAGGGGGCTACGGTATTATTTTGCATAACCCACCTTCAAATGTGCAAACAGGCGAGTTAGTGGTCATTCGCGAGCCTCGCATTAACACTTGGGCACTGGGTTCCATTCGCTGGATTCGAACACGCCAAAATCAACCCACTCAATTTGGTCTTGAGCTGCTCGCGCCCAAAGCGGAAGCCGTGGCCGTTCGCATCTTAAATAAGACAGGGGACAATGGAGAGTTCTTGCGCGGTATTCGACTGCCAGCGCTTCCCGCAGCCGGCCAAGAGGAAACCCTCATTTTACCCATCCTGCCCTTCAAAGTAGGCAGTAAAGCCGAATTGGTAGACGAAAAAATGCAACAACGAATCCAGTTAGTTAAGCGTCAAGCCAGCTCAAAAAGCTTTGTGCAATACCAGTATCAATCCCTTACCCAGGTTCTGACCGACACCAAGGAAGATAAAAACAGTAATGGAGATGACGAATTCGCGTCTATTTGGGACAAGCTATAACCCTTCAGTGTCCATGGCTTTACTGTATTTATACCTGCGTCACCAGCCTTAACCCCATCAGCGGCCTCAAATCACTGATAAACGGTAGATTTTCTCGATAAAAGCCGACTGTGCCACTTAAAGCTCAGAGCGCAAACCGCTATAATCGAATAAAGACTCACAATAAAAATAGGCAGCGAGCTCACCTTATGCAGGCTAAAGAAGCGATTCGATTGCTGATTTGTTCAGAATCTCAGCACGAAGCTGAAACCGTCACCAGTCTGTTACGTAATGCTGGACACGCCACCCGAGCGCACATTGCTCAGGATATGGATACTCTAAAAGCCAAGCTGAATGATCAAGTTTGGGATGTATGCCTTTGTTACATGGAAATGGAGAAGCTTTCTGGCAAAGACGTACTGAATGAGATTCAACGCCAAGGCAAAGATATCCCCACCATTTACTTCCATGATGAAATAGACAGTATTCTGGCTGAAAAGTCCTTAAAAGCCGGTGCCGTAGACTTGGTACCATCCGGTGAGTACAACCACATTTTACAAGTGGTGCTGCGAGAAATTAAAAACCTGAAGTTACGCCGTGAGTTACGTGAAGCGGAAGCGCTATTGCGTGAAGCTGAAAAGCGCTGCCAAGTACTTCTAGAAAGCGCACAAGATGCCATTGCCTACATTCAAGACGGCATGCATTTATTTGCGAACGACAGCTACGCCTCTATCTTTGGCTATGAAGACGCCGATGACTTACTGACCATCCCATTAATGGACATGGTATACAGCAAGGACCAAGGACGTTTCAAAATCTTCCTCAAAGACTTCAATGCAGGTAAAACCCGCAGCGCGGACTTCGAGTGCAAAATGCTGGACATTGCTGGCAAAGAAGTCGATAGCCGCATGATGTTTGCCCGCGCCACCTATGATGATGAACCTTGTATCCAGGTGATGATTCGCGCCAACACGGGTAATGCCGACCTAGAAAGCAAACTGAAACTGATCAGCTCTCAAGACCTATTAACGGGTCTTTATAACAAACAGTATTTCAATCAACAGCTCGGCGATGCCGTTGACCAAGCGGTTATCAGTGGCTCGAACGGCGCCATCGCCTACGTGAACATTGACCGCTTTGGCCAGTGCAAAGGCGATGTGGGCATTGAAGGCGCTGACATGGTGATTTGTGATGTGGGCCATTTAATTCGCAGCAAGTGTCGCGAAGAAGATTTGGTTGCTCGCATTGGTGAAGATGTTTTCGGTATCTTGTTGCACGATAGCAAAGCTGAACAAGCACAAGGTTTTGCGGAACACATTCGCAAGGCCATTGAAGAGCACCTTGTGGCGGTGGATCAGCGCACCATTCAAGTCACCTGCAGCATTGGTGTTGCACTGATTAATGAAAGCTCGCGCTCCCCTAAGGAAGTACTGCAACATGCCCACGAAGCCAGTTATTACGTGCGCAAAATGGAAGGCCGAGAGAAAGGCAACGGGGTTTATCTTTACAACCCATCGCAATTGGCCAACACCGATAGCGAACGCTTAGAAGCGAAGATCCAAGAAGCCATTAAAAATAACACCCTTAAGTTATTGTTCCAGCCGGTGATTAATTTACGCGATGAAGGGGGCGAACATTACGAGACCCTCCTAAGACTGGTGGATAGCGATGACAGTGATATATCGCCGCAAGACTTCTTGGCAGAGATCAGCCCTGAGTTAAAACGTAAAATAGATCGCTGGGTGATTTTAAACACAGGCAAACGCTTGGCACAGCAACGAGTGCAGGGGCATGACACTCGCTTGTTCATCAACCTGACCAATGAATCCCTCACGGACGAAAGTCTATTACCTTGGCTACAGAAGCTATTACAAGCCTCTAAGTTACCAAGTCACGCCATGATCTTTCAGTTCACAGAAGCGGATGCCATCAACCACCTTAAACAGGCGCAAGCCATGACGCAGGCCCTGAACAAGCTGGGTTGTAAAGTGGCCATCAGCCGCTTCGGATCAGCCATTGACCCTTACAAACTGTTCGATCATATCCACAGTGATTATGTGAAAGTCGACGGCTCCTTCACTCAAGAGCTTAACACCGATAAAGGTATGGACAGCTTAAAAGCACTGCTTGAAGGCATATCTGAACACGAGAAAGCCTCCATTGTGCCCTTCGTGGAGAACGCGAATATCGTGGCCCAGCTATGGACCAGCGGTGTTAACTTTATCCAAGGGTTTTACCTAAGCGGCCCAATCATGCAAATGAACTATGAGTTCAACGACGACTAGTACACGGCCATGAAAACAAAAAAGGGTTGATACTTTGCAGTATCAACCCTTTTTTATGTGATTCACTGACTTAAATATCGTCGCGATCACGAATACCTAATAGATACAGCACACCATCTAACCCAAGCGTTGAAATGGCTTGCTCTGCATTTTGACGCACCAAAGGCTTGGCTCGAAACGCAATACCCAAACCGGCCTTGCTCAGCATTGGCAAGTCATTGGCACCATCACCGACTGCTATGGTTTGCTCTAATGAAATGCCTTCGCTCTTGGCAATTTCTTCTAACAGATAAGCCTTACGCTCACCATTAACGATGGTCCCGGTGACATTGCCGGTAACCTTACCATCGACAATTTCTAATTCGTTGGCATGCACATAATCGATGCCTAATTTCTGCTGTAAAAACTGACCAAAGTATTGAAACCCGCCCGATAAGATCGCGGTTTTATAACCCAGTTTTTTCAAGGTACTGACTAAACGTTCAGCACCTTCGGTGATCGGTAGGCGCGCCGCTACTTTTGCCAGAACCGATTCATCCAAGCCTTTAAGCAAGGCCACCCGACGCTGGAAGCTTTCGTTAAAATCGATTTCCCCGCGCATGGCGCTTTCGGTAATGGCGATCACTTCATCGCCTACGCCTGCTTCGATGGCTAGCTCATCAATCACTTCGGCTTCGATGAGTGTGCTGTCCATATCGAAAGCCACCAAGCGACGATTACGACGGAATGGGCTATCGGCTTGCATGGCGATATCCACACCTAAATCACTGGAAACCTGTAAGAACTCAGCACGCATGGCGGCTTGATCTGCATGGCCACGCACTGAAAATTCAACACTGGCTTTATTTGGCCCTTGCTGTTCATCTTCCAAGGGAATGCGGCCAGATAGACGAGAGATGTTATCGATGTTTAATTCGTAATTGGCCACGATTTCGGTGACACGGGCAATATGCTCGGCGGTCAACTTACGGGCTAATAAAGTAATGATATGACGTGGCTTGCCTTGTGCAGCAACCCAGCTGTTGTACTTGTCTGTAGAGACGGGCGTAAAACGCACAGACATGCCTAATTCGTGACTACGAAACAGCACATCTTTTAACACCGCAGCCGATTCGGCTGTGCCTGGCATTTCAGCCAGAATCCCCAAGGAAAGGTTGTCATGGATCTCTGCTTGGCCAATATCCAATATGTTTACGCCATACTGGGCCAAAATACCGGTTATATTGGCGGTCACACCGGGTTTATCTTCACCACTGACCTTAATCAGAACAACTTCTTTCACTTGGGCACCTGTGTATAAAAGGAATTACAGCTGGTTAGCGTGTGCTTTTAGCTCAGCAACGGCTGCACGTAGCTCTTCAATAAGATCTTCAGTTTCGTGGTTAGAAAGCGCACGGGCGCGGTCTTTGCTCATGTAGAACAGACCTTTTTCTAGCTGTGCGGTTTTTTCTTCTAGAAGTTTTTTAGTATCGCTCATGGTGTCACCTTTTATGCATCTTTTGTGAAATCTGGGCTGACTGCCGAGTTAAAAAGGCCGCTATGATAAACCATTTAGCCTTTGGGCGTGAGATCAAAAACAAATTTTGTTTTTTATCACTATAGTTAATTCCTGCTGTAGGCGCACACATCAATTACCGATACTATTACACCTTATTAACATCAGATTTACCTAAGCCATGACATTATTAGAAAAAAATTGGCCTTTAAGTATTCGTGCCTTATTTGTTGCCCTTTTCCTATCGATATTAGCCAGTGTGATTTTGGGCCTTCCGATCACCCGCTCTGCCGTCGAACACCTTGAACAACAGCAAGCTGAGTTACGCCACACCCTTACCCGTCAGGTGAGCTTACAAGCGGCCGAAGCCATTTTCAGCCAAGACCTACTAAGCCTAAATGTAATTTTATCCACCCTGACGGAATACCCGGATATTCGCTATGCCGCCGTCTATGACCTAAACAACAAGGTGGTGGCCGAACAAGGCAACGCCGATGACAGCACTGGCGTGCCCATGAGTATCCAGTACCAAAACGAAGTCATTGGTTTACTTGAAATCCGCTTAAATGATGAGCCTCTGGTTCAACGCACATGGCAGCTTTATGCCTTGTGGTTGGTGCTCAGCGCCCTATTGACCACCTTATGTGCTCTTAGCTTGTGGTTTCTTGGTATGCGTATTGGGAAAAAACTGGAACAAAGTCGCTATGAGCTTGAGCACCTAGGCACTATTAAGCAGGTCACGCCGTTGTCTCATGGGGAATTTAAAGACTTCAGCGAAGCACTGGCCAAGCACCATCAACTAACCAACCAACAAAAAGCACTGCATCATGCACTTGGTCAATTCATGCAGCCACAACAATTCCACATATGGCAGCCGCGCGCGCTGACGATCGAAGACGATTATCTGTGCGGCGCCGTACTATTCTTTAAAATTGCCAACCTTGAGGAGGTTCAGCAAGACATGAACAAACTCGAGCTGGCTCAGCTGCTCGACCAATACCATCAATTAATTACTCAAGCGGCCAAACTCTATTCTGGTACCGTGGTCAGTTATGAAGGCGATGGCATCATGGTGCTGTTTAATAAAGAACACAGTGATGACAAGCACTGCTTTCATGGCGTGTGCACCGGCTTACTGATGCTGGGGTTAATGCGCGGCATCAATGAAAGCCGAGCCAAACTGAAACACGTCGAGCTGACGTTTAAGCTATCACTGCATTGCGGTGATATTCTCAGTCGACGCTTCCCTAGTACCGCCCAAGCAGACGCCTACCCATGGCTGGCCATGAACAATGATAAAGAAGCCTGTCACGGCGCGGCTTTATTGTGCGAGCTAAGCGAAGCCAACGCCTTATTAATCAGTAAGGCCTGTGTCGAGCAGGGTCAGCTGGCCAGCCAGCTTGCTCTGAATAAACACCATAGTCTTGTCCAATTGAATCAAGCGGACCCGCTGGTGTGTTATTGGGTGGCCCATTTGACCCCTAATTACCAAGCATTAATTGAGCGCCAAATCGAACATATCAGCGCTCAATACCTATCCCATTAATAATCGAACTTTTTCAAAGACATCGCTTTAGCTGAGACACACTCTTATGTTAGGATGATAAGCATTCTCATATAGGAGCTTCGTTAATGCGCAATCTATTCATCATGGCCTGCCTAATCTTAGCCGCACAATTTACTTGGGCTGAGAGTGTTAATATTTATTCGTTTCGCCAGCCGTTTTTAATTGAACCCATCCTAGAACAGTTCACCAAAGAAACCGGTATTGAAACCAAGGTCGTGTTTGCCAAAAGTGGCCTCATCCAACGCCTAAAGCGTGAAGGCAAGTTAAGCCCTGCGGATGTGGTTTTGACCTCTAACTTCGCTAAATTATTAGAAGTAAAAGAAGAAGGACTCACTCAAAGCGTGGACAGTAAAATCATCAACGACAATATTCCTGCCCAATTTCGTGACAGCGAACAGCACTGGGTAGCTTTAACGCAACGTGTGCGCAACGTGTACTCCTCTAAGGAACGCTTAGGTAAATTAGATATTAACTACGAAGACCTAGCTGATAAAAAATACCAAGGCCGTATTTGTACCCGCTCAGGCAAGCACCCATACAACCTAGGTTTGATCGCATCATTAATTGTTCATAATGGCGAAGCAGCCACCGAACAGTGGTTAAAAGATGTGAAATCTAACCTTGCTCGTAAGCCACAAGGCAGCGACCGTGGGCAGGTCAAAGCGATCAAGGAAGGTCTATGTGATGTATCCCTTGGTAATAGTTATTACTTTGGCAAAATGCTGCAAGACGAAGAGCAAATTCACTGGGCACAAGCAGTTGAGCTTAACTTTCCAAACCAAAGCAACCGTGGTTCACACATTAATGTAAGTGGTGCGGTCATCACTAAATACGCGCCCAATAAAGCACAAGCCCAAGCACTGATTGAGTTTTTAAGTTCTGATCAAGCACAAGCCTTATATGCGGAACTGAATATGGAATACCCGGTCAAACCCGGTGTTAAACCCTCTAAATTGGTACAAAGCTGGGGTGAATTTAAAGCAGACCCGATTAATCTTGAAGACGTAGCGGCCAAACGTAAAGATGCCCTTCGCCTTGTGGATAAAGTCCAATTTGATCTTTAACACGCTTAACGGTTAATAATCGATCTGCAGCTTTGTGATTTAAGCTGCAGATATTTTCCACTTCTTATCGGCAACCTTTATAATCGCCGCCATGGCCCAATCTCATAGAATTTTACCCAACCTCAGCTTAAGCGTTTCGCTGGTGATGTTTATCCCCATAGTGGCGCTGGTCTACCAAGCGTTCTTTATTGCCGACGGCAATGATCACACCTTCAGTCATATTATCGACAGCGTGCTGTGGCAATACATTAAAAACAGTTTGTTAGTGGTGCTTACCACTCTCGTTTTTGCCTGCTTATTTGCCATCGCGCCCGCTTGGTGGTGTGCTCGCTATGAGTTCAAAGGGCGTCGTTTTTTGCAATGGGCCATGGTTTTTCCACTGGCAATTCCAGCGTATGTAAGCGCTTATATTTATACCAAAACATTGGATTACGCAGGGCCGGTACAAAGTACTTTGCGCCAGTGGTTTGATTGGCAAAGCCCCAATGATTATTGGTTCTTTGATATGCGCTCGATTACCGGTGGCAGCTTGATGCTGGCTCTGGCTTTGTATCCATATATTTATTTATTACTGCGTTATGGCTTTGCCAAACAAAGTGACCACCTTGACCATGCGGCGCGTTTATTAGGCGCCAGCTCAAAAGAGGTGTTTTTCAAGATCCGTCTCGCTATGGCACGACCCGCTTTGGCCATTGGTTGTACCTTGGTGGCCATGGAAGCCCTTGCGGATTTTGGCACCATGCATTTATTCGCCATCAGCACATTGACCACGGCCATCTATGACAGCTGGCTGGTGTATGGCAGCTTATCGGGGGCTGCTAAATTATCGTGCCTATTATTGGTCTTCATATTAAGTCTGACGTTACTTGAGCGCCAACAACGCAAAGCACAAAAGCAATATGAGTCTCGCGGTCAGCAACTACTTCAACGCAAACCAGCCAGCCAACAAAAAACGTTAGGCATCTGGTCTTTTTGTGGTTTGGTTTTAATTTTAGGTTTCGTCATTCCTGTGGCCCATTTATTAGATTTCACCAGCACCTACTTTGAACAAAATTGGCAGCCTCACCTTTGGCAGCATAGCTTGCATACTTTTGTATTGGCATTCATGGCCGCGTGCGTTTGCATGGCCATTGCGATGATGCTCAACAACCAATTGCGCTTTCACCCTAGCCGCTTTAATCAAAGCCAATTAAACCTCGCCTCATTGGGCTATGCGATTCCTGGCACCGTACTGGCTATTGCGGTGTTGATCCCCCTAGGTGCGTTAGATCTGGCCGTTAATGACCTTTTTGTATGGGCAAACATGGACAGCCTAGGTTTGATTTTTTCAGGTACCAGTTTTGCGCTGCTTTTAGCATTTGTGATTCGGTTTGTGGCCATTGCCAATGGCAGCATTCACAGCGGTTACCAGCAGATCAGCCCAAATTTAGATTTAGCCGCCGCCAGTTTAGGCAAAACACCCTCAGGGATTTTTAGGTTCATACACCTACCATTAATTCGCCCCATGGCATTGAGCGCATTTTTATTGGTGTTTATTGAGTGCGTAAAAGAATTACCCGCCGCGATTTTATTGCGCCCATTTGATTTTGAAACCTTATCCACATACGTTTACCAACACGCCAGTGACGATCAACTTGAGCATGGAGCCCTAGCTGCCTTGTTAATTATTATTGTCAGCTTACTGCCCATTATATTGCTAAGTCGTACCCAGAGGATGTCATGAGTCTGTCAGCGTTACACATTGAGAACCTCGCGGTTAAGCTACAAGATAAAACCATATTAGAAGACTTTTCGTTAAACCTAAACGAAGGGGATATTCTGTGCTTATTAGGTCCAAGTGGTTGTGGTAAGACAACCGCACTAAAAGCCATTGCCGGTTTAATGGAAGCGCAACGGGGCACGATTACACTATTCGACCAGCTGCTAAAAAAGAACAGCTATGAGCTGCCACCGGAACAACGGGACATTGGCTTTATCTTTCAAGACTATGCGTTATTCCCTCACATGACCGTGGCGGAAAACATCGCCTTCTCACTGCGTCATCTCACCAAGCAAGCCCGACTCGCACAAGTGGAAGAAAGCTTGGCATTGGTGCACTTAGAGGGCCTGGGTAATCGCTACCCCCATGAATTAAGTGGTGGCCAACAGCAACGAACCGCGGTCGCTCGTGCGTTAGCCCATCGCCCTAAGTTATTGCTCATGGATGAACCCTTTTCCAATATTGATAGCCAAGTGAAATACAAACTCATGGCGGAACTGCGCGGCTTGCTAAAACAGCACAACATCACCGGTATCTTTGTCACCCATAGTAAGCAGGAAGCGTTTAGCTTTGCGGATAAAACCGCGGTACTCAATGACGGTAAAATTGAGCAAGTAGACATTACACAGGTGATATTCGAGCAGCCCATTAATCCGTTTGTGGCAGAGTTCATGGAATCAGGTAATTTAATACCGGCAAAGAAAGCCCCCAGCGCGCTATTTGCAAATCCACTGAATGTGGCGGGCGAATCCGATTGGTTACTGCTTCGAGAGAATGGTTTTACAATTAGTAATGGCGTTGGCTTAACCGGATGGGTGGTAGACAGTCTTTACATTGGACACCGTTACCGCAACCAGATTCAATTTGAAGACTTTAGTTTGTGGGTGGAAACCCAATACGCATTAACGCCCCATGAACACATTCATGTGCAATATGTTCACGAGGCGCTCACGCTTAAGTAAATTTAAGCCGGTTGCGCAGTCAATAAAGCAAACAACTGATCTTTAAGATGCAGGCGTTTCACTTTTAACGTTTCCAAATGCTCATCAGAAGTGGCCTCAGCGCCACTTTCAAAGTGGTGCACTTCTTTATCCACATCATGGTACTCATTGAATAAACGAAGAAAGTGCATATCACTGATTTTTAATTCGTGAATGCGCTCTTTGTGCTCTGGAAATTCATTGGCAAGGCTATGGTTTTCAATTTGCATGTTTGCATCCTTATTGTCTTAGTTTTTTATTCATTCTAAGACCCGTGCAAAACGCCCCCTTGATATGCATCAAGGAAGCGCTCACTAGCAAAATAAACCCAATTACTTAAAAACGATACTGCACGCCTAACTTCAGGTTACGCCCTGGTTGTAGTACGTCATCTTTTACAAAAGAGGTGTGGTAGCGTACCTCTTCATCCAGTAGATTTTGTACCTGACCATAAAGTTTCAGCTCACTATCGGCAAAGGGTACTAATAGACTCGCGCCAAGAGACACTAAGTCAAACCCTTTTGTGGCGGTTTCACCTTCAGACAATCGCGTTTGATCTTGATAATGGGTCTGACGCGCAAACACCTGCCAAAGATACGTTTGGAAGGCCACTTCAAAACCAACACGATCAGCAGGCATACGCGGCACATAGTCACCATCATTGCTGCCACCCTCAAACTTGGCGCGCACACCATCAGCAAACACTTGTAGCTGCCAAGCATCGTTCACAATGGTGGTCACTTGTACTTCATAACCTTGTAAGAATGCATCCTGCTGTTGATATTGATAGGTATCAAAGCCATCTGTTTGCACACCTAAATTTTGCGAGTAAATGAAGTCCTGCATATTCGTGCGATAAACATTGGCTTCACTGGCCACTTGCAATGAATCACTAAACGCGTGTTGCAGTAGAACGCCAAGGTCAACCACTTGCGAGATCTCATTGTCTAACTGGCTGTTACCAATTTCAAAGGTTTGTGTCGCTTCATGGGGGCCGCAACTGTAAAGTTCTTGTGCTCCTGCGCTTCGACTCACTTGCGACACATTAGAACGCACACTCATTATCGAGTTAACTTGCCAATTAATACCCGCAGACACTGAACCGTTTTCAAACGTACGGTCTTTAATGTCGGCTGGTGTTAAGCCACACTCCGACAAATGGTCAGCGTCCAATTGACCTTGATTCGTATCATGGGCGTTACGCTCAAAACGGGCCGCTAAATCGGTGCTAATGAACGGAGTCCACTGCACACTGTGCAAGGCAAACACGCCCACTTGTTGTGATTGTGTATCTGGCACAATGGCCTCACCACCTTCAGCTGAGTAATCGGTATCCGATAACTGAACACCGACCACACCTTTTGACTGATCCGTAAGCTGATAGTTTAATCCTAAACGGCTTTCATACCCTTTACGCTTAAACTGCGTCATACCGCCATGGTCGTGCTCATCAACAGCAGGGATAACAGCAGCATCATGCTCTTCATCACCGTGACCTTCTTCGTGTTGGTAATCTACCCAGCCCAGTCTCCAATCAAGACCCGTCAACACACCTAGGTTTAACCCTTGCGTGAACTGCATATCGAAGCGGGTTTGCTCTAACTTCACTCGCGCTAACTCTTCCTCTTCTTCAAGCGCTAATGGGTCATGGTCTTCTTCATGATGGTCATGTCCAGGCAGGCCAAATTCATTTTCCATTCGGCTAATGGCAAAACCCAATGTGCCATTGGCCACTTGTGTGGAGACACCTAGGTTGAGATTTTGCTGTAACACGTCACTGTTTTCTAACGGGTGATCATCATGGGGAACATCGTAGGCTTGAGTATCTCGCTGGCTCGCACTTAATTGCAGCGCCACTTTATTAATACTGCGCTGGGCATGCAAAGACAGCACGTTACCGTCATCCACTGAGCTAAGTTCACTGCCTAAGGTGATGCTGTTCTCACCCAACACAGGGATGCGCTCATCCACCACGTTAACTGCACCACCCACAGCGCTGTTGCCGAAGATCAACGCCGCAGGGCCTCGTACTACTTCTACTTGAGTGGCGTGTTGCGAATCCACCGCCACTGCATGGTCTGGACTAATGGTGCCCACATCTAGCGAGTCGATGCCATTTTGCATCACTTTCACGCGGCCACCTCCCAGTCCACGAATAACTGGGCGCCCCACAGCACTGCCATAACTGTTGTTATGTATGCCCGCGCTTTGTGACAGCAGCTCACCAATGGAGGCACTTTGACGCTGGTCTAACTCATCACCTGTAATCACATGCACAGGTTGAGTCAGTTCGTTTTGGTTTCGATTTAACGGGTCACCGTGCACTTTTACGGTGTCTAATTCGGTTTCTTCAGCCATAGCAAATGGCAATACAACAAGGCCCGCGGCCAAGGTAAACAATCGCTGGTACATATTGATTCACTTAATTTTCAAATACACAAAGCAACTCACAGCCCAAGGCTGCAAGTCATATTTCAATCTTTAACGTGCAGAATTAAAGTGACAATGGGGGCGCGCGAGCTTGTTGTTTTTCAAGCTGAGAAAGAACTAAAGCGACAGGGTGGTAGGCTTGCTCTTCAAGTGCCTGTTTGGCACTGATGCATTGGCTGGTCGCTTCTGGTACCGCTGCACTGCCGTCCAAGACAAACATGGGACAGTCAACGGTATGGTGGTGATCAATTAATTGATCGTGCACCAACTGCAAGCTGCCACTGATCAATATGACCAGTGTCAACATAGAGGCCATCAAGCCATTATGTTTGCGCAAGCGCGGGTGCAAGGTAAGTTTCATGGCCACTATGATACGATTTGTCATCTACCGCTTCAATCTGAAAGTTGGGTTATATGTAAACATTTGTACAAACCGCCAAGCTATGACAAATGGCCATATCCGCCTGCATCGCTGCAATAGTCTGTCCTAAGCCTTGGACTGACGATATGGCTTTAAATATGTTTTACTCCCCTGCCCCAAGTTTCATCTAAGCTTGTTCAACACCTTCGAGTTTTTTTATGTCTAAGATTACAAAGCCCATGGGGCGCTTGGAATTCATCGCCTTAATGGCTGCGCTCATGTCTATGGTTGCCTTGTCCATTGATGCCATGCTGCCCGCCCTTGGTATTATTGGCCAAGATTTAAATGTGGCCAATGCAAACGATAGCCAGCTGATTATCTCCAGTGTCTTTTTGGGCATGGCTTTTGGATTAATCATTTATGGTCCCATTTCCGATTCGTTCGGCCGTAAAAAAGCCATCTATCTTGGCATTGGCATCTTTTTAATTGGCTGTTTAATTTCTATTTTTGCCCAAGACTTTGACCACATGCTCATCGGCCGTGTCCTTCAAGGGTTTGGCGCAGCGGCGTGTCGCGTGGTCACCATTGCTATGATGCGCGATAAGTATGACGGCAAAGAAATGGCAAAGATTATGTCATTAATTATGATGGTATTTATTATGGTGCCCGCCTTGGCGCCATCTGTTGGCCAGCTGATTTTATTGTTTGCTGACTGGCACTCTATTTTTGTGGTTTTGTTTGTTGTGGCTCTTTCCAGTGCCATTTGGTTGCATACCCGACAAGATGAAACTTTAGCGATAGAGAAACGCGCTCCGTTTTCGTTAACCAATATCAAGCGCGGCATGATCGAGACCATCAAACACCCTGAGGCGCGTACCTATACATTGGCGGCGGGCATTATGTTTGGTGCATTTGTGGGCTACCTCAGCTCGTCTCAACAGATTCTACAAGTGCAGTATGGCACCGGAGACTTGTTCTCTTTGTATTTTGGTGCGCTGGCTTTGGCCATCGGCTTTTCTTCATTCGCCAACTCTAAACTGGTCATGAAGATACCCATGCAAACGTTATGCATTGGTGCATTAGCGGTTGTTTTTAGCACCTCTATTATATTTTTTATCTACGCTGAAATGGTCAATGAAAATCCAGGATTATTGAGCTTCATGTTGTACATGCTTAGTACTTTTTTCTGTTTTGGTATCTTATTTGGCAATTTCAATTCACTGGCGGTACACCCACTTGGTCACATTGCCGGCGTCGCCACATCCGTCATCAGTACGGTGCAAACGCTAATATCGGTGGTGGTGGGCACTTATGTTGGGCAACATTATGATGGCACTGTCATGCCGCTGATTTTTGGCTTCATTCTGTGTAGCGGCATCACCCTAGGGTTAATCGTTTGGTTGCGCATGAACACCCAGTCAAATGCGCAACAAGCATAAACCTGATCAACATGGCAATAACTCACCGGCCGTATTTACACGGCCGTCCATTGTCTTATCATAGCCCCTAATTCGTTCCCGTCAGCAAGAGTAACCCATGTCTAATATCGATGTTTTTTATCTAGAAATGAACAGCCCTGAGCAGGTTAAAGGCAAACCTGCGATAGAAGGCTTGGACATACGATATTGTGAAATAAAACAGTGGGCCTTGAACAAATTCTTATACAGTTATGTGGGCGCACCTTATACTTGGACGGATAAATTAAGCGAATCCGACGAGCAATGGCAGAGCTACATCAATGACCCTAACCTGCATACCTGGGTTGCCCATTACAAAGGTGCCATTGCCGGTTATTTCGAAATGCAACAACAGGCCAACGGTGATGTGGAGCTGGTGTACTTTGGTTTAACACCGGAGTTTGTCGGCAAAGGCATGGGCGGTTACATGCTTACCTATGCACTTGAACAAGCCTGGGCACTGCCAAATACAAAGCGCGTTTGGCTGCACACTTGCACACTGGATCACCCAAGTGCAAAAGCAAACTATGAGGCGCGCGGCTTTGTGCATTATAAAACCGAACAAGAAGCGTCTGATTCTTAAACCTCACACTTATATACGCATAAAAAAGCCGATCATTGATCGGCTTTTTTTTCTTTAGAACACTTGAATAAACAGCGCTGTATTTATTGATCACTAGTCGGTGCTGAAGGCGGTCTGTTCAATTGCGCATCAGGCTCCACTGCAAATTTTTGGAACTCATGCTGAAACGCATTCGTCACATCTTCTTGCGTGGGCACTTGGTCGCTTTTCACCAAGATAATCAAGCTTTGTGCATAAACGCGCACATCGCCCCTAGGATGAACCGTAATATCGCCATCTTTATTTATAAAAGCCATGGGCGTACCCACACCGGCTCTTAACATGGCTGCCACCACATCCGCCCAGTTTTCACCTTCTAACCAAATACTATAACGCTCTGGGTGATCATCTTTACGCGTGAACATATCTTCTATGACCACTTCACTGCCCGGCGCATCCATGGCCCGTACAAGTATTTCTGGGTATGAGCGAATAGGACGCAAAATGGATTTTATATCTAATTCAAACATGCGCTTGCGGTTTGCATCCACCACACATTCCACCAAGGTTATGTGGGCCAGTCCTAGTTCGCTCAAACGATGCACAATATCAAAACTGATACTGTCGCTGTCCGCATGGTATTCGTCACGGGCCAGCACAAAAATATGTTTGGCGCGGGTCGCCTCGGCGCGGGCAAGGTCTTCATTATTGTTACCGTTACCCAGAACATGACGCACACCCAAATCTTTTAATTGCGCGGACAAACCACCGCTGAATTCTGTATTTAACAGCAAGATATCCACATGCTGATAATCATCATCTTCACGGATTTGAGTCACCAAACGCTGAAAGAACTGGTCGGCATTATACTTAGGGGCATTAATTATCAGTATGTGGTTATCCATGTTCCAATCCCATAAACCTGAGCGAATACGTTCGTTGCGTGCGATGCGGTAATCCACATAATCTCGCACGAGAAAAGTGACCAAGGTAATGGCCGCCATAAAAATTAAAATAATGGTGGATGCTTGCCCTGCCATGGTCTTGGCACTCAAGTCACCGTATCCCACCGTTGTAATAGTCGTGAGGGTCAACCAGACCGCTTGCCATGGAGAGAGCGATTCAAACCCTATCATAGCAAGCACATGCAAGATCATTAAGCTCAAGACGGTCAGCAAAGTACGCTTAATCTTTCGCAAAATACGCGCATCCGAACCCACTAACGCATGATTTAAATGGGGCTCATCGGTGTTTTTAAACGGTAAAATTTTCATAAGATGTCATAACGAATATGAGTTTCCACTATGGCACAATGCCCAATGGGCCCTCAAGTTTAAAACAGAATATATGCCAGCTATTATCAATGAAAGACCGTCACCATTGATAGGCGTACACGAAAATGATTAAGCACGAAGCCCTGTTCAATCGCCAACGCTCCCTATTAAGCACTTACAATAGCCAAAAATGGCAAATTAAGAACAAGCAACACATTCCTTTTCATGCGTAAATCCCCTCAGGATACTGGCGTCATAGACCTAAGAGGATTAATCTACTAGTTATACATCGCACATCAATAAGGAAGCGCCACATGTGGTCTCAGGTACCTGATAGTCTAATCGAATTTTCATCAAAACGCCGCGACCTGTTAACCACTCTCATGACTAGCCAGCCTCAGTTAAGCCCTATCGACTCAAGCGAGCCGTTACTGAAAACCCTGACGTTAAGCGATTATGTCTTCACCAGTTTTCAATCGTGCCCCGCTATTGCACTGCAACTCCTTAGCGACGATTTCCTTAACCAACCCTTGTCACAGGAAACGGTGGAGCGTCAATTTAATCAGCAACTTGAACAATGCAAAGATGAATCAGAACTGTATAAAGCGCTAAGAGAGCTGCGCCGACTGCATCAAATGCGTTTGATTCATCGTGACTTAAACCGTTTATCGCCCTTACCGGACACCCTGACGGAACTCTCCTTTTTAGCCGACACTCATATTCGCTGTGCCCTTGCATGGTTAGATCAAAAACTGCAATTGCGCTACGGCCAGCCCGTAGCGAAAAAAACGGGCGAACCGCAGTCTTTAATTGTCATTGCCATGGGCAAGCAAGGCGCTGGTGAACTGAACTTATCGAGTGATATTGACCTAATCTTTGCCTTCAGTGAAAACGGTGACACCCTGGCAGGTGATGGGCAGAAAAGTATCTCTAACCAAGAGTACTTCACTAAGCTTGGCCAGGCGCTAATACAAAGTTTAGACAAGGTGACCCAGGATGGCTTTGTCTATCGCGTCGATATGCGCTTACGACCCTATGGTCAATCTGGCCCACTGGCCATGAACTTTCGCGCCCTTGAAAACTATTACCATGACCAAGGTCGAGACTGGGAACGTTATGCCATGATTAAAGCCCGCGCAGTGACTGGGGACGCCCAGCAAGTGCAGGAGTTAATGACCATACTGCGCCCATTTAGTTATCGTAAATATGTAGACTTCAGTGCATTTGAATCCCTGCGCGACATGAAAGCACGCATTCGCCAAGAAACGGTGCGCCGTAATTTGGCCAATAACGTCAAACTAGGCAGTGGCGGCATCCGCGAGATTGAATTTATCGCGCAAGCTTTTCAGCTTATCCGTGGCGGCCAAGAAGTGGAGCTACAACAACCGAATATTTTTAAAGTCTTTCACTATTTAAAAGAAAACGAATACTTGCCGTTTGATGCGGTAAACGATTTATTGGCCGCCTATCATTTCTTACGCGACACCGAACACGCCATACAAGGT
Organism: Bermanella sp.; assembly: GCA_051277445.1. Lineage (GTDB taxonomy): Bacteria > Pseudomonadota > Gammaproteobacteria > Pseudomonadales > Oceanobacteraceae > Bermanella. Next base: position 111,679 of record JBNMQC010000002.1, on the reverse strand, counting down.
CTAAACGATGACCAGAGCCAAACCTTACCCAGCGATGAGTTTAACCAAGCTCGTATTGCCAGTTACCTGCAATGCGAAAATTGGGACGCATTCATGCAGCAACTTAACTCGCATCGCGAAAAGGTCAGCCTACATTTTAAAAACATTGTGGCCGACGAAAATGAACAGGACGAGCAGTCCGATACAGAGGTTTGGCAAAACATCTGGTTCCAGCAACACGATGATGAACAATCCATCGACCCCATTAATACCCCTGAGCTTCAAGCCACCTTACAAAAATTACGGGACCTGGCGGACAACAAAATGCAGGCCATCGGCAAACAACGCTTAGACAAAGCCATGCCGTTACTGCTTAAAGCCTTATGGCAATGTGAACAACCCCAGTCCACACTTGAGCGCCTAGTGCCGCTGTTAGAAGCCATTTTGCGTCGAACCGCGTATTTGGTTTTATTAAGTGAAAACCCCGCCGCTCTGCAGCAACTGGTGCGTTTATGTGGTGCCAGCCCATGGATTGCTAAAAGCATTGCGCAAGCGCCACTACTATTGGATGAATTACTTCACCCTGCTCACTTATATAACCCCAACGACAAAGCAGGCATGGTGGCGGATCTGGATCAGCGCTTATTGCGCATCGACCCACTTGATCTAGAAGAACAAATGGATGCCCTTCGACACTACGCCAGTGCAAATAAACTGCAAATTGCCGCCAGTGACATCACCGGTGCCTTACCGTTAATGAAAGTAAGTGATCACTTAACCTGGCTAGCCGAAACCATATTGGAGCGTGCCCTGTGGATGTCTTGGGAGCAAATGGTCGACAAGTACGGCTATCCAAGTAATGCCCTAGGGGAAGCCGTCACCGAACCCGAGTTTTTGATTCTGGGCTACGGCAAGCTCGGTGGCATCGAACTCAGCTATGGCTCTGACCTAGACATGGTGTTCCTACATAACGGCACCCCAAACAAATACACCAAGGGCGATCGCGAATTAGAAAATGGCGTATTTTACACCCGCATGGGCCAACGACTTATCCACATTCTCAATACCACCACCCGCGCCGGACAACTCTACGAAGCGGATATGCGCCTGCGCCCAAGTGGTGCCAGTGGCATGATCGTGGCATCGGTCAACGCCTTCGAAAAATACCAACAGCAAGAAGCTTGGACATGGGAGCACCAAGCCCTCATTCGGGCCCGTGTCATCACAGGCGAACAGGCGCTTGCTGGCAAATATCAACAAATCCGTGAGCAAATCCTCACGAAACACAGAAATCCCGTGCAACTACAGCAAGAAGTACGAGAAATGCGCGAAAAAATGCGCGATAATCTTGGCTCCCAAAGTGTGGGCAAAACCCAGTTTCAGCTTAAGCAAGATGCTGGCGGCATAGTGGATATTGAATTCATAGTGCAGTACCTCGTACTGGCCAACTGCGAACAGTATCCGCCACTCCTGTCATGGACAGATAACATCCGCCTGCTGGAAACCTTAGCGTCTCATAACATCATCGAGCCTAAGCAAAGTAATGCTCTCATTCAGGCTTATATCGCCTACCGCTCATTGGCACACCGTCGGGCCTTGCAGAACCAAAAGTTACTGTTAGACCCCAATGAGCTCGACCAAGCTGGGTTAACCACCCACATCGACACGGTTAAAACACTTTGGCAACAGATTATGAATTCAGTGCTTACCAGCACTGAGCAGCCTGAATGAGACTCAGACAAGCTGCCTCAAACAAAATAGAATAAGGGCGTCCTAACCCGTCGCCCGAATACACGATTAGGAATAGGTAATGGCCGCATTTGGAACCGTTTTCATGCCGAAAATGGCATTAGCAACATACGAAAACCATGCTTGGACGCCATCCAGCATGGTCGCCTCAGACGCTCTAACTCTGCACCCAGGCGCCCATGTCTTACATTACTCAAGCACCTGTTTTGAAGGCTTAAAAGCTTTCAAACACGAAGACGGCAGCGTGAAAATTTTCCGCATGGATGCCAACATCCAGCGCATGGCTCAAAGCACGGACTTGTTATTTCTTCCAGAAATCAACAAAGATCAGCTCAGCCAAATGATTAAAGACATTGTTGCACTCTATGCCAACGACGTACCGAGCGCACCGGGCTCCATGTACATTCGCCCAACGCACATTGGCACCGAACCAAGCATCGGCAAAGCGGCCGTGTCTTCTGAAACGTCGCTTTTATACGTACTGCTTTCACCCGTAGGCGATTACTTTGCTGGCGGTGTTAAACCATTACGTTTACTACTTGAAGAGAACGGCGCTCGCTGTGCCTCTCACATGGGTATGATTAAAAGCGGCGGCAACTACGCCAGCGCACTAGGCCCAATCGCCCGCGCTCGTAAAGAAAACAACGCCGACCAAGTACTGTTCTGCCCTAATGGCGACGTACAAGAAACCGGTGCGGCTAACTTTATTTTGATCGACGGCAACGAGATCATCACCAAAGCATTGGATGCCTCGTTCTTACACGGCATCACCCGTGACTCGATTCTCACCATCGCACGCGACATGGGCATGACCGTCACCGAACGCAACTTCACCGTTGACGAATTAATTGAACGCGCACAAAAACCTGGCACAGAAGCCGCCCTTTCTGGTACCGCTGCGGTACTCACACCAGTAGGCACCTTGATTCATAACGGCGAAGAAATTACCGTGGGTTCAGGCGAAGCGGGCGAAACCACATTGAAACTGCGCCAAGCCTTGAATGATATTCAATGGGGTCGCGCAGAAGATAAGTTTGGTTGGTTAACTCAGGTTTAAAGCCAACTCAGTCCCATAAAAAAACCGCTTATGTCTTATGGCATAAGCGGTTTTTTTGTTTCAAGTATATCTATTTATAATTTATTTAAGCGAACTTATTTATTGCCTACTAACATAACTTTTAAATCACCTTTAGATTGATGAATCAACCATAAAAGATAGGGAGCTAAAAACATAATCCCAAAGAAAAATGCGGTTATCGATAAAGCATAGGCTTTAGGTGTGAAGTTATTTCGCCACGCGGTCCATAAAGCCGATAACAATAAAAAGAACATGAAGTCGAGATTAAATTGACCTGACCATGTAACCTCTTGAATATTGTCAAAAAAAATGGGAATCAAATTCCATCCATGATTCACCCCCACCAATCCAGTATAAATACCCAATATCAGAAGAATCGAAATCAGTAGTAACTGTAATAGTTTCATTTTAATCTGCTCGTGATCAACTTAATGTATCTTAACGAAGTTTTATTAGGATAAAATCCTGAATTAAATAATTACCAACTGATTAATATTTCCAGCCTTGCGCCCAAATAGTGTCGTCACTTAAGTCCCGCCAATCAATGGCTTGTTCTCGCTTAGTCATGACCGCTTCTAAGATACACTCGATCACATTGCCCTCTTCATCGTACTCAACCTCAGTGATCAAAAAATGCTTTTCTTTATGAGTGGGTTTAAGGGCCGTCCACTTACTGTTGCGTAATTTTTTACTGTTTATTTTATTCACACCCAAACCTTAATATTTAAAACAGGTAACCCTTGTACGATGAACGCCTGAGAATAGATTGTTTCTAGCTGGCTTGACTGACTGTTGCCACACCACGGATACTTGGGCGCACTAAGGGCATGGCTTTTCGCAGGCTTTCACGAGTGATCTGTTCAAGCGTAAACCCAGCATCTAGCAAGCTATTTTCGGTATCACGATTTAAGTGACAATTGCCAGCCAGTTTGCCCCATGGTCCATTCAATACATTTTGCCACATGCGACGCTGAGAGCCTTCAGGGGCCGCCACATGTTCTAGAAACAATAACCGCCCGTTAGGTTTCAATACCCGTTTGATTTCCCCCAGTGCTTTGGATACATCATTAACCGAGCAGCAGACCAAGGAGACAAACACAAAATCATAGATATTGTCTTCGCTGTCGATGCTCTCGGCACTGCAAGACAACACCCTTGCATCAATAAAATGTGAATCGGCCAGCTTTTTCACTAATTGAGCACGCATGTGCTCATCCGGCTCGGCTAGGTGTAATTGAATATCCATATTTTGAGGATAAAGCCCCAAACTGGCTCCGGTGCCCGCGCCGATTTCTAAAACATGGCCATGCACCTGTTTTAATAAATCCCGTCGCCATTCAATTAAACAGGCTTCTTCCGTGGCCCGCATGATTTTGTCGTAAAAATAAGCACCAACATAAGACAGCATAGGGTCACACCTTTCAATAAAATAACCCATTAAGATTGTCTGGATTTTAGCCGCAACGCAATGAATGATTCATTCATTGCGCCTAGCATTTACGTTAATGCCTTCAGGTTAGTTGTGGGAATGAATCTAGACACCCATGACGTATGAGGAACAACAGATGATATCGCTAGTAAAGCACCTTCTAGCAAATCTGGCAGAGTTACCTATTTACGATATTACGCTGGCCTAATATGTGACAAGCACTGGCCATACTTGCGCTAAGCGAAACCGGCAAGTGTTTGGAGTCTCCCTTAAACGCTTTGTTATATGCACGGCACTCTACCTTTCAACCTGCTTACCAAAGTGATCGACTGAAAAACTAAATAGCACCTTAATTAAAAAGAACACACTAACCATCAGAAACCAATTTGAAAGCGGCAAATAAATTAGCAACAATATGCCATAACACATTAAATTCGCAGCAATAAAGCATTGAATCCGCTTCCCTTTCAAAGCATTAACTACACATGCTGATACTATCGTGTAACCCCAGATAATCATTGCACTATCAAGCGGCTCAGATAGCAGCCAAGCGATAACTAAAATATGCACATGGATAGCAATGAATATAAGGCGGTTTTTTGGACGCTGCGAATAGTATTCATTTGTTCCATAGCTGAAGTTAGCAATACAACCTGCCAGTACATCGGCGATGACCAGGAAAGCTAAAATTGATTTCCAGTTGTCTAGCTCCATGCCAGCAACTAAGTAAACCACCCAACTACCAGCTAAAGCAAAGATTAACGTGCAACCAACTTCCAATAGTGATTGTTTCTCCCCGAACACGTCAAAAAGAAACTCAGGAATTTTAAAATACTTCATCATCGACTCACCACTTCCTTGTCCGATACATAAGGGATAAATTACCCACAAATTCCAGGTGAATATAGCGCCCTGTTAACAGGCAAAAAACAGTTGGTTAAAATTAGCGACGAAGGAGCAAAACTAACTGTTTTTTGTCCTTGTTTAACAGCTTGTTAGCTTTTAATTAGCAATAACCTCTGAGCGGGCACTAATAGAAACCTATTTGTAATGTTTGCCATAAAGGCGCTTGATAACAGAGCCGTAATTAGGATTGCGGATATAAACAAAGTAACCAATGCTAGTGCATTAGATAAATTACTTAAGATTTGCATAACTCCAAAATACATTCCGACTTTAACAAAAAAACCATGCCAAACATAAACAAACAGTGAGTTTTGACCACGTATTGATAGTGCAGAATGGTAGTTTGGTATGAGCATCAAAATAGCAATCGACGATATAACTGAGACAAAATATAAGATTGAGCGAATAATAAAAGAAAACCACTCTACATCACCTATTCGACTATACGAAAAACTACCATATAGCCATTGATGTGGAAGGTCGCTAAACACCCAGAAAAACAAAATATTCACCAACAAAATAATAAAATATATTACCCTTGGTATTTTTAATAAAAAGTTATTTGATAATAAAGATGAACCTAATTTATAGCCCAAAACGAAGAACGGAAAAAAGTAGAGAGTTCTAGATATAGCTAAAAAATATCCAGCATCACTAACATACCCTGCGCACAATGAAATCACTATGCTGAGTATTAATGGGAATTTAAATTGCATAATTATTGGAAGAGTAGTTTTCCAAATAAACATACTGAACAAAAACCACAGAATCCAATATGGCTGCCAATTTAAGCTGTAATTACTAATTTTTCCAGTAGCTAAAATGTTAAATATTTCATATAAAATGGTAAAAACTACAAATGGAACAATTAGGGATTTTATGTTTTTTAATATTATCCTTTGAGATGCATCTAGTTTTGTAAATACTCCTGCTAAAATAATAAAAACAGGCATGTGAACTGAGTATATAGATTTATATATTATTTTTATTACTTCACTTTGATTGACAATTGGTTCAATAAGGTGCCCAAAAACAACAAGAAAGATCATTAACAACTTTGCGTTATCAAATACATTATTTCGTAACACTCAAATCTCCATGAAAAGATAAAGCCCTTGCCTGCGGCTGAAGTTGCGAAGCAACTGAAGTCCAGCGAAGCGATGTACCCCAAGCTTGTTATATGAACTAAAGCTCACCGTATTTTTCCTTCATAAAATGATCTAGTAAGCTAGGTAAATCTAGAGAAGATTCGTCTTTAATGCAATTGTATGTGTTGATCATGTGTCTCATATAGTCATCTTGAAAAGAAAGAAAACCTGAATACTCAACGGAAAATTTAGTACTACATTCTGGAAAGAAGGTTGATATAGCTTCAATACAAGCCTGCTCTTGTTTACAGGCATCTTGCATGAGTGAGCTAGATGCAGACATTAATTCAGGGAAAGCTTTTTCCATTTCGTTACTTAAGTGAAAGTAGCCGCCAGCTGCTCCAATAACTAAAATCAAAATTATTGATAGTATGATTTTCTTAATCAATGTTCTTTCCTTTATTCATATAACGCCGCCAGCAGCGGCCGAGTGAAACGAGGTCCAGCGACCGCAGGGAGCGATGCTGGCTGGCCTGGTTATGAGTTACTTTGAACATTACCATTTGCCTTTAGTTGCCGAATAAAACCTTTTACTTCTCTAGGGTCTAGTTTGTATTTTTCAGCTTCTAGGTTAGAGCCAAAGTAAACCCAAACATTAAGAGCCTTTTCGTTTTTTATAGTGCTTACTTCTACATTTATCTCAAGCGAAGTTATCTCGATAGTAAAGTCGTCTTCTTCGGCTGAAGCTACGCAAGCAATTTCATCGACTTGTTCTAGCGATATGGTGACACCCCAGCTACCTTTTTGATCGTAGAGCTTCATCTCTTACTTACTCATAACAGTTTATTCAACGTCGCATGACGCTTTTTATCGGTGACGTGTTTGCCGGGGCATTTCACGCCTCTCCTTTTTTATATGGCAGCAATCATGGGGCATCCAGCCCGCTTTGGCAAATATGTCGTCCCTTTTTTTGCGTCGCAACAAAACATTTCCATACCTCCAACCCATTCATTTACTTATCTTTTTTAGTACTAGTACTCTTTTCTGATTATCACCTTTTTCAAGCGCTATTTCGTGGATATACGTCGTATGACTGTTTATCTTAATACACTGTCACGTGACCTTAAATTCTTGGATATATGTCGAGAGACGTATATCCAAATGAAATAACTAAGACACTCATGATTAATCCTGAAAAAAGCTGCTTTTTTCTAAAATAATCAAGACTTTACACCTTGAATAGTGCCCCACTTCGACAACCGTTCATTCTTAATTGCTCAGTGCCAACGGTATAGATCAAGCTTTCAATATATCTAAGACAGCTATGCAAAGTTCGTGAGGCTTCTGCCAAATATAAAGACTAAATCACAAACTAACTTGGATACCCGCCTTCGCGGGTATGACAAAGGTTGTTCATTACTTGGCTTACCTTACAAATAGTATAAGTATTTTCAATAGTCATAAAAAAGCCCGCTTGCGCGGGCCTTTGTTTTGAACTTGTAACAAAGCTTCCAAAACATCAATTAAGCACGGCGTTTTCTAAACGCATAAATACCGGCGCTTAGTAGAGTTTTCAATACCACCCCTTTTGCACTTAAGCTTGGTTTAGGGTCTTTACCCTTTGCCATGCGCCACATTTGGTGCTCATACCAGGTGATGCTCAACATGCCCATGGTATCCAAGGCTTTATTGCCGGTGGTTGGGTTGTCTAGTGGCATGCTGTATTGGTCATCCGCCAATAGTTTATTGGGGAAGTCGGCATCCACGGCGGTGGTGCGGGCAATACCAATAAAATCGGTGGCACCGCTTTGTAGGGCTTCGGTCATGGCGGGGGCGCTGCGAAAGCCACCGGTGACAACCAATGGTGTATCCACTAGTTTGCGTACCTTTTCCATGTAATCTAAAAAGTACGCTTCACGCTTAACCGTACTTTCTTTCACCGGTTTTTTTGCATCGGCACCCATCATGGACGGGCTTTCATAGGTGCCGCCAGAAATTTCAATTAAGTCCATGCCTTCGTTGGCGAGGGTTTGCACCACTTGCATGGAGTCTTCTTCACTAAAGCCGCCTTTCATAAAATCAGCGCTGTTTAATTTAATACCAATGGGGAAGTCTTCCCCTACTGCGTTACGAATGGCGCGGTAAACCGACACCACAAAACGCATGCGATTTTCTAAGCTGCCGCCCCATTGATCATCACGTTGATTATGACGGGGAGATAAAAACTGGCTGACTAAATAGCCATGGGCGCCGTGAATTTGCACACCGGTAAAGCCCGCTTGTTTTGATAAGCGCGCTGCGGTTGCAAATTTTTGAATGATGTCTTCAATTTCGGGCTCGGTCAGTGCGCGGGGTTTATTGAAGCCTTTCTCTAAGCCACGGCCCAATGAAATCGCCGAAGGAGCCACGGGCTCGTTCACAATAAAGCTTGGAATTTGTTTGCCCGGATGATTTAACTGCGGCCAAATGTGCGCGCCGTTTTGTTTGCCCGCTTGTGCCCATTGCTTGAATAACGCAAGGTCTGATTGCTCATCGAGTACCACGTTTTTCGGTTCACCCAGTGCGCCGCGATCCACCATGACATTGCCCGTCATGGCGATGCCGATGCCGCCGTTTGCCCAGCGCCCATATAACTTAGCCAAACCCGGTTGGGGGTTGCATTGCTTGTCCCCAAGCTGCTCGCTCATGGCGGACTTGAATAAGCGATTTTTAACCACCTGACCACTTTTTAATGTGAAGCCATCGTTTAGGGTCAGTGCATGTTTACTCTGGTCTTGCTGTACTGTCTGCGACATTAGGTTCTCCGTTGTTGTTATTAGACCGATCGTCTTTTAATTGGGTGTGAAAAATAATGAACGATTAAAATTTAAATTCATTGGAATAAGTTACGCCATGAGCACGTTGAGCATTAAGACCATGGTGTCTTTGGCGGGTTTGAGTCGGTTGTGCATTTTCAGGGTAATCAACGCCCCTTCCCAGGTTGTCCAATACATATTGGCCAACTCACTGGCGGTGACATCTTGGCGAAACTCACCGGCTAGTTGCCCCGCCTCAATACGCTCAGTGAAGAACATGGCTAAGGTCTTAGTGGCGGCCTTAAGCTGGTCGCGACATAAATCACTTTGGTTAGCCATTTCACTGGACATGGCACCAATCAAGCAGGCTTGCTTAAATTCGCTGTTGGCGATCTTGCTAAGGGTGAACTCATATATGGTTTGCAGCTGGGCTTTGGGGCTTAAGTGTTTGCCATCGCCGGCCACAAACCCTTGCAGTTGTTGAACTAAATCTTGGCTATAGCGTGCAATCACTTCGGCCACAAAGGCTTCTTTACTGGCAAAGAAATTATAGAACGAGCCTTTGGGCACATTCACTTCATCGAGAATCTGCTTGATACCTGTACCATGGTAGCCATGGATCGATAACTGCTCGATGCCCGCTTGGATTAGGGCTTCACGTATGTGTTCGCTGCGTCTTGGTCTGCTCATTGAGTAAGAATATGACCGGTCGTCTTGGAATGGAAGCCTTCATTCCTATTTGGCTAAGAACGCTGGGTTGCACAGGCCGAACAATCTTATTTTTTATTAAATGCCCGTTTAACTATAATTTAACAATTCACTCATACTATGGACGCTCACCACATTATCTGATGAGTATTCATAATGAGAAAAAGCATTTCACGCCGTGATTTTTTAATCCTAACGGCAAAGGGTGTGGGGGCTGCGGTCATCTCCTCTGGACTGATGGGTTGTAACAGCTCAGACGGCGATCGTGATGTGAGCGTTCGCTTTAATCATGGCGTAGCCAGTGGCGACCCAACCCAGAGCGCCATCATTTTATGGACACGGGTTACCCCTGAAGAAACCGCGTCTATTAATGTCGCGTGGGAAATTGCCACCGATGCGGCCTTCACCAATATTGTTAATAGCGGTAATACCCTCACCAATCAACAACGTGATTACACCGTAAAAGTGGATGCCATTAATTTAACCCCGGGCACGCAATATTTTTATCGTTTCACCGCCAACGGCACCACCACATCCACAGGCAAAACCAAAACCCTACCGGAAGGGGCCATTGCATCCGCCAAACTGGCGGTGATGTCCTGTGCAAATTACCCAGCGGGTTACTTTAATGTGTATAACCTAGCGAGCCAAATGGAAGACCTTGATGCGGTGTTACATTTAGGGGATTACATCTACGAGTACCCTCGCGGCGGTTATGCCAGCGATAATGCGGCACAATTAAACCGTGAAGTGCTGCCAGTGGGTGAACTCTTCACCCTAGATGATTACCGTACTCGTTATGCTCAATACCGCACCGATGCCGATCTACAAGCGCTACACGCTGGTGTACCTTTCATTACAGTCTGGGATGACCATGAGGTCTCTAACGACACCTATAAAGATGGCGCTGAAAATCACAACGAAGGGGAAGGGGATTTTGAAACCCGCAAACTAGGTGCACTGCAAGCCTATTTTGAGTGGTTGCCTATTCGCCCCATTAAACAAGACAATGAACTGGAAATTTATCGCAGCTTTCAGTTTGGCGATTTAGTGGATCTACACATGCTCGATACCCGTGTATTGGCTCGTGACAAACAATTGGATTACGCCAATTACATCAGCCCAACCACAGGCGCATTTGATAGCGCCGCATTCACTCAGGACATCAGCGATACGAACCGCACCATGCTGGGCTCAGAGCAGCTGCAATGGCTACAAACTCAATTGGGTAACAGCACCGGCACATGGCAGATACTGGGCCAACAAGTCTTAATGGGCAGCATGTATTTACCGGCGGCGGTCGCACTGACGTTAATGACGCTTGAGCAGTACAGCGAACTGGGGGCGCTTGCTGTATTAGCGGGACGCATGAAAGCGGGTGACCCAACACTTACCGATGGCGAAAAAGCCTACCTTTCCGCTAACCAGCATAAATTAACAGACGAAGTTATGGCGCAATTGCAGTTACCGGCTGTGCCTTATAATTTAGATGCGTGGGATGGCTACGCCGCTGAACGTGAAACCATTTTACAAACCGCTAAAGCTTACGGTAAAAATTTAGTGGTATTGGCCGGTGACACTCACAACGGTTGGGCAAGTGATCTTAAAGATTTAAACGGTGACAACGTGGGAGTTGAATTTGCAACGTCTTCGGTTTCATCACCTGGCCTTGAGTATTACCTGAATATTCCGGCTGCTTCTGCGCCAGCCTATGAAGCGGGCATTGTTGGGTTAATCGAAAACCTTAAATACTGTAACTTGCGTGATCGCGGTTTTATGACCGTGACATTCACCGCCAGTGAGGCTAAAGCTCAATGGCATTATGTGGATACAATTCTATCCCCATCATTCCAACGCCTTGATGCTCGCAGCACAAGTGCGATCGTCACTGCTGGCGAAAACACGCTTAATATGAACCCAGTATAAACGTAGCCAGTTAAATACTGTGCTGGGTATAAGGTAGATGGCGAAACATCTGTTTTTATACCCAGCAGACCGTCTTTTTCTAAGAGAATACTGCCGTCCATCTCTCATCAGTTTAACTGTGTTGCTGTTTTAGCCCTATCCAGTATTCACTTCACGGATGCTGAATACACCTAATGACACCCGCACCAAAACGCTGGCATACTGAGCCAAGAATAAGGACACCGCTCACATGCCTAAGATACAAGAATGGTTTGCCGAACAATGGCAGGCGACAAAACAGCGCTGGCTGCCTGAAAAAGAAGACAATTCCGTGGCACTGGATCAAGTGAGCCGTTTCTATCAGTCTGATTTTTATCTTTCGTTAGATGCCGGGCTAAAAAGTGCTTTTTATGATGGCCCTTTAGGCGGTCTAGACTCACGAACGCTAGAGCGCAAAGACCTAGACTTTTTATTAGACTGCTGCCGCTTGTGGCAAGGTGGTCGAAATGTCAGCTGTGGCATCTATGGTGAAAAAGGCACAGGACTATCGACCCTATTAAACATGTTCACTACTGAACTCAAGCAACAGGACCAAGCGTTCAAGCAATTAAATTTAGAAAGACGCCTCACTAGCGAACAAGATGTCATCAATACCTTGGCACTCTTATTAGCCATTGAGCCAAAAGAATATAATTTAGATACCTTCATCGAAGCGCTTAATCAATTGCCTGCTTGTGTTATTACCGTTGATAACATTCACTTCTTGGTGCAGCGTACTCTTGATGCACAAGTAGTGGTCGATACATTTAGTGCAATTATCCTCGCCAGTCGGGGTCATCATTTATGGATATTAGCCGGCGAAGAACAAGCCTGGCGCCGATTAAGCTATGGCTATCAATTTGGTAACTTATTTTCCCACCAGCAGCATATTGCTAATTTTAATGAAAGCCAGATACGTGATCTTCTCATTAAACGGTTTTCTTATGGCGGTTTTCATACCATCAATGATATTGCTATTGATCAACTAGCCAATGAAAAAAGCCCCGTAAATGACATATCCAAACGCAGCAAAGGGTGCGTGGAACTGGGCCTGTTTTATTGTTTGAATAATCTTACCTATGGCACCAAACCACAAAGTATTTTTATTTTATCGCCGCAAGAGATTGATATCTCACCACTTAAAAAACTGACCAAACTGGAGTTATTCACACTGGCAGAGATTAGCACCCATGGGCAACTTTCTATTAAAGAGCATCACACTATTTTTCGTGTCAGTTTAAGTGAAAGTAAAATGATCCTAGAACACTTACGTGTTTTGGGTATTTTAGATAAAAATGAAGAGCTGGCCCGCAGTGATGCCTATAGCTTAAAACTGATCATTTCTGCCGTGGTGATTCGCAACTTAATTAGCATGAATTATTTATACTAGGTGAACCATGGATAAGAACGTTTTTCAGCAGTTTGTTGATCTATTCTCCTACACGACCTTAGCCTCTATTTTAGGCACCTTGGTGTTCACCTGGCTGGTTTTAGTCGGTATACGCTGGGCCATTAATACGCTTGTTAATTACAACCCTAAATACCGTATTCAATTAGCGCAGACCTTCCCTGTGTTACGGGTGCTGTTATGGTTCGCGGCCATTTCTTATATTGTGATTGGCATCATTCAGCCGCCTCAGTCTGTGATCTATGCATCTTTGGGTTCATTAGGTTTAGCGCTGGGCTTGGCCTCACAAGATGCGGCTAAAAATCTCGTCGCTGGTATCATGATGGCCATTTCTCCACGTTTTAAAATTGGCGATATGGTGCAAGTGGGTGAGCATTATGGCGAAGTCATCAGCCTAGATTTAAGCACCACGAAATTGCACACATTTGATGATAATGTCATCACCGTACCCAATGCGGATATTTTAAAAATGCCCATTAGCAATTCAAACAACGGTGAACTAAATGAGATGGTCGCCATTGATTTGCACTTTCCAGTGAGCATTCCGGTAGCCAAACTGAAAAACATTGCGTTAGATGCGGCAAAATGCAGTTACTATGTGTATTTGAAAAAACCCATCGTAGCAACTGTATTCCCCGTCTTTCAGGATGACTTTTATTATCACCTAAAAATAAAGGCTTATGTGCTGGATGTGCGCTTTGAAAAAGCCATGGCAACGGATATTGCCGAAAGAGTGATTGAAGCATTACATGACAAAGAGTTATTCGAAGGCAGCCTGTTTGCAAGCACCTTAGCACCCGCTCATCCGCTTGAAATTCACCCAAGTCATTAGACTAAAGGCGTTTCAAACCAATACGCAGAAATGCGTATTGGAAAATATCATGTCGCCTTGCCCATCGTAAAAACAGCGCTGTTCCCACATACTTACTCCAAGGCAAGTTCTTTAAACGTGTTAAGTTAGTATTGGTACCCGACATTTTGCTCACATGCCGTTTGCTCATAAATACCCAATCTGAAAAAGGTATCATCACACGCTCAGAGACATCTTTGTAATCCATCAGCTCTAAACCCACATCGCAAAGCTCACGTTCATATTCAGCCCGTGTTTTAATATTTTGCCTAGGTATCCGGCTCAAATAACAAATCAAACTCAGTACGGTTTTATTAAACAGTCCCTTTAAAGGCTGACTCAATACTAAGTCACTCAGTACCAGCTGAGCGTCTTGATGCTGACAGTCCTTTAACTGATGAGCACACAATTGGAAGAATTGCAGTTTATTGGAAAAATGGTAGGCACAGTCCAATGCGATGATTCGATCAAAATCACGAGGAAATTCATACCATGCTTGAGGGTCGGCAGCGCTACCTTGTTTAACATGAGCATTTTCTGCAATACCCCATACTTGCATTTTTTTCTGCGCATACTCGGTTTGAATCTTCGACAAATTCACACCATAAACACAAGACACGGAGAAGGCTTGATGCCAATGAATGACCTGATCACCACAGCCAAAGCCTAAATCAAGCACCGTTTGATTGGATGATAAATTGGCAAACTTACCCAGTGCATGGGACAACTGTTGCGCAGCATCACTATAGCCATGAATAGGGTCACCTTGCTCGTTGTACCAATAACCTAAATTTCCCCAACTGCCCTTTAATTCACCCGTTTCAAAGTCCGTATTTAAGGCAAGCTCTTGTAAATCATGAAACTCATCACCCAAATCGGCAGGCCATTCATGTTTGGGAATACCTTTCATACTGTGGCTGCAGATTCAGTATTGCTTGTATCTTCAAGCTTAGATTCCCAAGGAATTTCAACACCCATCTGGCGTGCCATCGTGACACTGGATTCCACCGCCGCGTCCAATAATGGAAATCGATTCGCCATGTACGAGCCACATATTTTAACCCGGCTATGGGTGTTGAGCGCTTGTAACTCCGCCACCGCTTCACGACTGTCTAAGGTAACCAATGGACGTGTAAAATCCGCCTGAGCAATGACAGATGAGGGTGCAGGCTGTTTAATGGGGTGCCACGTTTGAAAAACGGGCTGTTGATCTTGATAGGTACTAAATGCTTTGGTTAAGTCCACAGTGGTGGCAGCACGGGATTCAGAATCGGCTAACAGATAACTCACTGGACTGGCCCGTTTAGTATTGCTGATTAAATTCGTATCCGTATGCAACACCATGCGGGAAGTTTCCATAGGGATACGCTTTAGCAATGCCGATTGCTGATCAAACGCCCCAGCACTAAACGATAACATATTAGCGGCGATATCCGCTTGGCTGGCAACAATCACATGGTCGAATGCTTTCTCGAACTGCTCATCTAATATGTTGTTTTTTATCGTCAAAAGCACAGTATCTTGTTGTGACTGAATCGAAACCACTTCATGGGCACATTTGACGTCATAGCCCTGTGTGAGTTTTGGCACAATTCCATCAACACCTTGCTTTGCTCGAACGATGCCTTCTTGCATCACGCCACAGGTTAAATAATCTAAAATTAAATCCGCAGGGTACTGACCAACCGACTCAAAGTCGCATGTAAGCGTCACCGCTAATGCTGGCATCAGCATTTCATTGATGAACCGAGGGTTAAAAGTTTTCTCGACTAAATATTCACTGAACGTGATACTTGATAAATCATCACTGTGTTTTACATCATATTGAATCGTCTTAAAAAATCGATATTGAGCCAAGGTCAGTACAAGCCCTTTGTAATTCAAAGTATTCAGTGCAAGAAAGCTGAATTTAAATCCAAGACATTTACTATTTTTATACTGGAAAAAGGGCTTAATGGTTTGGTTTGGCAATAAATATTGATAGACGGCGGCATGGTCACTGGCCTCCATTTCAATATCCAAATAGTCGTATAAGGCAAACAAACTCGGATAATAACTGGGTGTGAAGATTCTTAAAGGAATATCGATACGACTATGGATGCCATTTGACGAGTAATCCGATGTAAATACACCCATGCCCGCTTTTTCATGGCGTTCATACAAGGTGACATGATATTGCTTACTTAATAGCCATGCCGCTGACAAACCCGCCAACCCCGCGCCAATAACCGCTACGTTTGGCCTGCTTTCTAAACAAGCATCGTTGACTGGCATAAATCTTTACCCTGTATACATTTGACGAATGATACTAATGTGCGCACAAATACAGAGCAAGGCTAATCTAGCACAGAATATTGACCCGCGAAGACAACCTCATCTTACAGTGTGAGCAATCACTAGTGCGCAACCCCATACGCTGGCATACTTGCCGCCATTTATGATCATAAGGAAATCACCATGTTAATGGACGTACTGGGTATTCTCATTGGTTTTATTGCGGTTATGCTGCTGTTTAGCTTGTTGATAACCGCATTGGTGCAAGGCGCTCAAGCTGCACTCAATTTGCGCTTTAAAAATCTTAAAACCGTACTCACTCAGTTTTTTCAGAATATGGACTTTGTTGAACACAAGGTTATTCAAACCATTCTTGAGCACTTTGATAAACGCTTTCCTAGTACCTTGTACGCAACGGCTTTGCCTTTAGATGTACCTGGCAACAAGTTAAAACTCACTAATATCGGCCGACAAGATCTCATATCATTAATCAGTAATACAAAAGATGTGAGCATTGAGGAAAAAGAACAGCTTAAGCAAAAAATACTCGATCACTTTGAAACCCTTGAAGTGATCATGAGCCAGCGATTTAAACAATGGATGCATCAACTCAGTATTATTCTCGCATTCTTAATTTGCTTTGTTTTCCAGCTCAATTGCTTCTCACTTCTCAACCAGCTCAATCATGACAGTGCCTTTCGACAACAAGCCAACACCCTATCTCAACAGTTGAATCTCGAGCCATCCAGCGAATCCTTAGATATTCAAATACAACCCCAACTCAGCGCATTAATGTTTGAAATTACCCCTGAGCAGTGGCCGGAGTATTATTTTTCATTAAACATTGCAACTATAGGCCATTGGCTAGGGATTATATTTAGCAGTATATTGATCTCACTTGGTGCCCCCTTTTGGTTTAATCGATTAAGAGACATGGCCAGCCTGCGCGATAATTTATCGAAAGCAAAATAACCCTTTATCAGGAGTAGCATGATGCAAAAGCCTATGCCCAGTGACCCGACGATTTTTAGCAAGATCATCGACAAAGAGATTCCCGCGAACATCGTCTACGAAGACGACCTGTGCTTAGCGTTTAAGGATATTAACCCTTGTGCACCAGTGCATATTTTAGTGATTCCTAAAAAACCCATACCTCGACTGTGTGATGCCACCGAGGCGGATAAAAGCGTGCTTGGCCACTTAAATCTAGTGGCCAATCAAGTGGCAGAGGATGCAGGCATTGGCGAGGCCTTTCGTTTAGTGGTGAATAATGGTGAAGGGGCGTGCCAGAGTGTATTTCACCTGCATTACCATGTGATTGGCGGGCGTACGCTGCAATGGCCTCCGGGTTAAGCCCTAAAGAGGCTTTACATTTCATTACTGGTTATTAAAGCACGTTCACTTTTTTAAAAAGCCCATTAGGTTACAATGGGCTTTTTTATTTCTCGAGTTTATCTATATGAACCTCAGTAAAACTATATCTCTTGTTATTCCGTTATTGTTACTAGGCTGCACCCCTGAAGATGATGAAAACAGCGTTTTAGAAGGCACTTGGCAATCAGAAGAATTTCCAAGCAATGGACAATTATCCGATATTATTTATAACTTCAGAGGCAGTAACTTTAACGAGCTTATCTCAAATAAAAATAGTGAGGGTAAATACACTTTAACTGAAAATACAGGCAACCTTGAGGTTCTCGATAAAATCATCACCACCGAAACTGGACTCACTGCATATCAGATAAATCTAACCTATGACCGAGAAAAAAACCCTCTGGTAAAACAAATTGCTTACGTTCGAAATAATGAATTATTTTTAGGCAATACAAATATTATAGAAGACGATGAGTGTCTAGGTGACAGCTATAAAACGGTGACAACCGAAATAGAGATCGTTAATGGACAGGTTATTGGATTTGAAGAAGTTACAACCTGCTATCTTCGCCCAACTTCCATTAATTTGAACTTTCCTTACGCAAAGAAAAGTTAACGTTTAAAGCACCCACATCCAAACCGCAAGGCCCGCCACGGGCCAACATAATATGGGGCTAAATAGGGTTTTAGCCACCATATTATAAGGTTTAAAGCCAACACCATGCACAAAGCAGCCGCACATGGCGAGCATCACCAAACTTAGTAAGCCGTGATCTAACTCGGTTAGATCACGGGCAATATGTTGCGGAAACAATAAAATAAACACAGATAAGCCGATACCAAAAATGAACGATAACACACGGGCTAACGGATGATTCAAGCCTACCAGCACCTTAGTTAACATATTGTCATCTGTCATATTCTTTCCTAATTCTGTGTTTATTAATACAACTGATTAATCTTTTAAGTCGGGTTCGCGGTCTAGGTTTTCATTCACCTCTAACCAAAGTGCGTTTAAAATACCAAAACTGCACGCCAGCAATACACCTAAAATCCAAGCAAAATACCACATTGTTATTACCTCACATTTATTCATCTAATTGTGTCATGGGCTAAATATATGGCCCATGACAATCGCATCAAGTTGATGCGGTTAATAAGTGCCGTACTTATTGTCTTCAATGTGTTGGGTACTGATACGGCCCCACATTTTGTAGTAGCCCCACGTGGTATACACCAAAATAATCGGCACAAAAATCATCGCGACAATAAACATGATATTTAAGGTTTTTTCACTGGAAACCACATCCCATACCGTCAAGCTCACCTGAGGATTAATACTCGAAGGCATAATGAAAGGAAACAAGCTAAACCCTGCGGTACAAATAATACTGCTGATGGCAATTGAGCTGGCCACAAATGTGAGGGCGCTTTTATTCATCACAGTAAAAAACATCGTCAACAATAAGCCTGCAAATGCGAGAATCGGTGCAACTATGGTCACTGGGTATAAGGTGTAATTATTTAACCAAGCACCTTGCATCGTCGTAACAGTTTTTGCCATAGGCGTCATGGCTTGGCCTACTTCTTTGCTCATATCGGTAATCACATAACCGTCCACCCAGAACATCAAGCAAACACCTGCAAACATAAACGTAACAAGGGTGACTAATGCCGTGACCAGGGTCGCTTTACGTGTGCGTTCATGTAACTCATCTTGAGTACGCATTTGTAAATACGCTCCACCATGCATCACCAGCATGGCCAAGCTGACTACGCCAACCAATAAGGCAAACGGTGAGAGCAGGCCAAAAAAGCCGCCGTCATAAAAGCTGCGCATAGTGTTATCAAGGGTAAACGGCAAACCTAAAAATAAGTTACCAAATGCCACACCAAATACCAATGAAGGTACCGCTCCGCCTATGGTTAATAGCCAGTCCCAGTTATTACGCCATTTTACTTCTTCAATTTTTGAGCGGTATTCAAAACCCACCGGTCGAAAAAACATGGCAAATAACACCAGTAACAATGCGAAATACAAACCGCTAAAGGCAGTGGCATACACCACAGGCCAGGCCGCGAAAATGGCACCACCAGCTGTAATGAACCATACCTGATTGCCATCCCAGTGTGGGCCTACCGTATTGAGCATCACACGGCGCTCGTTATCGGTCTTCCCTACCACTTTTAATAAACTTAAAACGCCCATGTCAAAGCCGTCGGTCACCGCCCAGCCAATCAATAGTACGCCAATGAGCACCCACCAAATCAGTTTTAAACTTTCGTAATCCATGATGGCTCCTTACACTAAATCTTTGCGTGATTGTTGAGGCACGGCCGCTTCAATGCCACCTGTTTTTTCTTGTTCCCAAAAATAGCGACCAGTATGCAAGGCACTTGGACCTAAGCGTGCAAACTTGATCATCAGATACATCTCAACAATTAACAGGCCCGTATAAAACACAATGAAGCCGCCTAAACTTAACCATAAGTCGGATGCACTGCGTGAAGAAACCGATAGTGCGGTGGGTAAGATCTCACCAATTGACCAAGGCTGGCGACCAAATTCCGCCACAAACCACCCCATCTCACAGGCAATCCAAGGGGCGGGTAAACACACAATTAGTGCTTTCAATAACCAACGTTGATGTTCAGCTGTGTGCTTCGCCGAGTAGTAAAATGATGCCGCAATTAAGAACAGCATAATAAAGCCTAGGCCCACCATAATGCGGAAGGTGAAGAACATAGGCACAACACGGGGAATGGTATCCTGTGCAGCCATTTGAATTTGTTCTTCTGATGCGTCCACCACGTTATCGGTGTAGCGCTTAAGCAATAGCCCATAACCTAAATCTTTTTTCACTTCATTGAATGCGGCGATATTTTCTGGCGTATCATTACCCGCTTTCAGTTCTTGTAAGATGCCGTATGCACCCATACCTGAGCGAATACGCACTTCGTGCTCACTGATTAAGTCTTTAATACCAGTGACTTCTTCATCAATCGAGCGTGTAGCGATTAAACCCAGCGCATAAGGAATTTTAATGGCGTAATCCGTATGCTGAGTTTCTTCGTTTGGCCAGCCAATAAGAGTAAAGGCAGCTGGGGCTTCATGGGTATCCCATTCCGCTTCTATGGCCGCAAGCTTGGTGCGCTGAACATCGCCTAACTCATAACCGGATTCATCACCTAGAATAATCACAGATAAAATAGACGCTAAGCCAAAGCTAGAAGCAATGGCAAAAGAGCGTCGGGCAAACGGTAGGTCACGTTTTTTCAACATGAAATATGCACTAATCGCCAATACAAACATGGCACCCGTGACATAACCTGCTGATACTGTATGCACAAATTTCACTTGCGCCACTGGATTAAAAATTAATTCTGAAAAGCTGGTCATTTCCATGCGCATGGTTTCAAAGTTAAACTCGGCACCCACTGGATTTTGCATCCAGCCATTGGCAATCAAAATCCACAGGGCCGATAAGTTTGAACCAATGGCCACCAACCACGTCACCATTAAATGTTGATACTTGGTTAAACGGTCCCAACCAAAGAAAAATAAACCAATAAACGTGGATTCGAGAAAGAAAGCCATTAGGCCTTCGATGGCCAGCGGTGCACCAAATACATCCCCCACATAGTGAGAGTAGTAAGCCCAGTTAGTACCAAACTGGAACTCCATGGTCAGCCCCGTGGTCACACCCAGCGCAAAGTTAATACCGAATAACTTACCCCAGTATTTCACCATATCTTTATAGACTTGCTTGCCCGTCATCACGTAAACGCTTTCCATGATGGCCAGAATAAACGCCAAACCTATGGTCAGCGGTACAAACAAAAAGTGATAAAACGCCGTGATGGCAAACTGCAACCGCGACAGATCAACAACTGTATCATCCATCGTTTTTCTCCGTGTGTTTAATAATAGAAGGTGGATTCGGTAAACCCATTTGTGCCTCAACGCTGTTGCTGGCTTGCGTTAAATCCACCGGGTCTGAGAAGAATTGCCATTTAATTGCGAAAATCACCACCAGCTTAATAAGCAAAACGACGGTGATTTCTCGTATCAATGGAATTTTAAAAATCGATTTAGGTTGTTCGTTTTGCACAGCCGTCCCTATTTTTACTCAGGGTTTTTCTTGCCCATAATTTTATCTTTCATATCGAGAAGCTTGCTAATGCCAGAGCCTAACTTCATTAGGCTTTCCAGTTTTTCAGGGCTTAACGTATTTAAGTGGTCACCCCATTGGGTGAGCAACTCTAATAAATCATGGATTTCTTCAATGCGCTTTTGCGCATACGCTTCATCTTCGTTTTGCGCTTCCTCTAACAAATTAGCGCGCAATAACGACATGGTTGGGTCTATTTCCCGTTTACGGCGTTCTTCAAACACGGTTTTTGCCATGTCCCAAATGGAACCTGCCGTCACAAAATAATCTTTGCGATCACCTGCCACATGTTGCAGCTGAATCAAGCGCCAAGACTGCAGTTCTTTTAACCCCATGCTTACGTTGCCACGGCTGATCTTTAACGTTTCAGCGATCTGGTCTGCATTTAAGGCGTTTGGGTGTATCACCAACAGGGCTAATATCTGCCCAACGGTGCGATTAAAGCCCCAGCGGCTGCCCATCTCACCAAAGTGAAAAACAAATACCTTGGCTTTTTCTGGTAATTCCATAGGAGGGTATCTTTTAAGTTTTCAGAAATTTCTGAAAATTATGAACCCAATATGATTTAAGTCAAGAAAAAGGCCAGTTTTCAAACAACTTAAGTCGTCATCAGCCACTTACACCCCAGTTTAAGCAGCATTAAACATGAATAGCGGAGGCTAGATACTGATCTATATCAGTAAATACTAATATAAATTAAAGACAGGTAAATTTAGGATGATGAGCAGAGGTTCCCTAGTTCCCGCCTTACAGGTAGAATTTGCCCCTTTAGAAATCAACGAGAGCATATAATGGGTCGCGCCTATCAAAACCGTAAAGAGTCCATGGCCAAAACATCTGACGCCAAAGCCAAGGTGTACAGCAAATACGGCCGTGAAATTTATGTAGTCGCTAAAAAAGGTGGTCTTGATCCCGATGGTAACCTGGCCCTTCGCAGCTTGATTGATCGAGCGAAAAAAGACCAGGTGCCAGGGCATGTCATTGATAAAGCCATTGATAAAGCCAAAGGCGGCGGCGGTGAAGATTTTGATACCGCCCGCTATGAAGGTTACGGCCCAGGTAGCACCATGGTGATCGTGGACTGCTTAACCGATAATCCTAACCGCACCTTTGGTGATGTGCGCCAAGCCTTCACCAAGACAAAGTGTAAGATTGGTACCTCTGGCGCCGTAAGCCACATGTTCGACCACAGTGCGATTTTGGTGTTTGCTGGTGAGGACGAAGAAGCCATTCTAGAAATTCTGATGGAAGCCGATGTTGATGTGACCGACATCGAATGCGAAGACGGAAAAATCACCGTATTTGCGCCCCACACTGAATACTTTAAAGCCAAAACCGCCATCACGGAAGCTCTGGGTGAAGTTGAATTTGACGTGGATGAAATACAATTCATTCCGCAAAATACAACCGAAGTAACAGGCGATGACGTGGCTTTATTCGAGAAGTTCATCGATATGCTAAACGATCTGGATGATGTGCAGAATATTTATCACAACGCTGAAATCGTAGAGTGATCTAAATAATCACCCAATAAAAAAGGCGCTTTAAGCGCCTTTTTTATTGGGTAGCTTTAATCATCTTTCAAACGTTCGATGCCCAATGCTTTTAGCGTGTACTTCTCATAAATGGGTTCACTGGTACCTTTTCTCATTTTTCGCATAAAGTATTTTTCAAACGCGATTTTTGCATAATGCACCCACTTGCCCTTTTTAAACCAGGTGACATTACGGGGTGGTATTTGAGGAATGGCCACAAACGCAGCACCTGTGTCACCCATATCGGCTAAGCAGATCGCATTCCAGGAACCTTTCTTAGTTGGCTCTTCACCTTTCAAAACATGCACAAGATTTTCGGTAATGGCCGTCATCATGGATTCAATCATATAACCCGTTTTAGGCGTGCCCGTTGGTACCGGTGTATCTTCAACCGGTGGAATCGCAATGCAGACCCCTGCTGCGTATATGTTATTGAAGGCTGGGCTGCGCTGAAAATCATCCACAATCACAAAACCTTTGGGATTACATAAGCCTTCTACATTAGCCACCGCCGGCACACCTCGAAACGGTGGAATCAACATGCTGTGTTTAAACGGTAATTCATGCTGCTTGATCAACTCTTTATTGTCGTTGAATTCATCGACATACATGGTGCCGTCTTCCACTTTTGACACACTGGCATTGCAAATCCATTTAATGCTGTGGTTTCTCATATCACTTTCAAGCATGCCTTTGGAGTCGCCCACGCCACCTAAACCAAGGTGGCCAATATAAGGTTCACTGGTCACATAGGTCATGGGCACTTTATCGCGGATTTTTTTATCTCGTAGCGCTTTCTCAACAATAAAGGTGTATTCATAAGCAGGGCCAAAGCACGATGAACCTTGAAATGCGCCAACGATCACAGGCCCAGGTTCTTCAATTAATTGTTTGAAATTCTCATAGCAGGATTTTGCATGGGATAACGTACAAACCGACTGAGTGAACCCTTCTGGGCCAGCTCCAGGGATCTGATCAAAGGCAAGATCAGGGCCTGTGGCAATGACTAGGTAATCATAATCCACCTTATCACCTGTATTGAGCAGCAATTGATTATCAGCGGCTTTGATCTCGTCTACCCTAGCGGCTATGAAGTCAATGCCTTTGCGGTTCACATACTTTTTAATAGGAATGGTGGTTTCTTTTTCGTCGCGCCAACCTACGCCTACCCATGGGTTGGATGGCACGAATTGAAATTCTTCACGCTCGTTTATCAACGTAATCTGATGCTCTTTTTTGCTAAGCGCTTCACGAATCTCATAAGCGCCTGCCATGCCGCCAGTACCGGCGCCCAAAACTACGATATGTGCCATGTGCAACCCCAGGGTCGTATATTAGAATATTAGTAATAACTTATATGATGAATATATACAATAGACTTTAGTCTAATAAATGTACAAATTGATCCTCATCATGAATGTGGGTACTCTTCTTTGAAAAACACAGGCAAACCCATGAATAAGCTTGAATTACGACTACCACCATTACCCCTTACGTTTGTATTCGCCTTACTCATGTGGGCCATTAACTCGTTGTTACCCTTAAGTTTGAGTTTCACCGGCCAAGCGCTGATCGCCAGTTTCTTATTGATTTTGGGTTTATTGTTTATCTTGCCTGCCGCTTTCAGCTTCTTTAACGCAAAAACCACTGTGGACCCAAGAACCCCCGATAAAAGTCGCACACTGGTGATTTCCGGTTTATATACCATCAGCCGAAACCCCATGTATGTGGGTATGCTGTTGTGTCTTATTTCCCTCAGTATGGCGCAAGGCAATATCTTCAGCCTTCTGTTATCCTTTTTGTTTGCGTGGTACATCACACACTTTCAAATCAAACCCGAAGAGCGTTTTTTAACAGAAAAATTTGGCGACCAATATGTGCAATACTGCCAAAAAGTCCGCCGTTGGCTTTAACGAATAGAAGACTATGATTGAATTAGACACACAGAAAAAAAGCATCCTAGTTGATAAGATTAAAACCTACTTTGATCAAGAACTGCATCAAGATATCGGCCAGTTTGATGCCGAGTTTTTATTGGATTTCTTCGCAAAAGAAGTCGGCGTCTTTTTTTATAACAAGGGTGTCGAAGATGCAAAACATGTGATCGATGCACAATTCCAAGCCATTGATATGGCGCTAATGGATATCGAACAGCCTGAGTCGCTCTGACCCTAATACGTTTCGCCTAACTCATCATTATTTAGCGCCTGTTTATTTTCATTCGAGTACCCATGATTTATTTACATAATATATTAGCTTCCTTAGGGGAGCACCTGACGTTAAGCATTGATGAACTGAACATTGAAAAGCAAACAAGCTGGGCGATTATTGGTAGCAACGGCAGTGGTAAAAGCGCATTGGCCGCCTTGTTCAGCGGCAACTTGCCTTATCAACAAGGCTCAATCGAGGGCCTAACCACACAGAATGTAAGCACCGTGAGTTTTGAAGTGCAGCAGCAACTGATTGACCGAGAACAAGAACGGGATGACAGTGATATTACCAATCAGGTTTGGCCAGGCACACCTGTAGTCGAGTTGCTACAAGAGGTTAGCGATGACCAAGCTCAAATTCAACATTGGGTAAACGCATTTGCCATTGAACACCTTTTAGATAAAGGCTTTCGTAAATTAAGTACAGGGGAAAGTCGTAAAGTCATTTTAATTCGCGCCTTACTGCAAACTCAAACTTTACTGGTTTTGGATGAACCTTTTGATGGCCTTGATGCCAATAGTCAGCAAGCACTAAAAAACATCCTCTTTGAGCAACACAAAAATGGGCGACAAGTCCTCTTTATCTTAAATCGGTTAGACGAAGTGCCCGACTGGGTCAGCCATTTAGGTTTCTTGCACAACCTAAAATTATTAACCCAAGGTGACAAGCAAAGCGTACTTAATAGTGAAACCGTTAAAGCCTTTTTGACGTTTAACAATCAAACCCTTGCTTTGCCAGAAAGAGATCACTGCAGCCCAAAACTGGACGCCAAGATTGAATCATTAGTCACACTGGTCAAGGGCAAAGTAGCCTACAGTGATCGCTTAATTTTTGAAAACCTAGATTGGCAAATTCATCGCGGTGAGCATTGGGCGGTACTGGGGCCTAATGGCTGCGGAAAAAGCACGTTATTAAATTTAATCAGCGGCGATCACCCTCAGTGTTACGCCAATGATTTAACCGTCTTTGGCATTAAACGTGGCAGTGGCGAGAGTATTTGGGATATCAAACAGCACATTGGCATCATCAGTGCTGCCATGCAGTGGAACTACAAAGCCAGCACCAATGTACTGAGCACCGTCATCAGCGGTTTGTTTGACAGCATTGGCCTATATAACCAGGTTGAAGATCACCAGAAAGCACTCGCCCTAGACTGGTTGAAACAAGTGAAACTGGAACATAAGGCCAACGAATCATTGCATCAATTAAGCTACGGCGAGCAACGTCTTGTATTAATTTGTCGAGCCATGATAAAACAACCCGCGTTACTGATTCTTGATGAGCCTTGCCAGGGCTTAGACGACGCAAATCGTCAACTGGTATTAGGCTTTATTACGCTGTTGTCACAGCAAAAAGACACCACGTTATTGTATGTAACGCACCACAGTGGCGACCTACTGCCTTGTTTTAATAAGCGTTTATTATGCACCGACATGGATGATGTTAAAGGCAGTAAATGGCTAATTCACAAGGATGCCCCTTAGGGCTTTATAGGCTAGTCTTAAAGGAAGAAATACTTCCTTGGGCACCCTTATGGGCTTTGTGATACGACTGTGCGCTATTTTCATGCTATTGAGCCCAAGTGCATTTAGCATGGAAGTTGTGCTTGATGAAAGCAAGCGCATTGAACTGCGTCAGCCACTGCCCACCCTCATCAACACCGATTCACTGAGTCAACCCGCCCAATATTGGTTACATCAAAGCTATTCCACAGAACAGTTTTGGCCTTCGACCCAACCTAGCCCTTACACCAGCTGGCACAAACTGGCGTTAACGGCTCAATTTAATGGCCCGTATAGCCAAGGGCGCATCATATCCATTGAATCGCATATTTTGCGTCACTTAAATCTCTACTTATTTGATGGGGAAAAGCTTATCAGGCAAGCCAAACTCGGTTTACTGGATCGCACCATTGACCCAAGCACCCCATTCACCGGCACAAACTTTCTTTTTTACATTCAAAACAACCAAACACTCACCCTTCTCATAGAAAAACAAAATAATGGGCCCGCTATTTTACCCATGAGTATTTACAGCGAAGATGGCTTTAATAATCTCGTGCGCTTTCAAGATTTATTTTGGGCCAGCATGATTGCTGTGTTACTGGCTATGGCGATTTATAACGCCTTAGTTTATGCCATGCACCCAAGCACAGCTTATCTTTGGTATTTGGGATTTCACTCTGTTGCCTTCTTTTATTTCAGCGCCCTAAACGGGTTTGGCTATTTATTCATGCCACAAGCCATACAGATATGGCTGGCTCAAAACATTATGTTTTTGAATTTTGTATTGATATTTTTTGTGGTGAATTTTGCAAATGCCTTTTTACAAGGCAAAAAGAATACGCCTTGGCATCATCGCTACATCAACCATTTTCGTATTCTCACTGCATTAGGTGGCGTCGCTAGTTTGTATGTGAACGAATACAACATGATTCCAGCTTTTATCGTATTTCAACTTTTAGCCAGTCTATACGGCATCAGTATGGGCATTGTCGCCCTTAGAAATGGATTCTCTCCTGCTAAGTATTTCTTGCTGTCATGGGTCTTTACCCTTTTAGGTGCTGGTTTTGGCATGGCCACTGTCATTAACGCCATGCCCATTAACTTCGTCACCCTGCATGCCTTCTTATTTGGCACCTTACTGGAGTTATTCTTGCTATCCGTTGCGCTCGCCAGCCGCATGAAGCACATGGAAAACAGCTTACTTAACCAGCTGTATTATTACCCTGATACCAAGATTGCGAACTTCAGTTATTTAAAAAACAAGTTACCCGAACACATTGAAGCCATCACTCAACAATATAAAAACCCGTTTTTTATTATTGCGGACATGCAAGGGTTCCGTGAGGTGGTAAGCCTTTATGGGCCGAATGTTTTAACTAAGCTATATCGTAAGCACACTGATCGCATGAGCCATTTTCTGTCATCCCAAGCATGGGCGATTCCATTGCCCATGCCCATTGGCAAACCGGTTTATGTGGTAGCCTTACCGGCTGAGCAAATTTTATGTTTGGTGGATTTGCCTGAATTATCCACCCAAGACGCACTGGCTAATATCATTGATAGCATTCTGAAAGAGTCCGAAACCGTCCTCAACAATAAGCAACTCACCAGTCGCATTCAGTTTACGTTAGGCTGCGCCGCCCTTGGTAATAACGATATTCAAGGTGCGTTTCGCCAAGCCCAGGTAGCATTATTAAGCAGCATTAAAACCCACAAAAAGTGGCTTTTGTATGATGAAAAACAAGATGAGGTCATCAGCCAGCGCATTTCATTGGCTCATGATTTACAAATGGCGATCAACCAAAATGATTTGTCTATTTATATTCAACCCCAGGTCAACTTACATGACGACACCATTACAGGGGGCGAAATTCTAATCCGCTGGCATCATATAAAGAAAGGCACCATTTCTCCTGGACGCTTCATACCATTGGCCGAACAAAGCGGCCTGATTTTTCAAATCACACAATTGGTCGTCATTAAATGCTGCCGTTGGCTTGGGCAATTAAAAGACTCTGGACAACTCAGACAGGACTTCACCATTTCGATTAATCTCTCGGCACTGGATATGGCAGAAGAAAAATTAGTGCCTTTTATGAAAAATAGCTTGGCGCAATTTAAACTGGATGCAAAACACTTCACGTTAGAAGTAACCGAGTCAGCCGTGATGGACAACCCCACCCTTTTCATTGAAACCATTAATCAATTAAAAGCTCTGGGCTTTAAAATTTCCATTGATGATTTTGGCACAGGTTATAGCTCTATGCTCTATCTGCAAAATATAGAACCCGATGAAATCAAAATCGATATGGCGTTCATACGCGATATTCACCTTAACCGAAAAAAGCAGCACATCGTCACGGCTATTGTTCAGTTGGCGCACTCTAATCGTGCCAGCATCGTGGCGGAGGGTGTTGAAAGTGAACATGAACTGAATTTCGTCTCTGGCTTGCGTTGTGACTATGGGCAGGGCTACTACTGGTGCCCAGCCATTGCCCTCAACCAATTTGAGCAACAATACCTAGCGCCACCTTCAGACCAAGATTAAACCGCATCTTAGCTTCGAATAACGTCCCTCTCTTCTATAAAACCGGTGATAAATGCGTCGAATTCGCCACATTTTGCATCAAACAACCAGATTGTTTGACAATCCTATCAAGTGACGTCTAACCTATAGCCTGTACCAACCATGATATTGAGATAGGCCGCAGAGCCTAAAACACTAGGAGAGCCCCATGATATTGGACAAACTGAAGCCCGAAACGGCCCTAACCCTGAAAAAATACGGCTATTTCATCTACCTACTGCCGTTATTATTGCCAGCAGCCAGCTACTACTTTGCCCATGAAACGGGCCTGCATACCCTGTTCGCCTTTTTCCCAATGATCGTGGTGTACGTTGTTGTACCAATTTTTGATTTACTCTTGGGTAAAGACCCAGTAAACCCTGAAGAAGATCAGGTACCGGGCATGAATCAAGAAGCGTTTTATCGCTGGTTAACATTGTCGTGCTTGCCGTTGTATTTCATCTGTCTCTTTAGCAGTGGCTATTTGTTATTAAACTGGCCTGAATTAAGCCTACTTGGTCAGATCGGTTACGTATTATCGCTGGGGGTAGTGGGCGGTATTATTGCCATTAACGTGGGCCATGAACTGATTCATAAAAACACCAAGCTTGAACAAATCAGCGGTGGTTTATTATTATCATTGGTGAGTTATGCCGGCTTTAAGATTGAACACGTTTATGGCCACCATGTGCATGTCTCCACGCCAGAAGATGCAAGCTCTTCTCGCTATAATCAGAGCCTTTACCAGTTTTTGCCAAACGCCTACATACATAACTTTTTAAACGCCTGGAAACTTCAAAAAGCGCGCCTAGCAAAAAAAGGCAAAACCCTTTTAAGCAAAGACAATGAACTTATTTGGTATTACCTGCATTCAGTATTAGTAAGCGTGCTATTGGGTGGCTTCTTTGAATTATTAGGTAGCAACTTTTGGATAGGCGTAGGCGTGTTCTTCTTACAAAGCTTCGTGGCCTTCACCTTGTTAGAAATCATTAACTACATTGAGCACTATGGTTTGCATCGCCGTAAAATGAGCACCGGCAAATACGAACGTGTGACGCCTGAGCACAGCTGGAACAGCAATTACTTTTTAACCAACATGTTCTTATTCCAGTTGCAGCGCCACAGCGATCACCACGCCTATGCCGCACGTCGCTATCAGGTATTACGTCACCATGAAGACAGCCCACAACTGCCATTTGGTTATGCCACTATGTTCGTGATTGCCCTGTTTCCACCATTATGGAAAGCCATCATGAACCCAAGGGTAAAAGCCTATTACCAAGATGAAGGCCAACACCTTGTGAGCCAGTAACCCACTGAATAGGTTGTTCTCTTATTTGCCGGTCTTTGACCGGCTTTTTTATGCCTCAGCGCTAACGATTAACAAAAACAATTAAAGATACCCTATCGATAGCTCAAGATAATAGCTAAAAACTATCAACCAAACAGTAACAATCAATTATCAAAAGATTTACCTGCACCTTATATTGATTATCAAGCAAGGGTTAACCACACCGCTCATCAAAGGGGAGAACACAATGACATTCTTGAAACGCTTAGTACGTAAATCACGCACGCAACAGGCAAGCCATGCACAACCGACCGTGCAATGTAACTACAGTAACAATTACTATGGCGACCAAGTTTGCACCCTTAAAAAAACGACATCTGTTTAGGAGGGGGTCATGAGTTTAGAAGAATTCTTTTTATTTTTAAGCGAACCCAATCAAGCAGAACACGCATAATGATTGGCCGATGATGAATGACATCATCGGCTTTTATGCCTTAAGCACTGACCAGTTCGGTTAAAAACTCATCCACCACTGACAAATAAAATGCGATGTCTGTTTCTTCCATCACAAACGACACCGCAGGGCCAGCACTCGAGATGGACTCCCACACGCCACGGTTGGCATAAAAGGCGCGCATGGCGTTGTATAAAATGGGGTCGTGGTATTTTTCGACCTCACCACCTTGGTTTGGTAACTGCGGGCCAAAGGTATAACCGCTGCGACTAAACAAGCTTTGTGCACGCCATGGTAAACCGTGTTGATCAAACAATGCCTGTAAACCCTTAGCCAACTGCTGCCCAAGCAGGGTGGATTTTTCATAAGCTGGTTTGGTTAATATCTCATTCAGCGCAACTTTTGCCGCTGCCATAGACAATGCATTACCAAATAGCGTGCCTCCTAAGGCTAGGCTGCCATTTGCTCCGCGGGTGTCCATGGTGTTATCCGCTTCTAAGTGATTGGCAACAAAACCCGCAATCTCTTTCGTCATGCCGTACACGCCGGTGGCAATGCCCGCAGCCACGGTTTTGCCCAGTGTCAGCATGTCTCCTTGGATATTCCAAGCGCGACTTAAGCCACCCCACGCACAAATTTGAGTATGGGTTTCATCAATGATGAGTAGGCTCTGGTTTTGATCACATAGGCGCCTTAATTCATCAAAGAAGCCTGGCTGCGGGTGCACCACACCAATATTGGTCAAGGCCGGTTCACAGATGATGCAAGCGATATCGTGATGTTTAAACGCGTTAGCCACGGCCTCTAAATCATTAAACTCAACGTGCACCGTGTGCTGATGAAAATTATGACGAAACCCTAAATGGCTATCATCATTAGGCTCGGCCATGGTGTCATCTATATGACCATGATATTTGCCGTTAAACACCAACACCGTTTGTTTCTGAGTATAGGCACGTGCAATGCGAATGGCCTCGATATTGGCCGAGGAAGCAGACAAGGTATACTGCCAAAATGGTAAGCGATAACGCTCAGCGAGCGCCTCACTCACTTCGATGCTGTCTTCAACCGGCAATAAGAACTGCGCCCCAGTGGCCACCCGTTGCTGCACCGCGTCCACTAATGCTTGGGGACCGTAACCACAGTTCATACTCAAGTCCGCTTGATTCATATCGAGATATTCATGGCCATCCACATCCCAGAAATAGGCACCCTTGCCGTGACTGGCAAACATGGGTTCGTGGAAATACAGACCGTCCATCCATGCGCAGGGTACCCCATTTGGCATATGGCCTTTTGCACGAGCAAGCAGTGCTGCAGACTTTGGCCTGGCCTGATGAAAACGCGCATGTTCACGTTCATAAATGGACTGAACATGTGCAGGATGAATGCCTTGAGCCGCCATAATGACAAGCCTCTTATAAATAATTCACAGTATGGTTCATATTGGCAGAGCGATCCTATATCCCTAAATAGATAGGCCATCCAAACTATCCTCTCACACGTACTATACTTACATACCTGCATATTGAGTGACGATGATGAACATTCTTATTAGTGGTGCCACCGGTTTAGTAGGCACGGCCTTGCGCCCGTATTTAGAAAGCAAAGGTCATCAGGTTTATATTCTGCATCGCGGTCGCAGCAGCGGCAGCTTTTACTGGCAACCTGAAAAAGGTCTGATCCACCTAGATGACGACATTCATCTGGATGCCGTGATTAATCTCAATGGCGTCAACATTGGCGATAAACCATGGAGCAAGCAACGCAAACAAGACATCATTGACAGCCGAGTCACGTGCACCGAACTACTAAGCCAAACCATCGCCAGTCGTGCAAACCCGCCCAGTTTGTTTATTAATGCCAGCGCCATTGGTTTTTATGGTGATACCGCCGACACACCGGTGGATGAACAATCCACGCCAGGGCGTAATTTTCTAAGCGAGATTGTGACTAAATGGGAGGCAGCCGCCAAAGCCATTGAGGATAGCTGTGTAC
Organism: Bermanella sp.; assembly: GCA_051277445.1. Taxonomy (GTDB): domain Bacteria; phylum Pseudomonadota; class Gammaproteobacteria; order Pseudomonadales; family Oceanobacteraceae; genus Bermanella. Next base: position 78,365 of record JBNMQC010000002.1, on the reverse strand, counting down.
GTACTGTATTTATTCGCAGCGGTGTGGTGCTCACCCCAAAAGGAGGCGCGCTAAAAAAAATGTTACTGCCATTTAAACTGGGTTTGGGCGGCAAGGTGGGCAGTGGCCAACAGTTCATGAGCTGGATCAGTCTGACAGATGAGCTACGCGCCATTGAGTTCGTATTAAATGAGCCAAGTATTGAAGGCCCTGTTAACCTGACAGCGCCCAACCCTGTGAGTAACTACACCTTCACCAAAGCTCTAGGCGGTGCCCTAAATCGCCCCACTCTTTTCCCCATGCCTGCGTTTGTGGTGAAAACCGTCTTTGGTGAAATGGGGGATCTATTATTACTGGGCAGCAATCGCGTACTGCCGGTTGTGCTTGAAAAACACGGTTTCAAATTCAAGCATCCCGACATCGAAAGCGCACTAGCATTTGAGATGAAACACGGTTAACAAAAATAACATTTGCAGCCTCTAGACGACCGCAAAAAAAAGACTACTATACAGGCTCCAACCACTACTAAAGAGGAACATGTTGATGATTGTATGTAAAACCCTTACGGAGAAACCCAGCGCTTAAACGTTTGGTTTTCCGGTTTACCGGGGATTTGCCCCTTTACTAATTTTTAACGAGTAACCTAGGTTACTTGGGGTTTATACATGAATACATGTTTTACGCTGCCACAACTTGGCTGGCGCGGATTTTTTCAAACACAACTCAGCTTTGAAGAACTCGAATCGTTTCACCCTGTTCGCATCAGTGAACACCACCGCAACCAATACCATTACTTTTCACAAGATGGCGAAGGCGTGTTGGCTGTCCATCCATCCATGCCACCGCTCACCGTGGGCGATTGGGTACTGTTAAATGGGCAAGGTCAGTTCGAGCGATTGCTTGAGCGACAAAGCTATTTTTCACGTAAAGCCAGTGGGTCAAAAGTGCATGAGCAAAGCATTGCCAGCAATGTGGACACCGTGTTTATTGTGGCGTCGTTAAATGATGACTTTAACTTAAACCGCATCGAGCGCTATCTGGCCATCACTCATGAGGCACAAAGCGACCCAGTAGTGGTATTAACCAAAGCGGATTTATGTGATGACATTGACGCCTATCTTGAGCCGCTGCGCAAACTCGATCATCACCTGATGATCGAGGTGGTTAACGCTCTGGATAGCGAAAGCTTAAAAGGCTTACAAACTTGGTGTAAAAGCGGACAAACCATCGCGCTATTGGGTTCATCCGGTGTGGGAAAATCCACCTTGGTGAATACGCTCAAAGGATTAAGCGTCGATGATGAAACCGCCAGCGCCACCCAAGGGATTCGAGAAGATGACAGCAAAGGCCGACATACCACCACGTCACGCCAGCTGCACTTCTTGCCACAAGGTGGTTTGTTCTTGGACACACCGGGAATGCGTGAGCTGCAATTAGCCGATTGTGAAGATGGGATTCAACATACCTTTTCTGACATTACGGAATTAGCAAAAGGTTGTCGCTTTACCAATTGCCAACATCAAGGTGAACCGGATTGCGCCGTCAATGCGGCCATTGATGATGGGGACTTGGAACTGCGCCGCTTACAAAGCTACCGCAAACTCATGCGTGAACAAGCATTGAACTCGGCGACACTTGCAGAAAAACGCGCAAATGAACGTGATACCACCAGGTTTCACCGTAACGTGCAAAGTGATATGCGAGCGTTGAAAAACCGCTAGGGTTTCGTTCAATATCACGATACAAAAAACCGCATGTGGCAACACATGCGGTTTTTTATGGGCGCTAGATAGACAGTCCGTTCATTTTAACTTTAACGAAAAGACGTGAACAATAAGGCTTGAACGATCACCCTAAGCGCTTTTAATCTTTTTATACGTTTCACGCAGCAGCGTCACGTCGTTAGCTGCGCGGTGCATCTCTAAACCAAGCTGCTTCACCATGGCGTCTTTGGTGTCGCTCCAAACCGTCATTTCGGCTTCAGTCAGTAAGCGTGTGAGGGTATCAAGCTTGAAGCGTTGGATAATTTCAGCTTCGTCGAATAAGCGACCTAACCATGAGCTATCAAAACTCCAGGCGTCGCTGTAGAGGGTCATACCACCACATAAATCGTTGAGATATATGGCCACTTCGCGGGGGCTTTTACCGTGTTCCAGCAGGTAATCACGACTAATGCCATGAATGCCTTCGGCTTTGTCATCCCAATGGTCCCAGCCTTCGGCAGGTTGGATCAGCAGCGCATGGACAGAGCCGTCTGCAAGGGCGATACCCACTTCAATGGGGTAGCTGCCGCGTCCAAATCCGGACGCCTCTAAGTCAATAATGGCCGGCACTTCCATTATGGTTTACCTTTTTTTATGGCACCCAGCAGACTGGGTGCGGAATCCGGACGTAATAACGGTGGCTTGCTGTCGATCCTTGGGTTAACCCATTTCATTGGGGGTAACTCGCAATACTTCTTCTATGGTGGTCAGTCCTGCCGCCACTTTCTGCGCCCCACTTAATCGCAGGTTACGCATACCGTCTTTCATTGCTTGGCGTCTTAACTGCGCCATATCTGTTTGCACTTGGATAAGCCCTGCCAATGTATCACTCATGGGCATAACTTCATAGAGCCCGGCACGGCCCATGTAACCCGTATTACGGCATTCCAAACAACCCACTGGCTCGTAAATAAACTCTGGTGCTTTGGCGCTCCATGGCTGAACCAGCTCATCCCACATCTTAGTATTTGTGGCTTGTTTTTGCTTGCAGTGCGGGCATAGGGTTCGCACCAAACGCTGGGCCATCACACCGGATACCGCACTTTTAATTAAATAATGCGGCACGCCGATATGCTGTAATCGAGAAATCGCACTTGGCGCGTCATTGGTGTGCAGAGTCGATAACACAAGGTGGCCCGTGAGCGCGGCTTGAATGGCCATTTCGGCGGTTTCGCTATCACGAATCTCACCCACCATGATGATGTCGGGGTCTTGTCGCATTAGGGTGCGGATGCCAGAGGCAAAGTCCAAATCGATCGTTGGGTTCACCTGCATCTGGTTAAAGGTGGATTCGACCATTTCGATGGGGTCTTCCACCGTACAGACATTCACATCTTCTGTGGCCAGTTGCTTTAAGGTGCTGTAAAGCGTGGTGGTTTTACCGGAACCGGTGGGGCCTGTTACCAACACAATGCCCGAAGTTTGATGAACCATTGAATCCCATAGGGCAAAGTCTTCTTTACTGAAACCCAGCTCGCTGAAATTACGCAGTAACACATCTGGATCGAAAATACGCATCACCAGTTTTTCGCCAAATGCCGTGGGCATAGTGCTTAAACGCAGCTCTACTTCATGGCCATTGGGTGTGCGGGTTTTTAGTCGACTGTCTTGCGGTTTACGCTTTTCGGCGATGTTCATGCGACCTAAACTTTTTATGCGTGACGTCACCGCATTGGAGACCGTGGCAGGAAATTCATACACAGGGTGCAACACCCCATCAATCCGAAAACGCACTTTTGAGATTTCACGACGAGGTTCAATGTGAATATCACTGGCGCGCTGCTCAAACGCATACTGAAATAACCAATCCACAATATTGACGATGTGTTCGTCATTGGCGTCACTGTTCCCTTTACTGCCCAACTCAACTAACGACTCTAAGTTGGTACTTTGTTTTTGGTGTAACGCACTGGCACCACTGACAGAAGCCGCCAGCGAAAAGAACTCCACCTGATAGCGCAGAATATCCGTAGGCTTAGCCACCACAATTTCAACTTGGCGACGATTGATGTGTTCAATGTCAGCGATCCAGCGACGATCAAACGGTTCTGCTGTGGCCACTGTGACCACATCAGCGGTTAAGCCCACTGGCAATAAACCATGACGCTTAGCAAAGGCAAATGACATGGTCGGGGTGACCTTGCTGGCTTTCACTTTCAATGGGTCAATGGTGAAGTATGGCATTTGTGCTTCTTTTGCCAGCAAGTTCATGATGAGTTCTTCATCTAATTTCAAGTCTTGCTGGGCGGCACTTTTGAATTGATAGCTTTGAATGGCCGTGGCCGGATGGGACGCGCCGTTCATGCCTTTTTGTTTGATTTCAGCCAATTGCTCAGGACTTAAGTGGCCATCTTGCTTAAGCAAGTTAGTAATGGCCCCGAGGGATAATTTTAAATCTTGTACCTGATTCATAGTGGCATCCGAGCTGGCCATGCACTGGCGAGCAATATCTTTGGCAAAAATAAAAAGTTAACTAGTCACAACATAACGCAATGAGCGCCTGCTTAGCATCTAATAAATTACGTTTTTCGACGGTCAAACGACGTTGCCAGCTGGCTAATTTCGCACGACTGGTTTCATCAGTGATGGCATTTTGCAAACCCTTGGCCGCAATCATGGCATTCACGACCGCTTGGCAGCGAATCACTTCATTCACCGCGGGGTAGCGTTCATCGCCACAGCGTAACAACACAAACGCTAAGGTTTGCAGGGATGCATCACTGATATCCAGTTCTTGAGCCAAACGGGTGATTAACGTATTAATCCAAGGGGCACCATTATGGTCAGCCTCTTGCGCTTGGGCATACATGTACTCACCCAATTCCAACATGGCCAAACCCAGACCATTATTTGCCATCCAAGTTTCAAGGCCTTCGCTTAATTGTGACGCAACCACCGATAATAAACGCTGACTCAATCCACGGCTGTGGCTATTGTTATCCACATACAAGCCGGTCACTACGTCGGCTGGTTGCAGCAGCTTTTTCAAATCTTGTTGCAATACCAACCAACGACCTCGCAATGAGTCGGGACAATGGGGCAACTCACTGAGCATCCAGCACACCGCATGGACCTGCCGACGCATGACCAATAAAGACCACCAGTTTTCTTGCTGAGAAAAGGCATCCCAATGTCTACTCAAACGCGTCAGGGTTTCTTGCAAAAGCGACAACACAGGTAACTGATCTTGCTGCCATGCTTGTCGAAAATCTTCAGGGGTAAAAAAGCTTAAACTTGGAAACAGCAAGCCATAACCGCGCTCGGCTTTGTTGATGTCACAAGGCACCAACGGATGACGTTCCGCCAGCTGCATAGCAAAGGTAAATAAATCGTCTACGCGACCTGACTTCAGTTCTAATTCGATTTCACACAGGTTAATACTTTGACTACTCGCTGGGTGATGGTCACCCGTTGGATTTTCATTGTGAATCAGGCCTTGATCGAGCACTAATTCGATTTCACTTTCGCCTAAATGTTTGATCCAAACATGGCGAGTGAAATCGGTTTTAAAAATAGGCACGATGCATTCGCGCAGGTTGGCATCTAACTGAATATCCGCTTCAAATAATGACCAATCCAGTTGATTGGTTGGAATGTCATATTCCCACTCACCGCGTTCATGCAAACCGGCAATGGCTTGACCTTTATTTTTTAAGGTCTGCTTATAGCCATGTTGAGATTTACGCACTCGCAATGCGGCATGGGCCTGATTCAACGCAAGATCAGGCGTATCAAAATATTGGTTATCAAGCTCTAATGGCGCACCTTGTGCCTGACCTAGATCCACATCTTGCATGAATGCATCAACGGCATGACTGGGTAACGAGAGCTTAAGTTCGACTTCTTTGGCCATGGCCTTCCACTTATTATTTTTTATCCGCCCAAGCTTAGCAGAAAGCCCCCTAAGTCTCAGTAGCAATCATAGAAAGCCCAAGACATTTTTAACCGCTTTGATACACTGTTCATACTTGTTATTGAAGGTTGAGAGCATGAAGCACTTACCGGGTATCAAACAAAACATCGCCACCTTGCTGTCATTGCCCAGTATCTCCAGCACACTGGATGAATACGACATGAGCAATAAGGCCGTCATTGATCAATTGGCCAGCTGGTGTGAAACCTTGGGATTCAAGGTCGAGATTCAATGTGTCGATGCCGCACGTAAGAAATACAACTTACTGGCCACTCTAGGCAAAGGCCCTGGCGGCTTAATTCTGTCAGGCCACACCGACACCGTGCCATGCAACATTGAAAAATGGCAAAGCGACCCATTCACTTTAACCGACAAAGACAACCGTTTTTATGGCCTAGGCTCATGTGACATGAAAGGCTTTTTTGCGCTAGCGCTAGCTGCGGTTGAAAAGGTCGATACTAATAAGCTAACCGCTCCCATTTTTATTCTGGCCACCGCCGATGAAGAAACCAGCATGACCGGTGCCAGAGCATTGGCCAGCCTTGGACTTCCCAAAGCCCGTGCGGCCATCATTGGCGAGCCCACCGGTTTAAAACCCATTAACATGCACAAAGGCATCTTAATGGAAGGCATTAAAATCACCGGTCAAGCGGGTCATAGCTCCGACCCCGACCTTGGTAATAACGCCATGGATGCCATGCACACCGTCATGAGTGAGCTGATCAGCTTCCGTGACGAGCTCAAACACACCCACCAGCACACGGCTTTTAGTGTGCCCAGTCCCACCCTGAACCTAGGCTGTATTCATGGTGGCGATAATCCCAACCGTATTTGTGGTCAATGCGAATTGCACTTTGATCTGCGCACCATGCCCGGCATGAGCAGCAATGAACTGCGCGCGCAAATCCAAACTCGCCTAGACCGTGTCGCCCAGCAAACCAAAACCCATATCGAGTTTTATCGTTTGTTTGATGGCGTAGAAGCCTTTGCCAGCGGCGAGCACAGCGAACTGGTGGCACTGGCTGAAGCGCTCACTGGCCATGGTGCTGAAGCCGTCGCCTTTGCCACCGAAGCGCCGTTTTTAGCCGCGGCCAACATCGATACCGTGGTCATGGGCGCAGGCTCCATAGACCAAGCACATCAGCCTGATGAATTCCTCGCCCATGATCAAATACAGCCCATGGTGAATTACATCGAGCAATTTATTAAACATTATTGTTTGTAAGGGTAAAAAGCCTTTACACTCAATTGGATTAACACAAGAAAGATAAAACACAGTGACCGACTCTATCGACCAATACGTCAACTGGTTTAGACAAAGCTCCCCGTATATTAATGCACATAGGGGCAAAACATTTGTCATCATGCTTGGCGGAGATACCCTCGCCCATGACCAGTTCCAACATATTATTCACGACATCGCCTTGCTCAATAGCCTAGGTGTGCGCTTGGTGTTGGTGCATGGCGCGCGACCTCAGATCGATGAGCTGTGCCAACTGAAACAACAAGATGCCACGTTTGCCGATAATAAACGCATCACCGATAAAGCCATGCTGGTCACAGTGCAGCAAGCGGTAGGACAATTGCGCTCGCAAATTGAAGCCTTGCTGACGACCGGCATGACCAACAGCCCGATGCATGGCGCTGATATCCGTGTGGTCGGTGGTAACTTTGTCATCGCCAAACCCATGGGCGTGATCGACGGCGTGGACTTTGCCCACACAGGTGAAGTGCGCAAAATCGATGAACGGGCCATTAACAAGGTGCTCGATAACAACGCCATCGTGCTCTTGAACTGTTTAGGTTATAGCCGCACAGGTGAAACCTTTAACCTGGCGGTTGAAGACGTGGCCACCGAAACCGCCATCGCGTTACAAGCAGACAAACTGATTTTGTTTGGCAACAATAATTGCATTAAGCACGACGGCCATTTGGTAAAAGAAGTCGTCACCAGCGCCATCCCTGAGTTACTGATGCAAGGGCTGAATCCCGAGCAAATGGTGCAACTGAATGCCGCCAGCACCGCGGTCAATCGTGGTGTGAAACGCTGCCAACTCATTCAACACAGCCAAGACGGTGCCTTGCTTACCGAACTGTTCACCCTAGATGGTTGCGGAACACTCGTGAGCCAGCACCATCAAGAACAATTGCGTACCGCGCGCATGGAAGACGTCATGGGGATTTTAGATCTACTAAGCCCACTTGAAGAAAAAGGCATTCTAGTTCGCCGCTCACGCAAAGTACTGGAAACCGAAATTGATCGCTTCCGCGTGCTCGTTAAAGACGGCATGGTGTTAGGCTGCGCCGCACTTTACCCTTATGGTGAAGACATGGCGGAACTGGCCTGCGTGGCCATTCATGATGAATATCGTCGGGGCCAACGGGGTGACCGCTTACTGAACACACTCGTGAGTGAGGCCAAAAGCCAAGGCATCAAAAACTTATTTGTGCTCACCACCCGAACGGCACAATGGTTTGAAGAACGTGGTTTTAAAGCCGCTCACATTGATGATTTGCCGCCACAGAAAAAAGAGCTGTATAACTACCAGCGAAACAGCAAGGTGTTTGTTAAGGCGCTTTAAGGGTAAAGCCTGCATGCCCCAAACTAAAAAAACCGCCGATGTTGCCACCGGCGGTTTTTTACATCTGATTCAAGGGGTTAAGCTTCAGAACCGCTTAACGGCCCATAAAGGTGTTAATCAAACCCGTTAGCTTGCTGCTCAATGACACTTCGAAGTCGTCTAGATTTTCGCCAAACACGGCCAAATAAGCCTGTGTCTGAGCGCGACTAAGGGTTTTACCCGCCACCTGAAATTGCAGCTCTGGTGCGTGCTTATCGGTTCTTGGCGTAATGGACCACGCCACGTATTCGACGCCTTCAGCGGAAAGCTCGGTTTGCGCAAAATGACAAAAATCATCCACCAATGAAGCCCCATCAGGGCCAAGGCAGCCTGATTCCACACGGTATACCACCGTCAGTTTTTGCGCTTGTGTTAAAGACTGCCCGCCCGTCATGAACCCATCCCAAAGCCAAGGTATAGGAAAATTTTAGGCTATTGCGGCTCACCCTGCATGGCCAACTCATATAAAAATATAGAAAGCGGCCTCACACCCTATTTTATTGTCCACACTCCAGACAATTATCCGTAAGCTTGATTACTAAGCTGTGTTTTTCAGTTACGTTTCTGAGTTATGCGAAAGATGAAAAAGCGGCACTTAAGCCGCTTTTTTTTGCTCGTGATGGGTTATTTTTGTGGGGACTTGGTAAAACGCAAATAAGGCAATTTAATATCGAGCTCACCAAACTTTTCTTTTGCTTGCTCATCATTTAATGCCAAACCAACGATCACATCTTGACCCGGCACCCAGTTTGCTGGCGTGGCAAGGGGCGCGCCATCGGTGGCTTGAATTGCATCCAATGCACGTAAAATTTCAGCAAAATTACGACCAACCGACATAGGGTAAGACATGGTTAGGCGCACTTTTTTATCAGGGCCAATAATAAATACGGTACGTACCGTGGCGCTGTCCGCTGGGGTGCGGCCATCGGGTAAGTAAGCATCGGCTGGCAGCATGTCATACAACTTAGAGACATGCAGGGAAGTATCATCAATAATTGGGAAGTCTGCTGGCGCACCCGAAAAGGCTTCGATGTCACGCTTCCACTTTTTGTGCTCTTCAACGCTATCGACCGAAACCCCCATAACCTTTGTATTGCGCTTAGCAAATTCGGGGGCCAGTTGTGCCACTGCACCAAATTCTGTGGTGCACACGGGTGTGAAGTCTTTAGGATGCGAGAACAAAATGGCATAGCCATCTGCAATCCAGCTATGAAGATTCAGCTCACCTGCGGTGGAGTCTACGGTAAAATCGGGTGCGGTATCATTAATACGTATCGCCATGTGCGTTGTCCTTATTCATCATGTGGGATTGTAAAGGTCTTGTGCTTAAGTATTCGCCTTTCGAGTTTACTTAAGACTGGTTCAGTCATGCGTCTGTTTAGTCTACGTACATCTATAAACGTTCCTCAACATACGCCAAGTCACCGCTGATGACAGCTAATATCGTGATTAATTAACTATATTGGTGGCTCATTGCTGAAACTTAGAGTTCTTCTGAAATTTCACTTTGCAGCTTTTCCAACTCATCGAGTATGCGAATAAATTTAGTGCCAAATGCAGTCACCTTGTACTCAACCCGTGGTGGCGATTCGTTGTAACTGATTCGCTCTAAAATACCGAACTTGGTATTTCGGCGCAGGCATTCATTTAAAACCTTGGTGGTTAAACCTTCAACATTGCGCACCATTTCACCGGGACGATTAATGCCATTGGCTAACAATTGATAGACCGTTAGAGACCATTTGCAGCCATAGATGGTTTCCACCATTCGAGCACTGCGCTCGGGTGCGGATTTACGTGGAAATAATTTTTCTTCTGTTTTCATTAAGATGTACCAATAAGTACCTATGGAACCAAAATGTACTTACTTTTCAATAAGTTAGTGAGTATCTAAGCTGCGTCTACTTTAACAAATCTGACGGAGACAATCCCATGAAACCATCTAATCAATCTGTTGCTCTTATTGTTGGCGGCTCTAGCGGCATGGGCTACGCGGTGGCACAACAGCTACTGGAACAAAACATTCATACCATCATTATAGGTAACAATCAGGACAAGCTCGATCAAGCCAAGGCATCCCTTTCGAGCTTGGGTTCAGTAGACACCCTGCAAGCGAATCTTTACAAAGCAAATGACGTACAACGTATTATTGAGTTCGCCGCAAACCACAGCCAGCATATTCAGTACCTAGTGAACGCGGCTGGTTATTTTAATCCCACGCCATTTCTTGAGCACAGCGAAAACGATTACGATACTTATCTTGATTTAAACAAAGCGACGTTTTTTATCTCCCAAGCGGTTGCTAAAAACATGGCAGAAAACGGTGGTGGCTCCATCGTCAATATCGGATCCATGTGGGGCAAGCAAGCCATTAAAGCGACGCCGTCTTCTGCGTATTCAATGGCCAAAGCTGGCTTACATGCACTGACGCAGCATATGGCAATGGAATTAGCGGACAGCAACATTCGCGTTAATGCGGTTTCCCCTGCTGTGGTGAAAACACCGATCTACGAAGCGTTTATTGACCCAAGTGAAATGGACGACACGTTAGCAACGTTCGATGGTTTTCACCCTATTGGTCGTATTGGTCAGTCACAAGATGTGGCCAATGTAATTGAATTTTTACTCAGTGATAAAGCCAGCTGGGTCACTGGGGCCATTTGGGATGTGGACGGCGGTGTGATTGCCGGGCGCAATTAAATCAAGCTGTACAAGATACAAAAAAGCGAACCGCCTAAAGGTTCGCTTTTTCACTTGTGAGTATCACTAGACTTTAAAGCTGATGGTTTTCTTGCCTTCCCACATGGTGGACATTCCGATTTCTCTGAGCTTATCAAGATCACTTGTAATGCTCGCAAAATGGTTCCCCGCTAAAGTGCCGGCCTTAGAGGCAAACTGAACACTGCCATAAGCGATGAGTATTTCCGTTTCACTTTTTCCTTTTGGGTATAACAATACTTGCCCCGGCAAGGGGTAAGTGGTGGCGTCTTCGTATTCAACGGCGAAATCTGTGTCGCCCAATGGAATCCAAACCCCTTCTCCACTCCAGCGCACATGCACCACGTGACTGTTAAAGGGCATGACTTGGCGAAAGGCCTCACATGTTTTGGGCGACGTTTCATTTTCAAAAATTGCATCAAATGCATGCCCGTCTATTTCAATTATCATGTTTGCCTCGCGTGTTTCTGCGCATCTGCTGTCTGCAGTACTGCGCGACGGTTATTCGTTTACTGAACTTAATTCACCACAAGATAGCTTTGCGCTTTACTAAAGCACCATGGAGCCGTGAGATTGAATTCAACTTTTTCTCGATTAACCTGATACAAGCCATGCAGTGATGTTCCGTTCAAAAACACCAACACATTAAATCCATCGGAGCTGACAATGCCTGTGCCACCTATGTCTCGTTTATCGAGGCCGGTCAGTTTGACCGCCTGCTCATCGGTCGTGTAAGGCGTCAGAATACACACACGATCCCACTCACCTGACACTTGCTGAGCGAGATCAACATGCCCGTTTTCAACCTCTAAGGACAGGGGCAAAAGCGAAGGTGAACAGCCCGTTAATAATAAAAGAACTAAACTGAAACGTTTGATCATGGCGCGCCTTATTTTCGGTGATTGGTAGCCACAGGCGGCATCAATCACGAAGCACCTGTTGCCCTCAATTTATACCCTTAAATGACCATTATGCCTATGATTTGTAGGGCTATAAACGCCCTAGAAGCGTGTCGTTTCTATACTACCTGCGGTTTTCCTTTGCTATACTCCATGCCACTTTAATTTGTTAGCCACCCTTTTTTAAGAGAGCAAACATGCCTGAATATCGCAGTAAGACCTCAACAGCCGGCCGTAATATGGCGGGTGCCCGCGCCCTTTGGCGTGCTACGGGTATGAAAGATGATGACTTTTCTAAGCCCATCATTGCCATTGCCAACAGCTTCACTCAGTTTGTTCCAGGCCACGTACACCTTAAAGACATGGGCCAACTGGTTGCTCGTGAGATTGAAAAAGCAGGCGGCGTTGCCAAAGAATTCAACACCATCGCGGTGGACGACGGTATCGCCATGGGCCATGACGGCATGCTTTATAGCTTACCTAGCCGCGAGCTAATCGCTGATTCGGTTGAGTACATGGTCAATGCCCACTGCGCAGATGCTATCGTATGTATCTCTAACTGCGACAAAATCACCCCAGGGATGCTGTTAGCTTCTTTACGCTTAAACATTCCAGTGATCTTTGTTTCAGGCGGCCCAATGGAAGCCGGTAAAACCAAGCTTTCTGAGCACAAGCTAGACTTAGTAGATGCCATGGTGATCGCCGCTGATGATTCAGCATCAGACGAAAAAGTAGCGGAATACGAGCGCAGCGCCTGCCCGACCTGTGGCTCTTGCTCTGGTATGTTTACCGCTAACTCTATGAACTGCCTAACCGAAGCACTTGGTTTATCGTTACCAGGTAACGGCTCAACACTGGCCACGCACTCAGACCGTGAGCGTTTGTTCCTAGAAGCCGGTCGCACCATCGTTGCCAATGCTAAGCGTTATTATGAGCAAGACGATGAGTCTGTATTACCACGTAACATTGCCAGCTTTAAAGCGTTTGAAAATGCCATGGCACTGGACATCGCCATGGGTGGCTCAACCAATACCATTCTTCACTTGTTAGCCGCCGCTCAAGAAGCCGAATTAGATTACGACCTAAAAGACATTGACCGTCTTTCTCGTGTGGTACCTCAATTAAGTAAAGTGGCCCCTAACTCGCCGCTTTACCACATGGAAGACGTGCATCGCGCCGGTGGTGTTATGGGCTTACTGGGCGAATTAGATCGTGCAGGTTTATTGCATACAGACCTGCCGACCGTTCACTCAAAAACCATGAAAGAAGCGTTAGACAAATGGGACATCATGCGTAACCCAAGTGAAGAAGTGATGCAGTTCTTCCGCGCGGGCCCAGCTGGCATTCCAACGCAAACCGCCTTTAGTCAAAGCACTCGCTATCCAACCGTTGATGGCGACCGTGCCAACGGTTGTATTCGTAACCTTGAAAATGCTTACAGCAAAGAAGGCGGCTTAGCCGTTCTTTACGGCAACATTGCCCTAGACGGCTGTGTGGTTAAAACCGCCGGTGTAGATGAAAGCATTCACGTTTTCCAAGGCCGTGCCAAAATCTTTGAAAGCCAAGATGATGCGGTTAAAGGCATTTTGGCTGACGAAGTGGTGGCCGGTGATATCGTGATTATTCGTTACGAAGGCCCTAAAGGCGGCCCGGGTATGCAAGAAATGTTGTACCCAACGTCTTACCTTAAATCAAAAGGTTTGGGTAAAGAATGCGCCCTATTAACCGACGGCCGTTTCTCTGGTGGTACATCTGGTTTGTCTATTGGTCACTGCTCACCTGAAGCCGCTTCAGGCGGTGCCATTGGTCTATTAAAAGATGGCGACATCATAAACATTGATATCCCTAATCGTGGTATCAACGTCGACCTAACTGACGCTGAACTGGCGGCTCGTCGAAGCGAACAGGACAAAAAAGGCTGGAAGCCAGTAGCAGAACGCCCTCGTAAAGTCAGCCGTGCATTAAAAGTGTACGCTAAGTTCGCTACCAGTGCCGACAAAGGTGCGGTACGTGATAATGCGTTGATTGATGCTGAGTAAGTAACGCTTCTTCGAAGAGAAATATAAACCGCTTGTCGCTCGACAAGCGGTTTTTTTTATTAAGGATGATAATGAACTTAGAAACACAACTTCTATTAGCTATAGCGATTCTTTTAATCGCCGTCTTTTATTTTTATGTATTGCCTAGAGCAAACTTTAAAAATGCGACTAAAGATAAAGGTGAGTGCCCCGATATTCAGTCTTTCGAGGACCATAACCCATATAAATGGCGATGCCTGATTTGCGATGAGCCAGGCCAGACAAATAAAACTAATTGCTCCAATTGCTTAGGTCCTTCAAACATAAGTGGTGATGAACTCATTGCATGGAAAAACAATTGGCAAGCAATACAAAAGTCCGCATCCCCTGTTAAAACATTTCGTTGTTCGAAATGCCATCATACTCAATTTAAAACCGGACTTATTCGATCTGCCGGTGGAACTGTATCCGCTTCAATAGAGATAGAAACGGAACAATTTACTTACATGAGCTGTTCTCATTGTGGGTTTACTGAGTTTTATAATAGAAAACTAAGTCTCGCCGATCGTTTTATAGATTTTGCGATTTAAACAAAATAAAACCAACTGATTTTTCAGCTGGTTGTATTCAAGTAGTTAACGTAATCCCATGCAATTCGCATAATAGGTTACGGTGGCAGGCCAGTCGGAAAACACACCGATTACACCGACCTCTTTAGCTAATACATCCAGCACGTCATATACATCGCCATCTGTATTAATTACATCTTCACCACCCAGATCACCATTAACGCTTTGGTAATACCAGCCGCCATTGTCTTTTAATAATCCTGAACGCTCTAACGTCCAAGTAATTAATTTAAAGCCTGCTTGTTTCGCGTTAAGGGCGTATTGGGATGGGACGATGTCACCGTAGGCGTTTACTTCTAATAACATCCACAACGGTGGCGCAAGCACATTCATGCCTTGCGAGCGCCAATCTAGCATGGTGTCTAGGCTTATGCCGGTATCGTATACGCCATCAAGGTACACCGCTTGGCGGGCAAGGCGTGGGTATTCACTGATCCAATGCAGCACATCTTGCTGATCAAACGACTGCGGCCAAATACGTTTTGGGTGAATGCCCGCCGCTTTGTATTCCTCTATCATTTGGTTAGCATAATCTTGCTGGGTGTAGCTTCCTTCAAATGGCATCTCAACTGATGGCGCTTTTAGCTCTGGGGTGAAATCCACACCTAAGTCGTTTAATAACTCGATGCTCTCTGCATGGGTAAGCAAGGTGCCACTTGCTGAATATAAATCGGTGCGCCAGTTGGCGGTGGCATTCATGTATTCATCGATACTGGTGGCAGCTGTATTTGCGGCATCCATTTTACCCTTTAGGCTTTTGAATTCGGCCACAGTAATGTCACTGGTGCAGCATTTGATTTCACCGGCATTCACCAGTTTGCCTTCACTATCAAACTCAGGGGGGACTGAGCACTGCGAAGCCAATGGTGTGGCTAAAATATTGGTGGTTGTGTGCAAGTCGCACTGGGAATGTCGGCACACCAGTGCTTTATCCTTGGTAAAGGTGACGTCACATTCAACAATACCGGCCCCCATTTTAGCGGCTGCGGTGTAAGACTCTTTTGTATGCTCAGGAAACTGTAAGGCGGCCCCACGGTGGCCAATGGAGAACTTACTCGATTTAAACGGCCCTTTTCCGCAATGCTGCAGTTTCGCTTTTAAAGGACTTTCCACCATGTCCTCCACTAAAAAAGACGGACGTGGGCCTAACTGCGCTGGCATAGCGCGGATATGCCAGCGTTGAAAGAAATCGTATAGCGATGAGTGGAAGCCGTTTGGCTGCTGCTCTGCATTTGCTTGATACATGGGGAAGCCTATTACAAGCACTAGGCCCATTAGGAATACTCGGTAAGCATTCATGTGTTTCTCCTTTTATGGTGAATATGGCCTACCACCCAATGACCGCTGTCAGGCTATAACAGGAATATGACAAGTCTATGAGGCTTATATGACGGCTTTGTTCAAATATACGAACCGCTCGTATGGTTAGCCTGAATCCTGTTATTGAGGTTTAAACGTGCCATCAGCGCGCCTATGCAGGCTTTGTTATTTCGCTCAAAGGGACCTATTCTTATAGTAGTGGTGTAACGGCCTAGACATCAAATTGAGCCCGCATCGTTGGACATATGCACCCTATCAGCGCGGAGCAATTATCAATGCATTCAGAGAATGTGGACAATTCAAAGTGACACGCAGATATTGTGTAACCCAAGCGATAAAACACCTAAGCCTCATGATCTATCGTGTTTGTCTGCTCATTATGGTATTCACGAATCAAGCTTGGGCCAAGCAAGAAGCGCATTTTGACTTCTTCTTTCAAGGAATTTATAGCGACAAGGTCACACTGAATAGGGCTGAACAAATCTTCCATGAATTCTCAGATACGATTCAACAACCCGTCCACTTTAGTAACGGCCCCAACTTTGAGTACCTTGAACAGACAATCGAGACTCACACGCCCAGTTTAATTATGTGGGGATATTCAGATGAACTGCGTAGCATGCTGCTTGATAAAGGTTATCGCATGCTAGTGAGCAGCCCATTAGCGATACATATTTACCAGTATTCACATGCCTCCAATACCGAATCAACGCCATTAAAAGCAGCCGTTTTATCTGATTCTACCGCGCTGTATTCAGCAGAATATTACTATCAAGAAAACCCCAATACCGTTGAGCTCATACCGTTTGACAATTACTTTCTTATTGTTGAAGCCTGTTTGCGCAAAGACGTGAACATCGTTATTTCTGCCAAACCGTTTCTCAGCTTACAGCCGGACACCATTGGCAAGCGCTTCACATTAGTTAAAACCCTTCCTGAGCATGCGAAAATATCCATTTGGGTACAATCCAGCATGAGCAAGCAACAACAGAACCTCATTGCCAACTACTTTATTGATCGACAAGGTCTGTTTAAACAAGCATTTGGTACAGGCGAGTTTAAACGATAATTTGAAATCCAATTTTATTAGTAATACGTATAAGATATTTCGTTTGATATAATTTGGATTTGTATGCGCTTAACCCCTCCCTGCCCAAGTATTGATTTTTCCACACAAGATATTTATGGCAAACCAATCACACTGAATGAATACAAGGGTAAGAAAGTCATGCTGGCATTTTTCCGAGATGCCGCTTGCCCGTTTTGTAACTTTCGAGTGTATGAATTAACACAACAATATAAGACCTGGAAAGATAAAAACATTGAAGTGATTGCGGTATTCAGCTCACCAGCCGATGAAGTGCGCCGCTATGTGGCTAAGCATCCAAGACCGTTTCGCATGGTCAGCGATACAGATCTTAATTTATACAACCAGTATGGTGTCGAGCACAGTGCAACCGCGTTATTTAAAGCCTTGTTTTTTAAATTGCCACGTATCATTAAAGGCATGTTAAAAGGCGGTTACCCTCAACCGAACCCGAATGTAAAACTGGTGCCTGCTGATTTTTTGATTAACCCTATGGGTAAAATTGAGCACGTTTGGTATGGCCGTGATACCAGTGATCACATGCCAATGAATCAAGTCAATGCCTTCATTAACCAATAGCTAATCGGCTAAACTCAGCCCCTCTAAGCCCCATGTCGCATACAGCCCAGACCATATGGGCGATGTGACTGTAACAGCCTTGTCATATCATGTTGCTCTGTTTTTGTTCAGCAAAAACAGCTCATTCACATATAAAAATAAAAAGTGAGAAAAACATGCGTGCAATCACCTTTGGGCTAAGTGCCCTATTGTTGGTGCTATTCTCCAATACCAGCTTAGCCTGGTGGGGATACACCAAAACCAAACACCCAATCATGCTCGTGCATGGCGTTTCTGGCTGGGACAGACTAGGTGGCATTGTGGATTATTTCTACAATATCCCTTACAACCTAACCAAAGACGGCGCCAAAGTATGTATTGCGGCTGTTAGCAGCTTTTCTTCTAGCTTTGATCGTGCAGCCTCGCTTGCACCTCAAGTGAAAAGTTGTGCTCAGCAATATGGTAGTGGCAAAGTGAATATCATGGCCCACTCTCAAGGTTCCCCTACTTCACGTATTTTGTTGAATTATGGTGATTCTAAAAACTACATTGCCTCAATTACATCTATTAACGGTGTAAATAAAGGCTCTAAAGTCGCTGATTTTTTACGAGGCGCACTGCCTGCCGGTTCGGTGACTGAAACCACCGTAGCAGCGGTTGCAAATGCAGTCGGTGATTTTATTGATGCAATTTCATCTAACGGGCAAAACCTGAGTCAAAATTCAGTAGCGGCACTTGAAACACTCACCACTGCAGGCACTGCGCAAATCAACAACTACACACCTTGGGGCATTAACACTTCAAGCTATTGTGCAAAAAGTGGTGAAAATCATAATGTAAATGGTAAGAGCATTAAGTTATTTTCATGGACAGGTAACGATGCAACCACCAACGTTCTTGATGTTTCTGATCCGTTTTTATACCTAACCTCAAAAGTGTTTGGTAACGAGAAGAGCGATGGTCTTGTGGGTGTGTGTGCCACTTACCTAGGTAGCGTTATCGGTGATAGTTATCACATGAACCACCTAGATGCCACCAACCAAGTATTTGGTATCAATGGCTGGACTAACCCTGTTTCGTTATACACCAAGCATGCAAACCGCCTAAAAGGTAAAGGCCTATAGTCGTGCTATAAACTAGATACACAGGGATGTGTGTCGCTCATAATAATAATGATCAAAGGCTCATACGATGAAGTTTATTTTCGGTATCAGTGCGGTTTTTCTTCTCGCCATTTTATATGTATTCAACAATAGCGCCTCTTTATATTCATCCAATGAAATGCCTCCAAACAGCAACCCCCTTCGCGGGGCACAAACTATTTTAGCCAATGTGAATGAGCAAACATTAGATTTCTCTGCGCTAGAAACCCCTTATTCCAATGATAGCCTTGATACCCAAATTGCCGGTTTAATTCGTACCGATGACAATGGCTCACTCATTATCGATACAGAATTTAAAGCATTCATGGACTACTTTCTGAGCAGTGTCGGGCAAGTCACGCCTGAACAGGCGCTTCAACGTCTGCGTTTGCATTTCTATCATGGTCTACCAAAAGAGGCCGCGGATGCCGCAATGGAGGTACTTAAAAACTATTTAGCCTTTAAAGAGGCCAGCTTTGATGCCTTAGCTCTGCCGATTGATTCCCAACGCTCAGAGTTCGATGCCCAGTACCGTTACAGCGTATTAGAACAAGGACTTCAAACCTTATACGATTTACGCCGCACCTATTTAGGTGGCGAGGTCGCCCATGCTTTATTTGTCGAAGACGAAGCGTATGCCCAATATACCCTTAGTAATATGAAAGCGGATTTAGATGAGTCCCTTAGCATTGAAGAGCGCCAGCAACTTAAAGCACTAGCAAAAGCACAACTACCGCAGAACATGATTGAAATCATTGACCGTCAAGAAAATCAAGCCAAAGCCATGCAGGACTACAGTAACTTACTAGCCAATGACCCAAGCACCGACGAAATACGCGAATTCGCTTTTAATAACTTTGATAGCGAGCAGGCACAGATCATCGTAGAAGACTTTCAATCTCAACAGCAATTGAAGCGTAAATACCAACAATTCACACAAGCCATAGATGAGCTCAACAACCAAGGCCTTGATAGCATCAGTGAACAAAATGCCATCAGTGACATTGCCTCGCAGTACTTTACAGATGAGGAGTACAGTATGGTTCAGGCTTGGCAACTGGCACAGCAAGGCCAATAAGCCATTCTTTGCTTGAGCCAAACACCATCCATTGGCACACTCGCGCAATGGATAAATTATCGATTATTAATCAAACCATCACCAAGGGCTTTCCTTGGTTAATCTTCCCCAAACCCCTTGAGACCGAATTTCAAGGGTTTGTGCGTCAACGCATATTAAACCGCGTACTGCCTGTTGGCATCTCAGCAGGTATTTTTGTATTGATATTCTGTGTGCTCGACTGGTTCTTACTGCACCCCGCAATCGCCATGCACACATCCATTGTACGAATCGGTTTAGTCTTGCCCGCGATTATCGTTGTTACCCTATGGTTATATTTCAAACCGCCTCGTTATTATTTATGGGTATACAGTGCGACGTTATTAATCACCAGTTTAAGCATTATTTATATTATTTGGCTGGCTCATGTACAGGGAATTGACCTACCATATGAAGGACTCATGATTGTCATGATGTATGGTTTTTTTATTATGGCTTTGCCATTTTATTTAGCCTTAAGCATTAATATTGCCATGGTGGTGCTATACGCCCTGAGCGAGCCGTTGTTTTATTTAAACTTCGCGGATTATTTAAATCATGTTTTGTTTTTAAGTATCGTGCTGGTCTCAGCGGCTATTGGGGCCTATGTCACCGAACACAATCAAAGAGCCAACTTCTTACGCAAACGCATGTTGGATATCCATCACCAACACGCACTGAAGTCCATTCAGCAAAAAAACAAATACCTAGCAGCCGCCAGTCATGATATTCGACAGCCTTTGCAGGGGATTGCCCTCATGGGGGATGTGCTCAAAGAAGAACGACCGGATGATCCAAACATAGAACAATTGAATCAAGGTATTCGCTCGCTGAACTCCATGTTCACTCAAATGCTTGATATCTCTAAAATCAATTTAAATTTAATTCAGCCAAAGTTGACCGAATTTTCACTGATTCAAATCGTTGAGCAAATTGCCAATCTATTTAAGTCAAGACTGCAAAAGCATGATATTCAACTCAAGATCACTGTTGAGCCGTGCTATGTTTTTAGCGACTTCACCATGCTTAGCCGTATCCTTCATAACTTAATTGAGAATGCACTCAACCATAGCCAATGTAATCACATATGGATTCACAGCGTCGTAAGCCATGATCAGGTCACCCTAAAAATTATTGATGATGGTAAAGGCATCCATCATGAGCTGAAATCCACTCTTTTTAATGAATTCATTAAAGGTCAGCAATCACAAGATGGCTTAGGACTAGGCTTGGCCATCGTGGCGCAATTCTGTAAGCGTTTACACCATAACTTAGAATTCACTAGCCAACCAGGTGAAACCATCTTTAGCGTTCGCCTGCCGCGAGCTCAAAACGAAGACCAAATTAATGAAAGCACAATTGAGAAAAAACGAATTTTGCTCGTTGATGATGACCCTGACGTGTTAACCAGCGTCGAGGCCATGCTTAAACAATGGGACTATGACGTAATCAGTGTGAATGGAATACAGCATGCAATGAACCTAATTACACAGGATTGGCATTGCATTATCAGTGATTGGAATTTGAGCGATGGTTGCGGAGAGGAAATCATTAAATATGCAAACGACAAAGACATTCCGAGTATTCTCATGTCCTCTCACGGGGGAGAAAATTTATTAAACCTAGCACAGAACTATAACAGCCAATTTTTACGTAAGCCATTAAGCCCATCCAGGCTCAGAGCCAAATTGCTCGCGATTAAATAAGGTTTTTCTCTCGTGCCACATTTACACATTGGGTACGGGTATGTACATCTAGAATACTGAACAGGGCACGTAGATGCGTCTTCACGGTAGCCTCGCTGAGCTTTAACTCCTTGCAGATGACTTTATTAGGATAGCCCTCCGATAATAGATTCAGCACATCTTGCTGCCTAGGGGTCAATATCAAGGAAGCTACGCCAGCCTCTGGATAAATACATTCACCTTGCAGCAAGCGCTGGATATCGTCAATGAGTTTCACATTGTCACTGGCCTTATTTAAAAAGCCCAATAGCCCTAGCGTACGTGCCTGCTGAATGTCCTTAAGATGCTCAGAGGCGGAGAGAATCGCGATCGGTTGATGCTTTAATTCATCCAGCTCACACAATTGAAAGCCATTGGCATCATTAAGTGTTAAATCCAGCAGAATCAGATCAAACTCCACACCGGATTGAAGGTGTACTCGAGCCTCTTCAAGATTGCAGGCTTTATAAATACTAGCCTGCTCAAACGCCTGTCTAAGCAGCATTTCGAGACCATCTAAATAGATTTGATGGTCATCGATAATTAGGATTTTTGAGGTAAAAGATTTAGCTGTCATCATAACGTCATCATACAACATATCGGTTATTAAATTTGCGACTATTTCTGCCTAAAAACCCAATTTAATCTGGGTTACATCATCAATTTTTGGCTGGCATAACACAATCCTTGGTGACAGGGTTTCATCTTGATCCACCAAAAATCGCTTGATCTTATTGGCTTTATCAAGCGCCATTTGCTGCCAATCTTGTGTTTTCTCGGCTTTATCCACTTGCGCACAAACCCTTAACTGCAAACTCGCTTTGTCATTCATTAAGGCAACTACTTTCAATAAGTAGCCTTGCTGTTTTTCATCAAGCTCATCCTCTACAAATACAATGGGAGTAAGTGAAATAGAGAACAACTCGTCACCTACATAGTCGGCGACACTGACTAGCAGTCCGTATGGAAAAATGGCTTGTTTAATATAATGCAAAGTCGCACTGGTGAGTGCCTTTTGGCCCAACTGAGAAATTAAATCATCAACACCAAAATCCGGCGCATTAATATCGCCCTTAATAGGGATATTCATTTCCATATTATTATCATCGTCTTTAATTAATGATAATACCGTTTCTATTGGCATAGATATTTGCTTACTAATGCGGTCCATCGTGGCTTGATCTTCTGGTATTAGATTGCTGTTTCTCACCACCAACTGGGCATCTCCAGAAAGCTGCCCTTGATTTATTTTAACGCTAGCACCTAGATTCAATTGACCTTGCTCAACGTGATAACCAATCGCTTTCGCCACATAACCATTCAATGGTACCAAATCGAACTGATCAATCTTCAATACAATATCGCCATTGATTTGATCCTTGCTCGCGACGTTACTCTCAAGCATGATTCGGCTGTATTCATCTGATTTCGCTTCCAACATTAACGATATTGTTTCTTGCTGGTTATTAATATTTTTAACAACCAATTGATTCAACGTGATACCCAAATTTAATGTTGGATTAACATGGCTGTTTCGAATGTTAATATATGAAGGCTGTTGACTGTCTTGCCTGATTTCAGTGATGAAAAAATTAAAAGGTGTCTGGTTGTCAGCCCCCGTATTACTGCCAGTATTGTCAGCCGGCGTTTGCGCTTGAGAGGGTTGTGAATCCGTCTTATCCAGCGTTAGCTGCTCAAGCCCGCCGTCTTCGTTGACATTCAACGTAGTGCTTAATCCACCCCATTCGTGCAGCCCTGTTGTCAGAGTATTGTCTTTAAAACGAATATCCTGCGCATAATAATGTTTAAGAGACAGCATCTGCTCTTCAATAAATAAGGCTTCAATATCCAACTGAGATAATGATTGCAGTTCTTTGGAGGCACTGATGTTCGATAACATGACGCGTTTGAATCCACTATCAGGCAGCCATGGAGTCGCCACCTTCATGTTCTCCACAATTAAATCCCCATTAAAAGAAGGGGTTTTCATTAATTGTTGCAACGAACCATTCAGTTTAATCGTGACAGGCTCGTTAATAGAGATCGCCGGCTGCCTATTTTGCAACGAATGAATAATGACCTCACTGTTGATGCGGATTTCTTTAAGCGGGTTGATGCCCGTAACACCAATATGAGTGAGCTCAAATGCGATATCTGCACTGGATCGGCTAAATGCAAAAACATGATTATTGAGTTCGACGTCTCGAATTTCAAATGTCCACGATGGCGTTTCAGGTGCATCGCTTGCTGATACCGACTCGCTAACACTCTCTTCTGCAGCACGCTGGGGGTTATTAGCGTCTTCGTTTTGCAATAGGCTAGACGACAGGCCTAACAAGTTCACTCCCTCTTCATCTTGATTGACTGTCAGCTTCAAACCATCAAAACGAGCATACTCAATTGCAAGATTGCGCTTAGCTAAATCCAGCATGGCAATATTTAACGTCAGCTCATTAAACGAGGACATTTGCTGGGCATATTGAAAACGTACGTTTTTGAATTGAACTAATCCGCGCCAAGGAGAAAACGTCCAATCTTCAACGATTAGCTCATATCCTTCACCTTGCTCGCTGTACCATTGTTTCAGTGCGTAAAGACCCAGCGCCGGAATTAGCCACTGTAGCGATAATAAAATGATCAAAACCGCCAACGTTATTTTCAATAATCGACGGTGCAATTGACGCTTTAAATGCAAAACGAACACCCACTTATAAATTTATGTGGGGCAAGTGTAACATTGATTGCTTTTAGCCATGCAAATATGACAAAAAATGCAGTAGAGTGACGGCTATACCCGTGCATGGTATGTATATCATTTTATTAGTAAGGATAACGTATGAAACTCGAATCACTGGCGCTACATCATGGCTACACATCAGAGGCCACCACAAAAGCCGCCGCGGTACCCATCTATCAAACCACGTCTTACACATTTGACGACACCCAGCACGGCGCCGATTTATTTGATCTAAAAGTGCCTGGTAATATTTACACTCGCATCATGAACCCAACCACGGATGTACTAGAGCAACGCATTGCAGCAATGGAAGGTGGCATTGGTGCCTTGGCAGTGGCCTCTGGCATGGCCGCTATTACCTATGCCATCCAATGCTTATGTAAAACCGGTGACAATATTGTCAGCACCAGCCAATTATACGGCGGCACATACAATCTATTTGCTCACTCCCTACCGAACCAAGGGATCGATGTACGTTTAATCTCTCATGATGATTACGAAGGCTTTGAGAACGCCATCGACGACAAAACCCGTGCAATTTTTTGTGAATCCATCGGTAACCCTGCCGGCAATGTTGTGGACATCACTAAGCTTGCTGAAATCGCCCATAAACACGGTGTGCCAGTCATTGTTGATAATACAGTAGCAACGCCTTTCTTATGTCGTCCATTTGAATTAGGTGCCGACATTGTTGTGCATTCATTAACAAAATACATTGGCGGTCACGGTACTTCTATTGGTGGCGCTATCATTGACTCTGGTAAGTTTGACTGGGCTGCCAATAAAAAGCGTTTCCCTGTTTTGAATGAGCCAGACCCATCTTACCATGGTGTCGTTTACACAGAAGCCTTGGGGCCCGCGGCCTTTATTGGTCGTTGTCGCGTTGTACCTTTGCGCAACACAGGTGCGGCAATCTCACCAATGAACTCATTCCAGATCCTGCAAGGATTAGAAACCTTGGGTTTACGCATGGAGCGTCATTGCCAGAATGCAGAAAAACTAGCAGCATTTCTGAGCGCTCACGACAAAGTAAACTGGGTAAATTATGCGGCACTAGAAGACAGCCCATATTTTGATACCTGCCAAAAAATCACCAATGGTAAAGCCAGCGGTATTTTAAGCTTTGGCATCAAAGGTGGATTAGAAGCGGGAACTCAGTTTATCGATGCTCTGCAAATGATCTTACGCTTAGTGAACATTGGTGACGCCAAATCACTGGCCTGCCATCCTGCTTCCACGACTCACCGTCAGTTAAACGAAGCGGAATTAGCCAAAGCTGGAGTCAGTACTGACCTCGTACGCATCTCGGTGGGCATTGAAAATATTGAAGATATCATTGCCGATGTCAGCCAAGCATTAGACGCAGTAAAGGTTTAAACGCTTAGCTAAGAATTGCCCATTAACAAGCGCACCTGTTATTGGGCAAGACTTGCTGAGTTCTAGAAATGGTCGATATCCATTGGCTCCCTGAATTACCATAAAAATACATCAAAACACGACAACGAACCTTTATTTCTTCTAGTATTCACATTCACCTTTACCTCATAACCTGCTGTTGTTAGCACGCTTCTCAATAGAGTCGAATGGCATCAAAATTAGTAATATTGGGACACAGCTATCCTATTTGCGAATAATCCTTACTGGAATCAGCAATTATTCCAAAGCTTCCTATACTGTTAGTAATCCTAATCACCTTGGCGCCACTCATGAATGCCAAAGCTTGGTTAACTCGATTTAGCCTTGTGTATTTCTTAACGCCCATTTCTATCGTCTATGCCGTTGACGAGGTCACACTGCAGCTGCGCTGGTACGACCAATTCCAATTTGCCGGTTATTATATGGCTCAAGAGAAGGGCTTTTATGAAGAGCAAGGGATCAAGGTCAATATCAAGCCCGGCGGAAAGGACGCCCTGAATGTCGTTAGAGCGCTTTTAAATAATGATGCTCAATTCGCCGTTAGCAACTCTGCCGTGGTCATTAACTATATGGAAGGCGACCCCATTCTAGCCTTAGCGGCCATCGGCCAGACCTCACCTATTGTCTGGATAACCCTAGCATCGAAAAACATACGTATCGCCCAAGATCTCCCTGGACATACGCTTATGGCATTACCTAGGCCGGCTAATGCAGAGCTGTCTGCACTTTTAAACCAAGAGGGCATTCCTCCTGAGAGTATTAACGTGATCCCCACCAGCTTTGATATCAACGATTTAATTTCAGGCAAGGTCGATGCTTACAATGGCTATATATCAAATGAACCCTTCTATTTAAAACAAAAGAACATCGATTTTCATTTAATCAAACCGAGAGACTACGGCATCAACTTTTATAGTGATGTACTGATTACCCGGCAATCGCTGGCTAAAAGTAATCCAGATTTAGTGAAGCGCTTTAAACAGGCAAGCTTACAAGGCTGGCAATATGCGATGGATAATATTGAAGAATCTATTGATATCATTGCTAAAAAATACGCCCCTAATAAATCAAAAGAGCATTTAAAGTATGAAGCCGAAAAAATAAGTGAGTCTATCTTGCCAGAACTTGTGCAAATTGGTCACATGAATCCAGGTCGCTGGCAGCATATTGCGAATGTCTATAAAGATCTCGATATGACCAAGGAATCAAAGGATATTAGTGGTTTTATTTTCAACGAGGCCGTACCAAAAAGTTATACTTTTTCAATTTTTGTAGCATCAATCAGCTTAGTATTACTCGTCATCTTTTCATTTGCGATTTATCACTTCCGGCGATTATCACTCGCGCTTAAAGCCAGTAATCAAGAGTTAGCCTGCATTGCAATCAGCGACCCATTAACAGGCATTATGAACCGTCGCGGTTTTATGGAGAACGCAGAACGCCTCTTGAGTCTTGAGCAACGTGAGAAAAAAACCACCTGTCTTATGATCTTAGACATCGATTATTTTAAAAAAATAAATGATCAATATGGCCATCAAATAGGCGATTTCTGCTTAATCGAATTTACTGAAATTGTTCAATCCTGCTGTCGACTTCATGACTTGGTCGCCAGAATTGGTGGTGAAGAGTTCGTTATTTTGTTAGGTGATTGCGATACAGAACAAGCCAGAGAAAAAGCCAGCTACATTATAAAACGAATCAGAGAGCATCAATTTAAGCCCAATGGCATCAACGAAACCATCCACTTGACCGTCAGCATCGGCCTGGCCGAGGTCAAAAATGGGTTGATGCAAGCTTGGCAACAGGCCGATGAAGCCCTATACACCGTGAAAAATAGTGGCCGAGATGGTCTGCAAATTTTCATGTCATCTTTATAAATCCTTGTTTTAATATCATTCTCGGGAGTCTCCCTATTTTTCATTTACTACCTATACTAACTGAGTAAATACATTTTTGACCCTAGGGCATAAAAGGCTAAGCGTAGTAACAAGGAGCGTTCTGTGAGGCGGACACAGCAAACATTGCTCGAGCAAATGCAGCTGGGCGACATTGAAATACAGCGGCGAAAGCAACTACTGGGATTAAACGATGACGATCTAAAGCTGCTCTCAAGCCTTCAGAACATGATTGAAGACAGCATCGATATTATTGTTGATGAATTCTATGAACGCCAAACCGAAATTGATGAAATCTCCTTATTGATCGGTGATGCAGACACACTATTACGCCTACGCTCAGCCCAAAGAAAATATGTGCTCGATCTTTTTTCTGGTCAATATGATAGCCAATACGTCAATAATCGCTTAAGAATTGGCATGGTACATAAGCGTATTGGTGTCGAACCCAAACTATATCTATCTGCTGTATGGAGCCTAAAGTACATCATCATCAATACACTTAAAAACAACATTCAAGACGAGAAAACACTACAAGAAACCATCATCGTCTTGGATAAATTATTGTACTTTGACACAACATTGGTATTCGATACGTATATTGATAGCCTTGTCGGCGAAATTGAAAATGCTAAACGGCGAACAGAAGAGTACGCCTCAAGTCTTGAACAAAAGGTGGCAGAGCGAACCCAGCAACTTGAAAAACTCACACAACTCGATCCTCTTACTGGCATTTTTAATCAAAGAGCCATGGAGGCATTACTCAAACGTGAATTGGCATTAGCAAAACGACACGCCACCAAATTATCGATGATTTATTTTGACATTGATGAGTTTAAATCCATTAACGACAAGTTTGGTCATATTAAAGGTGATGAGGTATTAAAAAGCATCGGGTTAATTTTACTGGATAATGTCAGAACAACTGATATCCCCTGCCGCCATGGAGGGGATGAGTTTTGTTTAATACTGCCAGAATGCGATATTGACTCAGCTAAAGGTATATGTGACAAAATCATCAATGGCTTCAAAGCACGCTATGGCTCATTCTCATTAAGTTTTGGCATCGCCCAAACGGGCCCAGAAGACTACTTATCCGCCAACGAGCTATTAAAAGAAGCAGACGGACATATGTACCAAGCTAAAAACAAAGCTGGTAACTCCATTCAACAATAATAAGAAATTTAAACAACTATTGACGCAGCAGATCATTGATCTAGCCTATATGTATAAGGGTTAACGGATCAATCATGTATAAAGTCTTGGCATCATTATTATTAATCCTCGCATTAATGCCAATCTCCGCCGAACCCCTAATACTCGACAATGAGGGCCATTACCGTGTTGCTCCCTATATTAGCTTCATTCAAGAACAAAAAGAGATCATTGGTATAGAGCAAATCTTGTCAACGGAACAAGATTGGATTAAAAACCAAGGTGATGATTTAAACTTTGGCTTTAGTAATCATGCCTATTGGCTAAAATTTGAAGTCGACAATCACAACGTACTCAATCAAGAATGGGCACTGGAATTAGCTTACCCCTTACTAGACAGCGTTGATATTTACGTCGTTAACACCCATAAACAGGTCATATCATATTTTTATGGCGGCGATAAAACGGCCATATCTGAGAAGTTTGTACTGCACCCCAACATTGTATTTCCTATCGATTTATTCCCTTATGACGCGACAACCATTTATGCTCGAATTGAAAGCGAAGGCTCTATTCAAGTGCCCTTGGTATTCTGGGAATGGGATGATTTCAACTTTTACACTTTGACTCATTTCTTATTTCAAGGGCTATTCTATGGCATGGTATTGATTATGGCCCTATACAATTTTATGGTCTGGCTATCTGAAAAAGAGCGGGTCTATCTAACCTATGTCAGTTACATATTAATCTTTGCAACGTTCCAACTAAGTCTTCATGGTATTGGTTATCAGTTCATTTGGCCTGACTTCCCTGTCGTCAATCAGTACATTACACAAGTCAGTATGGTCTTAGTCTGTCTGGCCTTGTTCTCATTCATTATTGATTTTTTCCACATCAAAAATATAAGCCTCAACCTTTATCGAGTATTAACGTCCAGTATTTATATCAGCGTATTGTTATTATTCGCTTGTTTTATACTGCCATATTATCTTTCGATTTATATTGCCACGTTATTTGTTACCTACTCTGTTATTTGCGTCATATTCATCGCCATCTATATGGTGAAGATCGACCACCCGAGTGCTCGGTTCTTCGTTATGGCTTGGACCGCATTTCTAGTAGGTGCACTCTTTCTATTAGGTAATAAATTAGGATTTTTACCCATTACCGTCTTTAGTGAATATGGCGTTCAACTGGGTGCTGGCCTTGAAATTATGTTTTTATCTTTAGCTCTGGCCGATCGAATGGGCAATGCTCAAAAAGACAAAATACTGGCTCAACAGCAATCTCTAGAGTTGGCTCATCAGGTAAATATTGAAAAAGAAAAAAGTTTTAATGCAGAAATTGAAAATTTACGTATTGAGCGTGAACATACACAAAAATTGGAATCACTGGTGGACACGCGCACACAAGAATTACAAAACACACTAGAAGAATTATCCAGTGCGAATGAGAAACTAAAAACCATCAGTATTACCGATGCCCTCACTGGGCTTAATAATCGGTATTACTTTAACGAAAACTGGGCAAAAGAGCACAAGCGAGCTCACCGGGATCAATCTGCACTAACAATCATCATGCTGGATATTGATTATTTTAAACAAGTAAATGATCAATTCGGTCACCCTGCGGGGGATATGTGCTTAAAGCATGTAGCAAATTGCATTGCTCACCATGCTGCTAGAGATCAAGATATCGTCTGCCGATACGGCGGTGAAGAGTTTGCGATTATTTTACCCAACACCCCAGAGAAAGGCGCGCTGGACGTTGCGGAAAAAATCAGAGCAGATATAGAGGGTTTATACCTAACATGGAACAGCAAACAAATTAAACTAACCGCTAGCCTAGGTGTTAGCACCATGATCCCTCAAAAGAGCGATGACAGAAATCAACAATACATGATCAATCAAGCTGATCAGGCCCTTTACCAAGCAAAAGCTCAAGGGCGTAATCAGGTGATTTTCTTTAACGTCGAAATCTCTTAACGATTATTCTTTTTCGTATACAACAAAACTGTAATCATAGGGGTTACTGTCGCTGGCCGAATAGTCTGCTCGCTGTACTTCGTGCCATTTTGAAAAATCCACTTGAGGGAAGTAAGCATCCCCTTCAATACGTGCATGTACATGAGTCAGATACAAGCGGTCCGCTAGAGGCAAGGCTAATTCGTAAATCGTTGCACCACCGATCACCATAACCTCTTCGATGCCGTTCACTTCATTAACCGCTTTTGCCAATTCAATAGCACTGTCTAAGCTGCCAACCACTTTAACACCTTCAGGGCTATAATCAGGATTACGGCTAATCACAATATTCGTACGGTTAGGCAAAGGACGGCCAATACTTTCAAAGGTTTTACGACCCATGATGATGGCCTTACCCGTTGTGCAACGCTTAAAATATTGTAAATCCTCAGGCAAATGCCAAGGTAATTTATTGTCATAGCCGACAACACGGTTTTGAGAATACGCAGCAATGAGGGCTAATTTCATAATGGTCCTGTATTTAATCCGTAAGCTAGTTCAGTGTTAGACGCTAAATGGATAAGCAATAGCATCGTGGTGTTGGTAGCCTTCAATTTTAAAGTCATCCATCGTCACCCAGGTTTCCAGATCCTCAAGGGATTTAATATCTGGATTAATAATTAACTTAGGTGAAGGGAAAGGCTCACGTTTCAGCTGTACGTCACGCATCAGCTCTAATTGATCTTCATAAATATGTGCATTCACAATTTTATGATACGCCACACCCGGCTTGTGACCGGTAATTTGCGCAACAATAGCCAAGAAGAAAAACACTTGAACCTGATTGAAGTTTAATCCTAACGGCACATCACAAGAGCGCTGGTAACTGGTTAAATACAAGGTATCACCCAGTAAAGAAAAATTATGAGTGTGCATACACGGGCGCAAACAACCCATGTGAAATTCGCCAGGATTATAAAACGACATAATCTCACCGCGATCATCGATGCCTTGTTTTAAGTTATCAACGATTTTCTTAAGCTGATCAACAAAGCCGCCATCCGGTTTTGCCCAACTGCGACCTTGCACACCATAAACTCGGCCCATATCATCTTCACCTTTACGATGAGAATTATTCAACCATGCATCATTCAGGTTTGCATTGGCATCCCATGTTTTAGCGCCTAACGTTCGAAAGTCAGCGGCGTTATCATAGCCACGGATATAACCTAAAAATTCAGCAATAGCGGCCTTAAAAAAACTTTTACGAGTCGTGATCAACGGAAATTCGTTTTTATCCACTCGATATTCAAGATCTGCATTGACTACGGTTAAGCAGCGCTTACCTGTGCGTTCGTTTTCAATCCAAACACCGTCATCAATAATGCGACGGCACAGTTCTAAATATTGTTTCATGATTAACTCTTCTGTTGTGCCTTGGCATTTTCTTTTTTATACGCCATGTAAATTAATGCTGCGCCAAATAGGACCATGGGAACACACAGTATTTGGCCTCGGGTCATCCAACCCAGTAAATCAAACCCAATGTGATTATCAGGCTCGCGTACAAATTCAACCATAAAGCGGAACACACCATAGCCCACTAGGAACAAACCACTCACCGCCATAGCGGGGCGGGGCTTACTACTAAAGACCCACAAAATAATAAGCAGCACAAAGCCTTCCAAAAAGGCTTCATATAGCTGACTAGGGTGGCGCGGTAATGGCCCGCCTTTTGGAAAGACCATGGCCCAAGGTGCATCACTCACTCGCCCCCAAAGCTCACCACCAATAAAGTTACCAATACGACCGGTTAACAAGCCGATCGGCACCATAGGCGCACCAAAGTCAGTTACTTGGAATAAGGTCTTACCATAACGACGTGCAAATAAAATACACGCTACAATCACGCCCAGCAGCCCACCATGGAACGACATGCCCCCTTCCCAAACGGCAAACAACCATAACGGGTCATCTAAGAATTTTGAAAAGTTATAGAAGATCACGTAACCAAAGCGCCCACCAATCACAACCCCCATGGCACTGTAGAAAATCAAATCACTGACTTGCTCCTTGGTCCAATTTGATCCTGGCTGCTTAGCTCGATGCATCATCATTAAATAAGCAAGGGTGAAGCCCACTAAATACATCAGGCCATACCAGTGAATACTAATAGGGCCAATGCTAATGGCGACGGGGTCGATATTGGGATAGGTGAGCATGGACATTCCGTATTTATTTTTTAAATGTTTTCATTACACATGAGCGGTTAAAAACTTAATGGCCACTACGACCAACATAACAGCGAATAGTTTTTTTAATTTCTCAGCGCTTAACCTGTGAGCCAACTTGGCACCGAGCTGAGCAAAAGGAATACTGGTCACCACCATACCAAGTAATGCAGGCCAGTAAACATAGCCAATGGATTGCGCAGGTAAATGATCATTATTCCAACCAACCACAATATTTGTCAGCGCCCCAACCAACGCAATGGGAAGGCCACAAGCGGCGGCTGTTGCCACACTGCGCTGCATCGGATGATTACACCAAGTTAAAAAGGGAACGGTTAACGAGCCGCCACCAATACCAAATAAGGCAGATGCCCAGCCAATGCCACCGCCAGTACTGACCATTCCAACTTTCCCTGGCAAAGCGCGGCTGGGCTTGGGCTTCAACCCCAACCCCATTTGGGCAGCCATCAAGAGCGCAAACACTCCGATGACCATTTGCAATGCAACACCACTGAGTGCATCCGCTGTTAGCACCCCAAGAATGGCTCCCAGTAAAATTCCGACGCTCAATTGTTTCACGATGGGCCAATCCACGGCACCTTTTTGGTGGTGAGTGCGCACTGAACTAATGGAGGTAAAAACAATACTGGCCAGTGACGTGGCCACCGCCATGTGAGTCAGCACATCCGGTGCGAATTTCAGGCTTTCAAAGGTAATCACCAAGACCGGTACAATGACCAATCCGCCACCAATGCCAAATAGGCCTGCAAGCAATCCAGCAAATGCACCAACCGCTAGATACGTTAATAACAGCATCGTACTTTCAACTTATTTTAAGGGCCTGCATTATGAATGCTAAAGCCGCTATTGGCTATACGGTTACCACTGCGTAAACTGCTGGGTATGTGTTTACTTAGTTTCAACTGGCAGCCTAATGGCGCTACCCCCTTGACCCTTGTGGCTAATCGCGATGAATTCCATCAGCGCCCTGCGTTGCCGGCTCAGTTCTGGCCAGAGCACCCTCACATACTGGCCGGTAAAGATTTAAGCGCCGGCGGCACTTGGCTTGGCGTTACCAAGCAAGGCTATTTCGCTGCACTGACCAATGTGCGCCAACTCCCAAGCCCCCATCAAGGTGACATTTCTAGGGGACAGCTGGTCTTGGATTACTTGTCTGACCAGCCAGAACCCCAGCAATATCTTGCCCATATCCACCAGCAGGCCAATCGCTATGATGGCTTCAACCTAATTGTGGGCAACCGACACGAGTGCTGGTATTACACCAACCACCAATCGAATGGCCCCGTAGAGCTGCACGCTGGTCTATATGGCTTGAGCAATGCGGCACTGGACACCCCATGGCCAAAGCTGAACGCCGCCAAACGTCATCTGCAAAGCTGGTTAGAGCAAGGTCGTCACGCACCCTTACACACCATCTTGCGGGATCCAGCTACTTATCCACAAGCTATGCAGCCGGATACCGGCATCGGTCAACCCTGGGAAACCTTACTGTCCTCCGCATTCATAATCGGCGAGAACTACGGCACTAGGGCCAGTACCGCCCTGCAAATTCATCAAAATGGCATTCAATTTGAAGAGGCCAGCTATGACACGACAGGATACGTCCGCCAGCTCGTGAATTTTGATTTTTAAAAATATTTTTTTAAGATTATTTTGTAATTTCAATAGATTAAATTTCTGGCGTCACCCTTCATTATGCGTAAAAACGCCGCTAACTGATTGAAAGATAAAGCGTCATTTTTTTGAGTTACAAAGACTTTCAATTGGTTACCAAAACCCATCGCAAACCACCGTGAAATGCATCACATAACGCTTTTACCCCTGCCATACTTTGGCTATGGACAAGTATTTCTACACCGCGCCTGTCAGGCGTCCTCGTGCCCAAAAACAAAGTCGGATCATGCTGATTCTGGGGGCCCTTTGCCTGACGCTTTTGTATGCCGCCATCTTTATCAGTGGGTCGACCCGTCCGGTCATGGCACCACTCGTGGCCCAGGAAAGCATTGAATATTGGCTTTACGATGCCCCAGGCGAAGTGGCCGGCAACATTAGCTTGCAGTACCGAGAAGAACTCGACCTTGTTTACCGCAAGCACAACCACCAGCCAATATGGATGGATCACTTCGAGCTGAACAAAGCCGGTAAAGCCTTGGTAAAAAGCTTACGCCACACAGCCAGTGATGAATGGAAGGCTTATCGCTATCGCATCAGTAAACTGCAAACCGAAATTGAACGCTTGAGTAATCAGCCGAAGCACGCGGCGGCCATTGATGTCCTTTTAAGCGATGCCTATATCGACTTCGCTCAGCAAGTTATGAATAATGAGCTGTTGCCCAATAACGGTGAGCTCGATCACCCATCATTCAAGAAAGTGGCGGCCCCTCCTGGCGCGCGTATCTCATCATTGGATGTCATTAGCTTATTGTCCCAGAGTCTTGAGCAAGGCAAGCTATATAGCCTTGTTAGTCAGCTGGTGCCAAGCCATCAAGGTTACCAACGTCTGACCGCTGAACTGGATCGCTATCAAGACATTGCCGACAGTGGCATGTGGTATCCACTTGAGGTACAACAAGAACTTTCTTTAGGTGACCGCCACCCTCAGGTGCCACGAATTCGTTGGATGCTTCAATCCTACGGAGATTTTCACCAAGGCACCTTGGACTGGCTGAAGCCCGAGCAAACCAAACAAGATCCACTGCTGCTTGAACAAGATTACCAACCCAATGACACCCGCAGTGTTTATGAGTTGGATTCTGATACTGTGGCGGCCATTAAACATTTTCAAAAACGCAACGGTTTAAAAACCAGTGGCAATGTCGATACCGCCACCTTGGCCCGCTTAAATGTAGCGCCTTATTTCATGGCTCAACGCATTGCACTGAACATGAAACGCTGGCGCTATCTTCCTAAACACCTTGGTGAGCGCTACATCTTGGTCAACATGGCCAATTACCGTTTGGATTTAATCCACAACGAACAAAGCCAGTTAAGCATGAAGGTGATCATAGGCCGTGAAAAACTGCGCACCCCTGTGCTGGCTGAGACCATCAACACCATCGTATTAGCACCAGAATGGAACGTGCCTCACCGCATTGCTAAAAGGGACATCATCCCTCACGCTAAACGCCAACCAGATTACTTACAGCAACATAATTTCAAAATTTATGAGGGCTGGCAGCTGCCTGCAAAAGAAATCGACATCACCGCCGGTATCGACTGGCAAGGGTTCGACTCAAGGGTCAACACCTACCGCTTTGTTCAAGGACCAGGAGAAGATAATTCCCTTGGCCATGTGAAGTTTGTGATACCCAATGACCAATCCATTTACTTGCACGACACCAACCATAAAGAGCTTTTTAACTACGATATGCGTGCATTGAGCAGTGGCTGTATTCGAGTTGAAAAACCATTGGAGCTGGCCCATGCCTTATTAAAAGAGCAAAACTGGAATCAAGCATCCATCAATAAAGTCATTGAGAAAGCACAAACTCGCGCCGTTCATCTGAAAGACCCTGTGCCGGTCTATCTAATGTATTGGACCACCTGGGTCGATGAAAACGGCCAGCTGCAAGTTCGTGATGATGTTTACAAGCGTGATCAAATCCATGGCGAGAGCCATAAATTGGATTCCATCGTACTGTAATCAATGGGCTGCAATGAGCAGCCTCCCCTGAAATTCCTTTGAGTTCCTAAAACGTAATAGATAGCTGCTTTGCTTATAACCGAGCTTAGATGGCACAATCCCTGCCCGAATTTTAGTCATAATAAAAAACGTCAGGGAATCTGCAGTGAATCGCCGCGAATTTATTCAATATTCAAGTTTTACGGCCTTAGCCATGGGCAGCAGCTCTCTTTTTGCGGCAAATACGTCCCTTATTCTGCCCCGTGATGAAGCGCGCAGTCTTAAGCTTAAAAACTTACACACAGGTGAAAGGATCAATAGCACCTACTGGGAACACGGCGAATACCTAGTTGACGGATTGGCTGAGATTTACTTTCTAATGCGGGATCACCGCGCCAATCAAGTGGCCGCCATGGACTTGACCTTATTAGATGAGCTGCATCGCATTCAGCAAACTCTAGAGACGCGCCAAGAGATTTATCTGGTCTCTGGTTATCGCAGCCCGCAAACCAATAATCAATTACGTCGCAATCATGAAGGCGTCGCTAAGCATAGTTTTCATATGCAAGGGCGCGCATTGGATTTCCGCATTCCTGGTATCAGTAACCGTCACTTACACAAAGCCACTCTCGCCAACGCAGATGGTGGTGTGGGTTACTATCCTAACAGCGGCTTTATTCATTTAGACACAGGGCGAAAACGCAGCTGGATTCGCTAATCACCACGATAAACATATGATTTATAAGGTTATTTCTTGGCGTAACCTATTTTTTTGCTAGAATGGCGCTTTATCGTACTGAATAAGACGCCGTGCGCCATCGCCACCTCGCCACATTGGGCCTAAACTTAGATGCTGATTCGACTGCCATTAAAGTGGCTTTTCGTCGCTTAGCTTCCGTCTACCATCCGGATAAAAACCCAAGTCAATGTCAGCGTTTCATTGAAGTTTGTCATGCATACGATCAATTGATGTCCCCAAACAACTTCCAGCATGCACATCAGGTCAATACGCAAAACAGACGTCAAGGCAAACGGGACGAACCCGGTCAACGTCGTTTCGAGATATTGTTAGAGAAAGAACATAAAGGGGTTCATATTCACACCCATGCCTAGCTGGACGCTAGCAAACTCATATTAGCGCGATTACGTAGCGCGCGGACCCAGCATGCGGCTTTGCCCCAATTTGCTCAAAGCCAATTCGAGCGTACTGCCGATGACCTGAGCACTGTCCAGCTGCATCACATCGGATAATAATTCTTGCGCATAAACCATGTCTGTACTGCGTAATACCGATTTTACTCGCGGCACGTTGGTGGCATTCATGGACAACATATCGTAACCCATGGCCATCAATATCAAGGCCCCAGCGGGATTACCGGCCATCTCACCGCACACACTTACAGGGCAGTTTTCACTCTTACCCGCGTTCACAATATGCTGCAAAGCCGCTAATACAGACGGATGAAAGCTGTCGTATAGACCCGCGACCCTCGGATTATTTCGATCCACCGCCAAGAGGTACTGGGTTAAATCGTTGGAGCCCACTGATAAGAAGTCCACCATACTGGCCAATTGCTTGGCCTGATACACCGCCGCAGGCACTTCAATCATGACGCCTACTTCAGGCATCTGAACATCGATCCCTTCTTCGACGACTTCTTGATAAGCGCGATAAATAAAATGCAGGGCTTCTTCCACTTCGCTGGTACTGGTGATCATGGGCAACATAATTTTCAGGTTATTCAAACCATGGCTGGCCTTCAGCATAGCGCGCACTTGCAGCAGGAAGATTTCAGGGTGATCCAAGGTGACACGAATGCCGCGCCATCCTAGAAATGGATTGTCTTCTTCAATCGGGAAATACGTCAGAGCTTTATCCCCTCCGATATCCAGCGTACGCATGGTCACCGGCTGAGGGGCAAAAGCTTCTAACTGAGAGCGATAAATCTGCGCCTGTTCCGACTCAGAGGGGAATCGGTCGCGCATCATAAACGGCACTTCGGTTCGATACAGGCCAACCCCTTCTGCGCCTTTATCTAACGAGCGATAGGCATCTGTAATTAAGCCCGTATTAACCAATAACTTTAAACGGTGGCCGTCCGTGGTTTGTGCGGGTAAGTCTTTGATGGCCTCTAAACCCTGAACCAGGGCTTTTTCTTCTTCCACAATGGCTTGGAATTGTTCCTGCATGCGTGGCGAAGGATGGGTATATAAATGACCTCGATAGCCATCCACCACAAGCGTAATGCCGTCCATCTGCTTAACGGGTAAATCAACCGCACCCATGATCGTCGGAATACCCATGGCACGAGCTAAGATGGCTACATGGGAGTTCGCCGAGCCTTTGGCGCTCACTAAGCCCACCAGTTTACTTTCAGGCACTTCCCCTAGCATGGACGGGGTAAGCTCTTCACTGACCAAAATAGTGTGTTCGGGGAAGTCCACATCCGATACCAGCTCAATGGTATCTTGAAGCTGCGCTAAAACACGGGCACCTAGGTCTTTAATATCTGTGGCGCGCTCACGCAGGTAAGCGTCATCCATTTTGTCAAAATGCGCGACGTACTCAAAAATCACATCCCTTAACGCACCTTGCGCCCACTGGTTGTTTTCTTTAATGCGACGGGTCACTTCACTGCCCAATGCATCGTCATCCAGCATGCGAATGTAGACATCAAACAATGCCTGCTCTTCTGGGCGCAGGTCCTTTAGGGTTTCACCCACTTGTTTGATCTGCATGCGTGCGCCATCAATGGCATGCTGAAAGCGTATTATTTCATCGTCCACATTTTGCGCGGTGCGATCAGGCACATCATATAAGTCAGCGGTAGGCGAAAGCACCACCACCGTACCAATGGCAATACCTGGGGCCGCGGCGGCACCTTTGACCACCACGTCTTGTTTAACTTTTTTCTTTTTGAACTGATCAGGGCGCTCGAGTACTTGCCCTGTGGCTTCAGCATGGGCGAGCACCCCTGCCAACTGGGCCGACATGGTGACCATGAAGGCTTCTTCACTTTCATCAAACTTGCGCCGATCGGACTGCTGAACCACCAGCACGCCTAAAATGCGTTTTTGATTAATAATGGGAACACCTAAAAAGCTATTAAACTTTTCTTCACCGGTGCCTGAAAGGAAATGATACTTGGGGTGTTTCGACGCGTCATCAAGGTTAATGGGCTCTTCTCGAGCCGCAACAAACCCCACCAGGCCTTCGTTATTACTAAGGCTTACTTTGCCAACAGACGCCGGATTTAAGCCCTTGGTAGCACGTAAAATGTGCCGCTTGGTATCTGAGTTATACACATACACGGAGCACACTTCAGTGTTCATGGCTTGCTGCACGCGATCCACAAGAATGCTCAACGCGGCATCTAAGTCACCTGCGTTGTTCACCTCTTGTACGATTTGGCGCAGCACATTTAACATGATTGTTTCGCCTGCAATTCAAACAGCTTAGGAGCCAGCTCACGCATGGCGCGGCGATAGACATCTCGCTTAAACGGCACCACCTGACCCAGTGGATACCAATAGCTGACCCAGCGCCAGCCATCAAATTCGGCTTTGTCCGCATAATCAAAGCTTATGCGGTTATCATTACTGACAAGTTTCAACAAAAACCATTTTTGTTTTTGGCCAACACATACTGGTTTGCTGTTATGGCGCACCATGCGTTTTGGTAAACGGTATCTTAGCCAGCCTTTTGTACACCCTAAGATTTCAACATCTTCAGGTAATAGGCCCACTTCTTCCCGAAGTTCCCTAAATAAGGCGGCTTCAGCACTTTCTTGTGCCTTAATCCCACCTTGAGGAAACTGCCACGCATCCTGCCCAATTCGCCTTGCCCATAATACCTGAGCTTTTTTATTTACCAGTATGATGCCGACATTTGGGCGATAGCCTTCAGCATCGATCACGGTTTTATCCAAATTTTAAATTGATAATGCCACCATACTATTAAAACATTGCCATTGGAAACCAGTGTTTTTTTATTCCTTTTTAATATAAATAAGTTTTCTGAGCGCTACTTCCACAATATTAAAGACAGTTTTGGTACGACAGGCTAAAATGGCGGGCAATTTTTTCAGCTGGGGAACGCCGTGGCACTGGCAATTTTTGACTTAGATAACACGTTAATATCAGGCGATAGCGATCACGGCTGGGGGCAGTTCTTAGTGGAGCAAGGCCTTGTGGATGCTCAGCTATTCAAAGAAAAGAACGATTATTACCTAGAGCAATATCAGTTAGGCCAGCTGGATATCCTTGAATACCTTGAGTTCTCGTTACAGGCCCTGACCTTATTTCCGAGCGAGCAACTGTTCCAATTACGCGCCCAGTTTGTAAACGAAAAAATTGTGCCGCTTATTACGCAAAAATCTCGTGATTTACTCCAAAAACACCGTGACGATGGTGATTACCTACTGATTATTACGGCGACCAACTTGTTCGTCACCGAACCCATCGCTGAGCTTTTAGGGGTGGATGACATTATTGCCACCAACCCTGAAGTCATAAACGGCCAATATACGGGCAAAATCACTGGCATCCCTAGCTTTCAAGATGGAAAAGTGAAACGCTTGGCAGCTTGGCTAGAGCAAAACACGTTATCATTAGAAGGCAGTTACTTTTACAGTGACTCACACAATGATTTACCACTGCTTAAGCAGGTCGACTACCCCGTTGCCGTCGATGCCGATGACACCTTGAGCGCCTATGCCCAAGACAATAACTGGCCCATTATCAGTTTAAGGGATGACACTTGAAGTCAACACTCAATTTAAACGTGTTCCCTCTCGCCTTATGGCTCAGCTTGGCGCTGGGTCTTAGCGGGTGCGATAAACTCTTCGAACAACCCAAGCCAGAAGCTCAGGCACCTGAGCAAATTGAGGTAAACACGGAAGCCTTGCTCAGTGCTGCAAATCTTTATGTGTACACTCAAATGTCAGAGGCGTTAAGTCGAGCCCAAGAATTGGACTCCATTATCACCTCGCTTTTGCACCACCCTAATCCTGGCGCCCTAGAAGAAGCACAAGCCGCTTGGATTAAAGCCTACAGTGCATACGTCAAGGTGAGCTTTTTCTCTACCGTTCCCCGCTTTGAGAAGCCTCAATTCCGCGAGCAAAATGACACCTATGCGCGCATAGAGGAACGCATTGATAGCTGGCCAATTGAGCCTGGGTATATTGATTATCTGCCACTGTATCCATTAAGTGGCATCGTTAACGACCTAACCTTAAAAATTAACGAAGAAGACGTCAGTGCTCAGCACGGATTCTCTGACATGCGTTTTGCAAGCCTTGGGTTTCACCCCATCGAGTTTTTATTATTTGGCGAGAACGGAAAACGCAGCGCGAAAGATTTTATTCCGCAAGAAAACAGCATCGAAGTGGTCAGCGCCGATACAGCCGTCAAAGAAGACGAAACCGATGACTTAAATCAAACTGAAGCCAACATCAATAACAAAGAGATCCATGACCATGTTCATGTGGAAATTGATGGCCCACAAAATCACAATCGTCGCCGTGACTACTTACGTTTACTCAGCGCACTGGTGGTGAAGAACCTGCAAAAGTTAACGGACCGTTGGGAGCCTGCCCATGGCTATTACGCCAAACAATGGCGTCAGCCTCAAAGCTCTCAACAACTCGCCAGCTTGACTCTGGTGTATCAAGCCCTTGTGGATAGCATTCAAAACACCTTGCTTGAAAAGCACTTCGCCGTTTTGCTAAACCAAAAGCAAGTGGATGATTTACGCAGCCCGTTCTCGAATCAAGATGTGAATAACATGCATGACCTACTGGTTGGCATTGAAAGCTTATTTAACATGGAATCTGGCTTCATCAGCGCCATTAAAGAGCAAGACGCTGAAAGTGCCGACAAGATGACCGCCATCTTTAAGCGCCTTCTAAGAGACATGAGCCAATTGCCTAACGATCTTGGCTCACTACCATTGCAGAAGCGTCAATCCTTGATTACCCCTGTTCAAGAAAAAGTATTACAGCTTCTTGAGCAGCTCTACAATGGTGCAATCATCTTACGATTGCCCATACGCGCATTACCGGTATCCACCACCTAATGCGTTAATACAATTAATCCCTCACTAAAAAGGCGATGAATATCTTCATCGCCTTTTTTATTTGCTCAATTAAATACCCGCATTGATTCAGCCGCGTTATCTACCCCAACCTCTCAGTCTGAATGAACCCAGCCAAATAAAACAACAGGCATAAAAAAAGCGATGAAGGAATTCATCGCTTTTTTATAACAGGTAATCACTAGGGCACTTGCAAAGCTTGCTCGCGCCCGAGTGGATTACTTATTCTTTTTAGAAGAATTAGCACGCTTACGTTCGTTCTCAGTAAGATGCTTCTTACGGATACGAATGCTTTCTGGCGTTACTTCTACCAGCTCATCGTCTTCGATGAATTCTAGTGCTTGCTCTAGAGTGTGCTTAACCGGTGGCACCAAGTTGATCGCTTCATCTGTACCAGATGCACGTACGTTGGTTAGCTGCTTCGCTTTAGTTGGGTTAACCACTAGATCGTTATCACGAGAGTGCAAACCGACGATTTGACCTTCGTATACTTCTTGAGCAGGAACCACGAACAGGCGACCACGGTCTTGCAAAGTAAATAGCGCGTAGCCCAATACTTTACCGGTTACCATTGAAACAAGTACACCATTGTGACGAGTAGCAACAGGACCCGCTTTCACTTCACCGTAGTGATCAAAAACGTTGGTCAAAATACCAGAACCAGAGGTCATGGTCATGAAGTCACCACGGAAACCGATCAAGCCACGTGCAGGCATGATGAATTCTAAACGTACACGGCCTTTACCATCTGGCACCATGTTTGTCATGTCAGCACGACGGTCACCCATCTCAGACATCACCGCACCTTGGTGCTGTTCTTCAACGTCGATAACCACTTGCTCGTAAGGCTCTTGGATTTTGCCATCGATTTCGCGCTGAACCACTTCAGGGCGACCTACCGCTAGCTCAAAACCTTCACGACGCATGGTTTCAATTAATACAGATAAGTGAAGCTCACCACGACCGGATACTTTGAATTTCTCAGGGCTGTCGCCTTGCTCAACACGCAGTGCCACGTTATGGATCAATTCTTTTTCTAAACGCTCAGCGATATTACGGCTGGTTACAAACTTACCTTCTTTACCCGCAAACGGAGAATCGTTTACTTGGAACGTCATGCTGACAGTCGGCTCATCAACAGATAGAGGCGGAAGCGCTTCTACGTTTGAAGGAATACAT
This sequence comes from Bermanella sp., assembly GCA_051277445.1. Taxonomy (GTDB): domain Bacteria; phylum Pseudomonadota; class Gammaproteobacteria; order Pseudomonadales; family Oceanobacteraceae; genus Bermanella. Next base: position 34,584 of record JBNMQC010000002.1, on the reverse strand, counting down.
AGCGTGTCAGAGATGCCTAGCTTATCGATACCAGTGATACATACGATGTCACCTGCAGTCGCTTGATCAACCACTACGCGGTGAAGACCATGGTAACCTTTCACTTCTGCAACTTTACCGTTACGCGTTTTACCTTGCGCATCGATAACCGTTACTTGTGCGTTGGTTTTCAATGTACCGCGAGTAATACGGCCAATACCCACAACGCCTTTGAACGGGTCGTAGTCAAGAGAAGAGATCTGCATTTGCAAGTCACCTTCAGGGTCTACGTCAGGCGCAGGCACATTATCAGCAATGGCTTGAAGCAATGGCGTCATATCTTCAGCCATGTCTTCAAAATCAGTACCTGCAATACCATTGATCGCAGATGCGTAGATCACTGGGAAATCTAATTGTTCTTCAGTGGCACCTAGACGGTCGAAAAGGTCGAAGACTTCATCCATAACCCAGTCAGGACGGGCACCTGGACGGTCAATTTTGTTGATAACAACAATTGGCTTTAAGCCACGAGCGAATGCTTTTTGTGTTACGAAACGAGTTTGAGGCATTGGGCCATCAACCGCATCAACGATAAGCAATACAGAGTCAACCATGGACATTACACGTTCAACTTCACCACCAAAGTCGGCGTGCCCCGGTGTATCTACGATGTTGAAACGGTATTCGTTCCACTTGATTGCGGTGTTTTTCGCCAAGATGGTGATACCACGTTCTTTCTCTTGGTCGTTGGAATCCATTACACGCTCGCCACCTAGCTCTTTACGATCTAGCGTGCCTGACTGCTCAAGTAGTTTATCAACAAGTGTGGTTTTGCCATGGTCAACGTGAGCGATGATGGCGATATTGCGTAAGTTATCAATCATATATGTGTCCTGTCAGGCCTTGCTTTTAACATGCCTAGAAAATAAAACTGCACGGCGCAATTTGCAGTGGGTTGCGCATTCAACTCGAGGGGTGTCAAAACCGGTCAGGCCATCGTGTGGTCTGCCCATTTCGCTTCACTAAAAGGTAAAACCCGAAATCCCCCTTTGAATGTCACTGCATCTTTATGGTTCATAATCAGAACCTAAAAATACGCTGCAAGGAGACTGCCTCAAAATTTAGGCGGCGATTATAGCCATCTAATGCCACGCAAGCTATGAAAACCCCGATAAAAAAGTGTTTTTTTGTGCAAAAAACACACAATAAGGTGATTTACCTGAAAATGACCTGCTAGCAGGCATAATCTGGCTATCTTCACCGAGGAGTTGAACCTATAATGTGCAAGCCTTATGGGGTGGCATGGCTAGAACAGACAAATTTATTTCGTTTTAGCACCAAATTAGAGCACGACTTTCGTCATTTGCACTAATATGAGACAAAGGCATATTGAGATCACGCTCTGAGCGCCTTAAAAAGCCTGCTATATCACCTTGATAATGACTGGCATGCGTTTTGCTCTATGTTCGAGCAGTGCACCACGTGCAAGCTCCTAACTAAGAGCAATCGTAAAATAATCAGACGCAAATCGTCTTCTACCATTGGAGAGCACCATGTCAGAGAATACTCTGAAGCTTATTAAAGACAATGATGTGAAGTGGGTTGACCTACGCTTCACGGACACTAAAGGTAAAGAGCAGCACGTTTCTATCCCTGCTTCTTACGTTGACGCCGAATTTTTTGAAACTGGACAAATGTTCGATGGCTCTTCAATCGCTGGTTGGAAGGGCATCAATGAATCAGACATGATTCTATTGCCAGACGACACCACTTGTTTCCTAGACCCATTCACAGAAGATGCTACGCTAATCTTGCGTTGTGACATCATCGAGCCTAGCACCATGCAAGGTTACGAGCGTGATCCACGTTCTGTTGCAAAACGTGCTGAAGAATTCCTTCAGTCTACTGGCCTTGGTGACACTGCGTTCTTCGGTCCAGAACCTGAATTCTTCATCTTTGATGACGTGAAATTCGGTGCTGACATTTCTGGTGCTTTCTACAAAGTTAACTCTGAAGAAGGTTCTTGGAACTCTGCGAATTCAATCGAAGGCGGTAACATGGGTCACCGTCCTCGCGTTAAAGGCGGTTACTTCCCAGTACCACCAGTAGATAGCTCTCACGACATGCGTGCTGCAATGTGTAACACCATGATGGCAATCGGCCTTGACGTTGAAGTGCATCACCACGAAGTAGCAACAGCTAACCAAAACGAAATCGGTGTTAAATTCAACACCCTAGTTAAGAAAGCTGATGAAGTGCAAATGCTTAAGTACGTTGTTCACAACGTTGCTCACGCATACGGCAAAACAGCTACTTTCATGCCTAAGCCAATCGTTGGTGACAACGGTTCTGGTATGCACGTTCACCAATCTTTCTGGAAAGATGGCGAGAACATGTTTGCTGGTGACGAGTACGCTGGTCTTTCTGAAACCGCTCTTTTCTACATCGGCGGTATCATCAAGCACGCTAAAGCGCTTAACGCATTCACCAACCCAGGTACTAACTCTTACAAGCGTTTGATCCCTGGTTTTGAAGCCCCTGTAATGCTTGCGTACTCTGCACGTAACCGTTCTGCTTCTATCCGTATTCCTTACGTTGCAAGCCCTAAAGGCAAGCGTATCGAAGCACGTTTCCCTGACCCAATCGCTAACCCATACCTAGCATTCTCTGCAATGCTAATGGCGGGTATCGATGGTGTTAAAAACAAGATTCACCCTGGCGATGCAGCGGATAAAGACTTGTACGACCTACCAGCTGAAGAAGCTGCTAAGATCCCACAAGTGGCAGGTAGCCTACGTGAAGCTCTAGCTTGTCTTAAAGAAGACTGCGCTTTCTTAACTGAAGGTGGCGTATTCACTCAAGACATGATCGATGCTTACATCGAACTTAAAATGGAAGAAGTGTATCGCGTTGAGCATACAACTCACCCAGTTGAGTACGATCTATACTACTCTGTATAATTTTTCGAAATTATCGGTAGTAAAAAGGAGCAGCCTACGGGCTGCTTTTTTTATGGGTAAACAAAGGCGTTGAGCACAACCCTCGACCCATGATCCAATTGAGTACCATCGATACTACTGCGTATAATTTTTAGAAATTATCGGTAGTAAAAAGGAGCAGCCTACGGGCTGCTTTTTTTATGGGTAAACAAAGGCGTTGAACTCAACATTCGACCCATGACCCAGTTGAGTACCATCGATACTACTGCGTATGACTTTCAGAAATGAGCAGTAGTGAAAAGGCGAAACACAAGACACGAATAACAGGGCCATGCTAACCCCTTCCCAATTTCAATAAATAGACCTGCAAGTCAAAACAAAACCCGATACAGTAGAGGCCATAACAGAGAGTCATCTATGAAAGTCTTATTACTGCTTATTACCCTATTGCCACTGACAAGCCTCGCCCAAGTGTATACCTGGATCAATGAACAAGGGGTGCGCGTATACGGAGACGAACCTCCAGCCAATGCTGACAAAGCTGATCTACCGGCTTTGCAAGAAGTAAAAATGCCCAAAATGGTGCAAAAACAAGAAAAGCCGCAAGAAGAAGAACCTGATGGTTTTAAAGGTTATCGATTATTAGAAATTATTAGCCCCAAAGAAGACCACATGATTACCTCAGGCTACGCTGGAAAGGCCACTATTCAGGTTCATATTCAGCCTGAACTGCAACCTAAGCATGAAATCACGCTGCTGCTTAACGGTCAGCCCGTAAAAACCGGGGCACAGCTTCAATTCCAACTAGACAACCTAAACCGCGGCTCTCACCTATTACAAGTCCTAATCAAGGATCAAGGAAAGCTACTTATCTCTAGTCCCAAGCGTCGCATACACGTACAGCGTCCATCCATCTTGAATCGCCCCCGCACCTAATAAGAACACTGCGCACCATTATGGTGCTATAGTATTCAGTAAAGTCCAGTCTCGCACCTTTAACTGGCCGAAAACCTCCGTATTCATGGGGCTGCTTGGCTATATCAGTGCAAAAACAATATGGCTTGCTTCTTGCTACATGGCCACTACCTAGGAAAAGTAATTTATGGCCGATTTCGTTTTTTATAAGCAACTCATTAATCATCTAGACAGCTCAATCTTAGTGCTGGATGAAGCATTAACTGTGCGCTACCTAAACCCAGCAGCAGAAGCCTTATTACAAGTAAGCGGCCGCCGCTGCGTGGGTATGTCAGCGGAAGCGGTGTTCCTTGATATTCACCAAGATTTGCAAACCTTGGAGAATTCCTTAGAGCAAGAAACGTCATTTACCAAACGTGAAGCTGAAGTGCGCCTAATGAACCAGCAAGTCATCACATTGGATTACAGCGTCAGCCCTGTGGAGTTTGAAAAAACCATTTGTTTAGTGGTTGAGATGCACCCTCGAGACCGCTTATTACGCATTAGCCGTGAAGAAGAGTTGATCACGGCTCAAGCCACCACCCAAGCATTAGTAAGAGGCATGGCTCACGAAATTAAGAACCCTCTCGGGGGAATTCGAGGCAGTGCACAATTGCTTGAGCGCATGTTAGAAAAAGACGAATTAAAAGAATACACCCATATTATTATCGAAGAAGTAGACCGTCTAAGAAACCTGGTGGACAAAATGCTTGGGCCCAATAAATTGCTTGAGCGTATTGAAACCAATATTCATGAAGTATTAGAGCGCGTTCACAGCCTTATCAGTGTTGAAGCGGATGGCGCCTTAAAATTACGTCGTGATTATGACCCAAGTATTCCTGAATTCTTAGCTGACAAAGAACAATTAATACAAGTCGTACTGAATATTACACGTAATGCTATGCAAGCATTATTAGCGCAAAAAGATGAACACGAATTTCCGAATATTACACTTAGAACACGTGCCATTCGTCAGTTTACTATTGGCCATACCAAGCACCGCTTAGTATTGCATTTAAGTATTATTGATAATGGTCCGGGGATTCCAGACAACATCCGAGAAAGTTTATTTTTTCCTATGGTCAGCGGACGAGCAGAGGGTACAGGATTAGGGTTATCCATTGCACAGTCCATTATTAATCAACACCAGGGCATTATCGAATGCGATAGTGAACCTGGTAAAACGAAATTCTCTATCTATCTGCCGTTAGAGCTCAGTCAAACTGATTACACTGCTCAAACTCAGAAAAATATATTTTAACATTGGGACTTAGCCATGAATAAAGTTTGGATTATTGACGACGATCGCTCTATACGCTGGGTATTAGAAAAAGCCCTCGAGCAAGACAATATTGAAAGCCAATCGTTTGAAAATGGCGACAAAGTCATTAGTGCTCTAAACCGTGAAATTCCAGATGCGATCATCAGTGATGTGCGCATGCCTGGTATTGATGGTTTAACCTTACTAAACCAAATTCATCAAGTTGATCCCAATATCCCTGTGATTATCATGACGGCGCATAGCGACTTAGACAGTGCGGTTACCTCTTATCAAAAAGGTGCGTTTGAGTACCTGCCAAAACCATTCGATGTGGATGAAGCCGTCAGTCTTATCAAGCGTGCCATTGCTCACAAACATGAAACCATGTCTGTGAGCCAAGCTGAACCCGCTGAGCCTTATCAACACACAGAGATTATCGGTGAAGCGCCTGCCATGCAGGAAGTGTTTCGTGCCATTGGTCGCTTAAGCCACTCAAACATCACAGTCCTCATTAATGGTGAATCGGGTACCGGTAAAGAGCTTGTAGCACATGCACTTCATAAGCATAGCCCACGAAGTGAACATCCTTTTGTTGCACTCAACATGGCTGCGATTCCAAAAGACTTAATCGAAAGTGAATTATTTGGTCACGAAAAAGGCTCGTTCACAGGCGCAGGTGGTCAACGCCGTGGTCGCTTTGAACAGGCTGATGGCGGAACCCTGTTTTTAGATGAAATTGGTGACATGCCGGCTGACACTCAAACTCGACTATTACGTGTATTAGCAGACGGTGAGTTTTATCGCGTCGGCGGAAGCACGCCTGTTAAGGTGAATGTCCGTATTATTGCCGCGACTCACCAAGACCTTGAAGGCCTAGTGAAAGCGGGCAGCTTCCGTGAAGATTTATTCCACCGTTTAAATGTCATTCGTATTCATTTGCCGGCGCTATCAGAACGCCGTGAAGATGTGCCACGCCTGTTACACCACTTCTTAAATCGCGCGGCGGATGAGCTGGGTGTTGAAGCCAAAGTATTGAAAAGCGATACAGAGGAGTACTTATGCACTCTTCCTTGGCAAGGTAACGTGCGTCAGTTAGAAAATACCTGCCGCTGGATTACGGTTATGGCCTCCGGCCGTGAAGTGCATATCAATGACCTTCCCCCTGAGTTACTCAATCAAGAAGAGAAAGCAACCACCAGTAATAATTGGGAACAAGCTTTACGCAACTGGGCTGACCAACAATTAGCGCAAGGCAAGAAAAGCGTATTGGATACCGCGGTGCCAATCTTTGAACGCATCATGATCGAAACCGCGCTGAAACATACCGCAGGTCGTCGTCGCGATGCCTCTATTTTATTAGGATGGGGACGCAACACCTTAACGCGTAAAATCAAAGAATTGGGTATGGAAGAAACCCCAGAAGAGGAAGAAATGGATTAACCGACAACGGTTAGTTCAAAGACTCGAAGCCTAATGAGGCTTCGAGTTATATGATTCATCAAAAAAAGGATAACCGTCCTATTTATAAAAAACCTCTTTCCAGTAAATAATCTTGTCATGCCCACGATATAAACCAAATGTAATGTCGGCTTCTGGGTCTTCGAATCCCGACCCGTTCCAATCGTATTGCAACCAACTGGGGCTGGCATACGGGAAGCGGAATTTACCATAACGTTGATTAATCGGTGCTGACCAAATAACACTGAGCAAACCATTGGTGAACGTTCCTGTATCACTGACCTCACCACTGGCAGAACTATCGCTTGCTTGATAAGGGTCGCTCACATCGCCGACATCCGTAACCGTAATCGCACCCACACCAGAAACATCATAGACCGTACCGCTATCATCACTATTAAGTACAAACTGACTACCATCAAAGTATTCAGTCTGCCATTGATGACTCAGTGATTGCGTTTCAGGGCCGTATGCATTGGACAAAACCAAGCGACCAAAACGTACCTCCTGACCCAGTGGATTGATCGCAAGACTGTTGGTTAACGTCACACCATCATCATCTACATAATCATTAATATTAATTTGAATATCATTCGTAAACGGTGCCACCATGGCATTGCTTTCATGATCGTAACGGTAATGGTCATCTGAACTTAAGCTTACACGGAAAATACCCGTCGCGTTATTGTAACTAGCAACTGGGTTATTAAACCCTGCAGTGATCGTTAAGTTGTTCACGCCATCGGCACCCATAATACCAGTGGTGGCATTTATAAGCGGCAATGGATTTTTATTAAAATTACCAGGCAAATAATTCTTAATAGTAACGCCTTGAGCATTGCGGGCGACAAAATCGAATTGCGGAGCAGCTGCATAGCTAATGCCACCTAGGTTCGATAAATTCAGCTCACCAATATAACTAAACCCCGTATTGGCATTACTAAAGCTACCTTGACTGGGATTATCGACAAAAAAGTCTGCAGGATAAAAACGACCAAACTCATGGGAGGGTGTTGTGACTAAGACATGAGTCAAATAATTATTTCCACCAGCTTCAATATTCATGACACCCACTTCACTCCAATGAATATCACCATCAAAACGCCCAGAGATCAATGAAACTGTATTCAAAGATAATGCTCCAGCATCACCCGCACTTGGTGATATAAGTTTATTGGATAAGCTGACGCTGTTTTGGAAGCTTGGTAGTAAGAAGTTGTTATCGCAAAAATCCCCATCGCCATCCGCCCGCCAGCCTTGCGCCGTCACACTAACAGCGAAATTTTCACCTGCTTGTTTGAAGCGACTACAGTCCCAATAATCTGGTCCACTACACGCAAAATCGGCTTCGCTTGTGGTCGTGCAAAATCCTGCGGGGGTGAATTCCATCACTTGGCTACTGCCAACAATCGCTTCGCCTGCCTGCAATAACCGTGCATATAAAGAAACGGCTCCGGCATCACTGTAGACACTATTGGGTAAGTCAGCCGTACTGTTGCTAGAAAAGTTTAAGGTGATAGGAGTGTAGGCCGTGACCCCAGCGTTAGGATTTTTCGCAAGATTATTACCGTCAATGGTGAATTGCGATGTGCCACTTACATTACATGTACTTGGGTTATTACATTGCAATGCTAAGTCAATGGTCTGATTACCCGTAAATAAACTGGTGCACACACCCGTATCTAAATCGGTGGTAATGGCTCGTATTTTTAAAGGCTCATAGGTATAGGATTGATTCAAACGTCGACCTGACGTATGTACAGGAATCGTTTCAGTTGCTGGGGCGCTACCGGTTGCGTATATAAATTTAAAGCCGGATCGTGCAAAACTGATATCGGGATCATCTAAGGCGGTGGCGCCATTACTTGTCTCGGTGACGCCTAGGTCGTCTTCAACATTGATACTCAAGGTCTCAACATGAGTATTTAAATAATTCATGACCACTGCGCCATTATCCAACGCTGAAAACGCATATGCAGCCGAACCCGCATCACTGCCTATGGCAGAAAAAACACCAGAACCTGTATTTAGGCTCCAATCACCGTGTGCAGACGAAGTACTTAAATCAATTTCGCCGTCATAATCTGTAATCTGGTTACCCGCCGAATCTTTTGCAACTATGGTTACCTGCTCAGCTTCGCAATTGACACCTGAGCCACTATGGATAATCGAAAAATGATCCGCGCCTTTGCAAGTAGAAATCTGAAAGACTTCCACGTTCACATTGTCTATTCTAAAAACTTCTTCATTATTGTTATAACAACAATTACCACCAATACTAGGGTCATCAATCACAAACCGTATTTGGGTATTACTGGAAATATATTCACGCAAATTAATACTACTCGAACCGGACACACTGCCTGTAATGGTTTGCAACACCGTCCAACCGCTACCATCATTCACTTGCAGTTCAACCTGATCTTCAGGATCTACATTACCAATGGCGGCGTAATCGAATGTCAGAAGTGCATCATCATAGGGTGACAAATTCATTGCCCGACTCAAACTGGTAACCTGAGTGTTCGTGCCATATAAATATAAGGCATCATAATAAATACTCACCGGCCCGTTACTTGGGCCAGTGCCATCGCTCTCGATCCAAGATCCCGAAAAATTAAGTGTGCCGTCGTTATTACTATAACTTCCGGAAGGGTTTGTAATAATCTGAATATCTTCAACTTGTAAAATTTCATCTGCCGGACCAAAGCAACAAGTTGAGCCACTCTGATCTTCTATGCGAAATCGGATGCGTGTGTTACTGGAGATATACGGTGTAATATCAAAACTAAACGGCTGAAAATTACTGATGTCATCTGTGTAAGTGGCCAGCACAGTCCAACTGGCACCACCATTTGAAGAAACGGATACCGACGCCACATCGTTCGCCTCAACAGACGTACTGCGCATTGAAAATCGCAATGTCGCCGTCGAAGCGGCGGATAGATCGGCTTCCCTTTGTATGGCACTTTGAATTAAATTGGGAAAGGAGGTGTTGTTACCGGTTAACTCAAGGCGGCCTCCTGTAATTCTCACATCCCCTGTTGAAGGACTGCCCCCAGCGATACGATCGGTTTCAATCCAATTACTGGTCCAAGATAAAGCGCCGTCATTATTGCTGTAACTCACGCTATCAAACCGATCTCGATAATTGCTACCCACTTCTGAAAATTCATCTCTAAAGTTACCTTCACTCAAAAATGTCGCGGCAAATGTAAGATCAGGGTCTTCGGTGGGAAATTCCGTCAACGAACCGGATACCGCATCAAAATTGATGACGCCCTCTTGTTTAAAAACATACTGCATTATAAAGCGGCCGTTATCGGCGGCGGTCAAAGTATAACTAAACGTACCATCACCATTATCGATAAAGCTGGCTGGGTTTGCGGCGCTGGCGAGCGCCCAACTACCACTCGTAAGTCCGGTGACAACTTGACGTGCGGAGACAGTAATCTGGCCGGTATAAGTTGGAATCAACTGATCTAAATTATCATGAATCGAAAAGGTAATAGTTTCCGCCACACAACTTACAGCGCTACCATCATGGCTAATACTAATATGTTGATTACTTCGATTAGGTGACGCGTCCACTCTTATGTAGTCTATTAAAAATAAATCATTGTCTCCCAAGCCACCTGAGGTGCGCAGCTGAATACCGGTGTTATTCGAAATATACGCACTAATGTCCACACTAAAACGACCTGTATCTACATCCGCACCTCTTAATCGTCCAACCCGTACCCATGACGCACCAGAAGACGCATAAATATCAATACGATCACCATTATTATCGAAACCCAACTCTTGATAATCAAATTCCAAGGTCGCTTGAGTATAACCCGCTAGGTTTAATCGCCTTTCTATAAAGTTGTTACCACCGCTTAAAATTAAACTACCCGCAAAAATACTGATATTACTGCCCGGTGCAAAAAAAGACGGCGACCCGTCGTCACCGGTTTCTATCCAATCACCAGACCACAACTGATCCCCATCCTGATTGCTATAACTGGTTGAAGAAAAGTTATCCAAAAACACATCGGCTATTGATAGGTTCGATAAAAGTAGCAAGATGATGATCTGTGAAAATCTCATGGCGCTAACCTTATTTGGATGGCGCGAGTGGCTGCATCAACGCCACTGCCACATACTCCCGTGCTGGTTAGTGTGAAATATGGCTTTGCACGTACTAACATTTGTTCGCAAGCAACACTCACCCGGCATTCACTCAAACCTGCAGTGGTTAAATTCAAGTTATTAATGAACGTACTAGTACAAGTGGGGGATGCTTCGCCCGTTAGCTGGTAAACCGCTGATAGTTGCGCTCCGGTTTCAGCCGCATAAAAGGCGCGCATACCCAACCACTCTCGACCATAAGCGGCGGCACTCATTTCATTTAGTTGATTAATTGCTGCAACAATTAAAATCATAATTAGAATTAAAAAAAGCGCTGAAGGCAGCCCTAAACCCTTTTGAGAGGAACAGTATTTAAACGTGCATTTATGACGATGCATTGATTTTTTATTAAGGCACATTTCGAACTTGTACCTCTTGATTGATAGCGAATATTTCCGTCTGATTAGACGCACCTTGCAGCTCTAGTTCATAACTAACAATGGCATTACGCCTAAGAGATGAAGGTAAATACTGAAACCGCAATGAACCGGGGGACAGTTGATCCGCAACGAGGAGCCGTTCATTAATCGATGAGGGCAAGCGCGTTGGTAAATTAGATATATCACCAACGAATCCATAATTTTGATAATAAAAAAGCTGTGTGCCTACTTGGCAAAACGCATTAGGCTCATCAACTATGTACAAGCGTTTTTGAGGCGATCGACGCTCAAAGCGAAAACTTGCGCCGCCATTAAAAGTAAAGGTCACCTCATTGCCTGTCACCACGGAACTGACGGTTTCAGTGCTGATATAACCTTGAATACCAGAAAGACTGTAAAGTTGATTTACATCCGACACCACTGGATAAATGGCAAGTCGACCATTGCTTCGTAGCAAAGTATTCACATTTACGGCAGTAACATTGGTACTGGTAGTATCAAAGGGCGCATCAATATAAGACGTGGCACCCAGCACAGGAATAAACTCGATACATGATTGAGTGCTATTGACTCTTATGCTGCCGGGCAAGGATTCACGAATTAACCGACTGATCTTTTCGTTAACGATGGTGGCAGTGGACGCCAACACACTGCGCCTTGCCGTATCCACATAACCTTGCGCACTAAAACTAATAAATTGCACACTGCCGATGGACAACACGGATAGAATGACAATGACGATAATGATTTCGATTAAAGTAAACCCAGACAACCTCAATAATCTGGGACGATGCCGCCCTATTGAGGCTGAACCGATTAACCTCATCACCTTAGACATATTAAAAATTGCCCTTATACACAGCAACATTACGTGATTGACCACCCGGAGCAATCACCGTAACTAAAATACGTTTCGCAAGGCGATTTTCTGATAACCCAAGCTCACTGCCCGCACAGGCCACCTGTACACGGACAGAATATTGCGCGTATTGAGACATATCGATACTGGATTCAATTAAAACAGGCGGGGTATCCGTTAGATTATGATAGTCATCCACATCATCAAACTGATAACGACTTTGACCTTCATTGGTTAGGGTGCAAGGTGTATTGGCCCCATCCACTTCACCACCACCGACAGGTGTAGCATCATCGAACTGCATCGCCAGTATTTCATCAAGGTAAGCTTGCTGTAACTCCAAAGCTTTGCCTTCCCATAAAGGCGTGGCACTTTGGGAGACCCCTTCGCTTAACGCGGATACCAAGGCTGATAATGCAATGCCAAGCACCACAATGGTAATGATTAATTCAACCAACGTGACACCGGATTGATGAGCGCCGATACGCTTAGGGTAAGCACGATCCTTCATACGCATAACCACTTGGACTGATGCACAATTCAACGGTATTAGAGGCAATTAAACAAATACGCTGATTGATACTAAGTTGTGTTCGGCTTGCATCCACTGCATTGCCATAGCCATCAAAATAAAAGGTCGCTGGGAACACCATTGCCGGTAAAGCACTGCACGCACTACTGAAATCAGAAGAAGAGGATCGGATACTCACCGAATCATAATCAATATTAAACGTATTCAATATTGATGTGCCCTGCCGTACCGCAACCGTCCAACTATTGCTTGTTTGGTTCACGACCAAAGCAATCGGCTCGCTGGCACTTTGCTTTAAAAATGCTAATCGCTGAGCAAACCGAAATTGTGAAAGCCATTGGTCCGCGGCTAATTTCACCGCATATTGCGACGGTGCAGAGAATAAACCAATACCCACTGCACCTAGAACGGAGAGTAAAATAATCACAACAATTAGCTCAATTAACGTAAAGCCTTTTGCTGAAGTCATAACACGGTATCAGCTGCAGGTCCCTGCTGTACTGTCATAGGTTAATGGGGCACTGATTACTGGAGCTGTGATTGTTGTACCAGAAATAGACGCAATTGTGTAAGTAAAACAAGGTGTACCGTCGCCCTCTACAGCAATAATTAATGGGTCAGTCGCTGCACCCGCTGTAATCGTATAACCATCAAGCTCTGCGGCTAATTGAATACCGGCTTTATCAGGGTAACCATAAACCATGGTAACGGTGGCACCTTCAATTACGACACTCGACGCAGCACCGGATGCATTACAACTTGAATCAGCCAAGCAAGCGGCATGTGTAATAGCCGATGCCGACCTTACTGCTCCGCGAGCACCTTCTAAACTGGATGCTTCTGCATCATCGGAAAAATCCGCAAATTTAGGCAACGCAAAGGCACTTAAAATACCTAATATGACGATGACCATAATCAATTCAATTAGGGTAAATCCCGATTGAAATTTCACATTACCTAATGGTTTGATGGTTTGATTCATACTGCTCTCCGTTAACATCTATTAGGTGGTTAACCTGATTTCCTTCATGACATTATTCAGTGTAGTTGATATTTTTTATTTCAAAACTGTAAGTACCGATCCCGTGCTTAAGTCATATTCTATTCGGCTATTAAAGCTATTTAATTGATAAGTAAATGTACATAGGCTTAACTGGGATGCCGTTGCCAAATAGTGGACTTCATCCGCTGGCGTGCTGGACACTTTGATGCCGTTACTGACCAAAAGGGACTCCCAAATACGAACGCACCGTTGTGCATCCCCAGCTAGGTTAGGATTGTGATTAGAATTAACCCCTAGCTGAGCATCGCTTGGCCAACCTGCTAATGTGGTGGCGATGTCGTTTTTGCCATATCCCCTCACTACATCCACTTCGCCTTTAGCTCCATTTGATACCCACTGACCGCGCACAAGCATGACGGCACTGGATAAGGCGCCTCCTGTGGCCGCCACACTGCTGTAGTGAGCATCATCATAGTTGTCCATCATTCGTGGTAACGCCACCACCGCTAAAATAGCCAGTAACGCAATCACCATCACTAATTCAATGAGCGTGAAACCCTGCCCATTCAAACGGTTGTTAATACGATTCATAGCCTCACCGTGCACTTGCACTTAAATCCCATAAAGGTAAGAAAATACCAAGCGCCAAAACCAGGATCATAATGCCCATGAAAAAAAGCATGATGGGCTCAATGGCACCGCTTAAACGTTGTACCTGAAAATCTGTTTCCTCATCATAAAATTCGCTTACATCATGCAGTAACGTATCTAATGCACCACTTTCTTCACCTACTGCAATCATTTGAAGAATAAGGGGTGTAAACATGCCCGAACTATTGGCTGTTCGAGACAGGGACTCGCCACGTTCAATCCCCGAACGCATCTCTCTCACATTTTTCTCTATGTGCAAATTTCCAATAGCTTCAGCACTCACATCAATGGCTTGTAAAATTGGCACCCCTGAGGCAAATAACATTGAGAATGTACGCGTAAAACGAGATAGGCAAATACGATTCAATAACCCACCAATAATGGGCAACCGCAACTTAAGTCGATCCCAACGCAATGCACCCTGTTCTGTTTTTAGATACTGAATCACACCCGCAACTGTGGCAATGGTCATCAGCAACATGAGCCACCAATATTCAATAAAAAAATTGGATGTCCCTAATAAAACCTGAGTGGCAAAAGGAAGGTCGCTTCCGAATTTATCAAACACCTTTGCAAAACTCGGTATTACAAACACATTCACAACCACAACTGCGATGATAATGGCAACAATAACCATGGTAGGGTATCTCAATGCGGTGGATACTTTTTTCTTTGTGTCTCGAATCATCTCAAGATAATTGACCAATTGTGAAAATGCTTGATCTAAGTTACCTGTGCTTTCACCTACATGTACCATGCTAATAAAAATAGGGCTGAAATAATGTTCATGATTATGCAAAGCTTGGCTTAGTGTATTGCCTCGACTCAACGCATTACCCACGTCCGATAATATTTCTTTTAACGCTTCATTATTGCTGGTTTCAGACAAACCAAACACCGCACGCATAATTGGGATACCGCTTTTGGTTAAGGCATGCATCTGCCGACAAAACAACACCATGTCATCGAGTGGAATAGATTTTTTAGGTAAGTACTGTTTTAAAACATCTTCTAGTTTTATAGAAGGTGTGATTTCCTCAATGGAGACCGGCACTAAGCGGTCTTCAATTAAACGCGCTGCAACAGTTGATTTTTGATTGGCCTCTTGCTCGCCGCGATGAAGCTCACCTCGCTTATCTCTGGCTTTATATGCATATAAGGGCATTCATCACCTCAAGCTTTCAAGTGAGAGTGCGGAATCATCTAAACTGGCTGACACTTTGAATACTTCACTGATAGATGTTTTACCTAAAATGGCCAGTTCTAATGCACAGGTAGAGAGAGGTAAATATAAATCACTGGCTTTAGCCAAACGAATGAATAAACCCGTATAGTTTCGTCTTAATGCATCAAGCATCTCATCATCAAGTTCCAATAACTCATACACACCGGTTCGACCAACATACCCAGTATTGGAACAATGATGACAGCCCTCGCCTTTATAAAAGGTGTGTTTTTCAGCATCGGTACCAATGCCTATCAGCCAACTTTTTTCTTGTGGTGATAGTTGGTAAGGAGACTTACAATTTTGGCACACCTTACGAATTAAACGTTGTCCGATTACCGCTCTTAGGCTGGAAGCCACAAGATACGCATCGGCACCCATGTCCATTAATCGCATGGCAGTAGAGATAGCATCGTTAGTGTGTAATGTGGATAACACCATATGACCTGTCATAGCGGCCCGTAGTGCGATTTCTGTGGTATCGGTATCTCGCATTTCACCGATTAAAATAATATCTGGGTCTTGACGTAATGCGGTACGTAGAATTCTAGAGAAAGTTAAACCAATTTTGGTATTGATTTGTACTTGATTGATGCGTGGCAAACGATATTCAACAGGGTCTTCAGCGGTAATGATTTTTTTATTTTCAGCATTCAGAGAATTGAGTGCCGCATAAAGTGTTGTACTCTTACCACTACCAGTGGGGCCGGTTACCAATACCATGCCATGGGGTCGTGTAATGAGCGTTCTGAAGCGTTTTAATATAGTGGGCGTCATACCGAGTGCGCTGATATTCAACAGCCCCTGACTTTGATCAAGCAAACGCATTACAACCGCTTCACCATATTGAGTAGGCAAGGTTGATAAACGCACATCAATACTGCGATTTAAAATACGAATATTAAATCGGCCATCTTGTGGCAAACGCTTTTCAGCGATATCTAATCCACTCATGATTTTTAAGCGACTCACCAGTGCACTTACCACCCGCCGCTCTTTCATAACCTGCTCTTGTAACTCCCCGTCTATTCTTAAACGTACCCTTAATACCGCTTCGTCGGGCTCAATGTGAATATCCGATGCACTGACTTGCACCGCGTCTTCAAATATATTTTGCAATAAACGAACAACGGGGGCTTCACTGGCATCTGATTCGGCTAACAAGGTATCAAGGTCTAGATCACTCTGGCCCAGTTCCTCATCCAGCTCGCCGGCAATAGAAGCTATTTGCTCTGTACGTCGATAAATTCGGTCAATAGCATTAAGTACTTCTTGCTCTTTAACAAAAGCAGGAATAATTTTTTTCTTCAGGGCTCGTTTAACTTCATCAACCGCAAGAATATCCAATGGGTCCATAAAACCCACAAAATATTGTTCCTCTTCTTCCATTAATATAATCGCACGATAGCGTCGCGCAATGCTTTCAGGCAGTCGCCTTGTTACTTTGCTGTCGAATTGAAAGCGAGAGATATCAATAAACGGCATAGCAAAATGTGAAGACAACTCTAATAACAGTGCATCTTCACTGACAAACCCCAAATCAATAACGGCTCGACCAAATTTACGCCCTGAACGCTTTTGTTCATCAAGAGCCATCATTAACTGCTCTTGAGTAATGATGCCTTTCTCAATTAACAAGTCACCAACACGGACCTTACTGAAATGCTCACTCATCAGATGCACCGTTTAATATGGCTATCCGCTGTGTTACGAAAGAAAATAACGCTGGAGGCAATGGACTCAGTTGTAACGATTGCTGATAAGAGAATAAGGCTTGTTGCTTGTCACCCAAAGCATCGTAACTAATAGCCGCGCCAACTCGCCATTTTGACTCTCTCGGCTCTACTTGAGATAAGGTCAGGTAAAGCTCAAGCGCCGTACCATATTGACGACTGCGCTGCTCCCCCTGAGCACCTAATGCCATCAAACCCACTTTATTGCTCGATTGAGGCAGAATTTTTTGGATGTAAGGCCACACCTTTTCAGGCTGGTTGACCATTAATTGCTTAAGCATATCCTCATCTTTTGTTCGATTAGCAATGCGCGTTTCATTTGACTTGAATGCTTGGGTATTAACAGATTCGGCAATTCTCGTTGATTCAGTCCCCCTCACTTTTGAATTGTTTTCTGGTATAGAATGGTTAACGTTTTCAGTTGTCTTATCTAAAGGAATAAACGAAACAGGTTGCCTTTCAGTTTCATAAGACGTTACACCCACACTTTTAGTTGCAGGTGCTTGTTTTGTATCTTCGATTATTTCGTCTTGTATTTTGACCCTTTCACTGGGTATAAAGTTAAAATCTTCTTGCTTTTGAGTGTTTACAATTTCAGCAGGCATCACCTTTGATGGCAAAACCGGTGTGGGCTCATAATCATTACGTACTTGATTAGGTGTTGAAAAGATAACGGTGTGATCAGTTGCATCTGAGGCTTGATAGGCGAAATCATACACAGCCATCTGATCATTTTTGGGGAATACGTTATAGAAATTGAAATACACTGCATAACCTGCAGTACACAATAGAATTGCGCCTAAAATATAACGCGATAGATAACTAGACACAGGCGAATCTTGTTCACTGATGAATGGTAAACAGTCTTGATAGCTTTGCTGGCTACGGCGCTTGTGCAAGTCGGTTAATACGTCATTAATAACACTCATAATGACCCCTAAATCAATCCAAAGAACCATTTAGGTCGATAATCAATGCTTTCTGTATCCATAACGGCCTTTTTTACCATGGCTTTTGTTACTGTGTGTTCACCTTTTGAGAAAGCAATTAACAGTGACTTACTGCAAATAATACTGATCAACCTAGGCACACCTTGGGAGCATTGATGCAAGAATTTGATCGCGTCTTCATTAAAAATTGGCTTGCCGTTATAGCCTGCAATGGCTAGACGATGCTGAATATATTGACGAATATGTGGTTTATCCAACTGCCCTAAACGCTGACTAAACGAAATACGCTGCTTTAATTGCCTTAAATGATATTTACTTAACGTCTCATCCAGCTCCGGTTGTGCAAATAAAACAACCTGCATAAGCTTTTCGCTTTCGGTTTCAAGGTTGGTCAGTAAACGTATGGCTTCAATACTTTCATCGGGCAAAGACTGAGCCTCATCAATCACTAGTACCACCCGTTTATTATTCAAAGCAAATTTAATTAAGCGTTTGTTTATTGCCTCCATTAATTCATCATCGGCCAACCAGCTCAGGTCAGGGACCTGTAATTCTTTTGCTAAAGCACGTTTGAGTTCAACTGGATTCAAATTCGGATTTGGAATATACGCACTGTAATATTCATCTTCATCCAAGCCATTCAATAAACGACGGCACAATAAGGTTTTACCTGTACCCACTTCGCCAATAATCTTGATGATGCCTTCGCCACTTGCTACTGCAAACATCAACATTGAAAAGCATTGCTGGTGGGAAGGAAGATCCACGTAATAATGGGTATTGGGCAGCAATGAAAAAGGCATGTCATGTAAATTAAAGAATCGTCTAAATTCTTCAAGCATGATTTTCATAGGATCTTGCTTAATGGATTTTTGGTCTATTGCGATGGCATCAGGGCTCATTTTTCAGCTGCTCCTTGCTGTTGCCAGCTTGGAAAGGTACGTCTAATGCTATCTACTTCTTGATTCCAAGCATTATTCTCTATCACCTTAGGTTGAAGTAAGATGACCAATTCACTTTTTGTTTGTGTCTGCTGGGTTTGTTGAAACAAGGCACCGATTAATGGAATTCGAGATAACCAAGGCACCCGGGCATCCGTTCGGCTTTTCTTATTCTGCAATAAGCCCCCGATGACAACTACCTGCCCATTTTGCGCTTTAATGATGCTGTCTGTTTCGCGAATACTGCTAAAGGCCATGGGTAAATCAAACGTACTCCCTCCCACTTCGATCACCTTACTGCGCTCAACAACCTCTGTGACACTGGGATGAACATGTAAGATCACTTCGTTATTCTCACCAATCTGTGGGGTCACATCTAATGCAATACCTGAGAAAAAGGGTGTCAAACTAATTTCAGGGCTGGTATTGGTTGTTGTCGTTGTGGTCGTTGTGTTTGTACTAACATCGGTTACAAAAAATTCATCTGTACCCACCTTAATCACCGCCTTTTGATTATTGACGGTACTAATACGAGGGCTAGATAACACCTGAACCTCACCTTGACGCTGCAGTAATTGAATGACCCCAGTAAAATCAGATGTGTTAAAACTTAACGAAAATATACCCGCTAGATTATCTGGATTGGCAATACTTACCGCCGTTTGCGAGCCCGCCACCTCTTTACTTGAATCTGCGTAAGTGGCATTAATACCGGCGCCAAATGAATCCCACTGAATACCTGCTTGAAAGCCATCATTCAGAGTCACTTCAATTATTTTAGCTTCAATGATGACTTGTCGCTGTAGCGACAACTCTGCTCGTTGTAAAAACTCTTCTACGGCGTGTAATTCATCCGGAAACGCGCGCACCACCACTAAGCCGGCCTGTGCATCGACAATGACTCTACGACCATTACCATTACCCACCATCACTTGAATGGATTGTTGAAGGGTTTTCCAAAAATCTGTGCTCGCTTGAGTATCGAGCTTCGTCGCGGTTGCCGAGTTATTTTGGCTATTGGATGAGTTCGAGCTATTTTCCGCTGAGTATATTTGCCCACTTGCCACCGAAATACCGCTACTGCCTTGTCGTGATACATTCAAATAATTAAGACGGAAGACTTTATTTTGTAATGCTTTAGGCAGAATTCGGTAACCATAAGCGGTTTTAACATACTGTAAACCATAGTTATCTTGTACGGCTTTTAATGTCTCTTCTAAGGTGACATTTTTTAGGCTGATTGTGATTTTTTGTTTAACGTCAGGGTGTACAACCATATTCACATCTAACCCATCAACCAAGCCCATGAAAAAGGCTTTGGCTGGATTATTACGTGCACTCACATCAAAACGCTCAGGAATCATTCCACTATTAATATTAGGCGTTAATGCATCGTAAGCGGCTTGCGGAACCTCAAATGACTGAGTCGCATCAGGAATATCTTTAAACGCTTGTTCTTTAATCTCATAGTCTTTCTCTGGCGTACTGGCACAGCCAAGCAAAACTAGGAATAGAAAATATCCGTTTTTTCTAAAGGCCCAAACCATAGTTACTGCCTCACCTTTTTAACTGGATCATTTAATCGAATAACCAATAACTTACCTGCCTTAGATAGGGTTACCTTATTCGTTTCGATCTTAATAACTTTTGCGCGATTAACGTACTCGCCTTCTTTCACTAAATAACCATTGATAACTGCACTATTGCCGCTTTCTTTCTCTAAAATCTGCCTCAAGTAATAGCGCTGCTTTGTCTTTTTTACTTGAGCAGGCTTATTACCGATTACCGCCCCATAGCCAGGTGGTGCCATTGGGTCATACTGCACAGCTATAACCCACGAGGACCATGGCAAGGCAATAGCCATTATTAATGTAAGAATTAGCCTCATAGATTTCATTTACAAACCTAATACCTTATCGCTTGTGCTTAATGTATGAACTTTCAATGTCAGTAAACCTTGTGGGTATCGAAGGGTTTTAAATTCAATTTCATCCCAATAAAGCTGCCAATCTTGTTTTTCAATGGATTGGATATATTCTAAGCCGTGTATGTATTGCCCTTTCATCTCTAGCAACAAACTGTGTTCATAGAGCACTTGGTTACTATTTTTATCTTGATTAAGCTCGATACTCTTTGGCAAACCATTCTTAATGGATTCAAACTGTAATTTGCTTTTCTCTAATAACCCTTGAAACACCATATTCATTTTTTCCGGTTGAATTAGGGCATTCGTTATATTGTTAATTTTCTCCTGCTGTTCAGATGCCTGCTCTTTTAATGCAATTAACTTTTCACGATATGGAAGATTCACATCCACCTTTGATCGCTCTTCGAGTATGGCTATATTTTTCTTACTGGTTTCAATATCTATTTCAATTTTGGTATTTTCATGCATCGACAACTGAATAGAGTTCCACAATGGCAACCATATCGACATAATATAAAAGGCAATCACCACGCAAGAGCTGGTTAAAGCAATTAAACGTCTCTCCCTCAAACTCAGGCCATTAATTCTGTGATTCAGCGCTTTCCAAAAAGTCTTCAATTGACTTCTCCTGTTGTTCAGAGCTCACCACAAACTTCATTGTGCTTCTGACACGTTTTAGATCAAATACAACAAACTCCATTGACTTAAAAATATCTAGGTCGGATATTTTCTTTATATATTCAGGTAATGCACTCGCCTCCAAGGCCTGCCCTTTAATTGACATGGATCGACCATCTTTTTTAATTGAAACATTCGTCAACCAAAGATTGTCTTGTTTTACTTGCGTAAGCGCTTCTAAATAAATCGACAACTTACGATTACTAATGACTTCTTTTCGGCTATTTAAATATTCCAATACATTTTCATTACGCGAAATTTGTGATTCATACCCTTCAATAGATCGCAACAATATATCGTCTACTTTTGGCTCAGGATGTTGTCGGTAAGCAATGTCTAACTGGGCATTCCAAAAATCCGCTTGCTCTTGCAATGCTTGCTTTGAACGAATCTCTTGGGTGCTGATAAAATACAGGACAAGACTTACAACCAAGCCAATGAATACCATGTACCCCAAAATAATATAAATAATGGCCGCAGAATAATCCGCTTCAGTTTTTTGCAGGTCGACCTGATATAAATTAACTTGTTGCATCAAGCCACCCGCCTTAACACAGCACCGATTACAGGAAGCAGGTGAACTTGTTGCTGCATGCTTAACTCAATATTTGTCTCGAGTGAAATAAACTCATTACAATCGAGTTTTAAAACCTTTGGCGTGACAAACTCTTGAAGCGGCCCCTGAAGATCAAGCTCTTCATGGCCATTAGGTAAAATATAAACTTTACTAGCGATGCCTTTACCAAGCTGACTTTCGTAATAGTCTAAAGAACGCTGCACATCGATCACAAAGCGTTCCATCATCATCTGATGAGTTAAATTATCATCTCCTTCATCAATACCGATTAAACTGGATGTCCCTATTTCGATGGAGCGAGATAAATACATGGCCTCATGGCTGAACATGAGGATTTCGCCACTATTTTCTTTTAGGCTAAGAATGGCGATGGTACCTTTTTCCATATCAGGCAGGTGTAGGGAAATATTTCTTAGGGCCATCTCTTCAATGTCGATGACTTTTGGGTCAAGACCACAATTACGAATAAACTTCAGCTTACTTTCGATGATGGCGCGATTAACCGCCACCACATACAGCATTTTCATGCGGCCCCGATAGGCATCTTCAGGCAGCGGAAAAATATCGATAACCGTGTCTTCAATTGGTATGGAGATTAAGTCTTTAAGTCGCCATTGAACGGCTTCTCGCATTTCATCTTCTTCTACAGGCGGGGTTTCGATTAGCTCTAACTCGTACTCAGTTTTATCAAGCACGTAGTAACAATCTGCATTCTTCAGTTTATTTTTGCTCACCCAGTACTGAACAAACGGCAACACGCCCGGCCCTTGAATGGCCTCAAACTCCAGTTTCAAGAGCTTGAATTCACCATCCATTATCTCGCCATGACTAATGGCAACCCCATAATCAGTCACAGATAGGCCCACCACTCCTTTTGGCTTTTTCTCCTTTTTTGTAAACCACTTACGTGGGTCCAACGTCCAATTAAACAGATGCCTACTCCTTTAGACGCAACATTAAGGTAAACTGTCCTCCTTTAATCCTAGTCAAACATCGTAGAAACACCACTATGCTGCACGTTGTCTTATTTGAGCCCGAAATCCCGCCAAACACGGGAAACATCATTCGCCTGTGTGCCAATACAGGCTTTCAGTTGCACCTAATTGAACCCTTGGGATTTGATCTAGATGAGAAGCGTGTACGCCGTGCAGGGTTGGATTACCACGAATTCGCTAAGGTGAAAATTCATAAGAACTGGCAAGCCTTCACCGATGAGGTGAAACCCGCTAAATGTTATGCCTTGACCACCAAGGGCAAACGCTGGCATACGGATGTGACGTTTGAGGCTGGGGACGCCATCATTATGGGGCCTGAAACTCGCGGACTACCTGATGACATGCTCGATACTTTGTCTCAGGATGAAAAGATTCGTATTCCTATGATGCCTGATAGCCGAAGCTTGAACCTCTCTAATGCCACAGCGGTCATCGTCTATGAAGCTTGGCGTCAATTGGATTTCAGCGGCGCAAGTTAACAGCTGTATCTTGCAGGCATAAAAAAACCGAGCACTTAGCTCGGTTTTTTTATCGCTATATCACTTTAAGCGATATAGCCCTAGCCCATCATTAATGAGTGGATTCGGTTTGTGCTTCTTGCTGTGCTTTGGCTTGCTGGATACTTTGAGCGTAGATCGCATCAAAGTTCACAGGCGCTAGCATGAGCGCTGGGAAGCTGCCTTTTACAACAAGCGCGTCAATGGCTTCACGGGCATAAGGGAACAACAGGTTCGGGCAGAAAGAACCCAGTGTTTGATGCAACGCACCGCCGTCTAGACCTTCAATTTTGAAGATGCCGCCTTGCTGAATCTCAGCAAGAAACGCCGTTTTGTCATCGTTTTTAGCGGTTACCGTTAGGGTAAGAACCACTTCGTAAACGTCATCCGCCAGCTTGTTGCTGCGCGTGTTCAGGTCCATGTTGATTTGCGGCTTCCACTGACCACGAAATACATCCGGTGCATTTGGGCTTTCAAACGATACGTCTTTTACAAAAATACGCTGTACGCCAAATTGACCTTTTTGTTGATCTTGCTGTGTTGCTGCTTGTTCTGTCATGACTACGTCTCTAGTTATTATTTTTTGACCAAGGGTAAATTGCTATTGGTCCATTCCATAATGCCGCCACTAAGGCGAAACACTTGTTCAAACCCATTGTCTTTAAGGGCTTTACTGGCTGCTGAGGCAGTTTGGCCTGTTTTGCATACTACTATGATGGGGTCAGTTTTGTGTTTTTCTAGCTCTGAAATACGATTTGTTACTTGAGCGTTAGGAATATTCACAGAATCCACCACGTGACCGGCTTTAAAGTCTGCTTTTTCACGGATATCCAACACCACTGCATTGCTTTGGTTGATTAAGCGTGTCGCTTCATGAGTGCTCACTTTAGGGCCTGCTTTCTGGCCACTATCCCACGCCAACAATGCAAAAAGACCCAACAGGGCGCTGACCAGCATCCAATTGTTTACAACAAATTCTAGTAACTTTTCCATACACCACCTCAAATTCTTTGGTGCGCAGTATACCTCAATTCACGCGCATCAAAAGAGCAAACCAGCGGTCATTCTCTCCTTGCCCCGCGCCAATGGCATGATGCAGCACAAACATGTAAAATCCGC
This sequence comes from Bermanella sp., assembly GCA_051277445.1. Lineage (GTDB taxonomy): Bacteria > Pseudomonadota > Gammaproteobacteria > Pseudomonadales > Oceanobacteraceae > Bermanella. The sequence goes on along the minus strand of JBNMQC010000002.1, from coordinate 9,753 downwards.
CCCATAATCAACCAGAATTTATAGGGTCATATGTCTACTTCACCCAAACCCGTTGCACTTATTATCCTCGATGGCTTTGGTGAGCGTGAAGATGCCACCGACAACGCCATTAGTGCGGCCAAAACCCCTACTTGGGACGCGCTTAAAGCTAATTACCCTCGCACATTAATCAGCACATCCGGTGAAGCGGTTGGCCTACCTGAAGGGCAAATGGGCAACTCTGAAGTGGGCCACATGAACCTAGGGGCGGGGCGCATTGTTTACCAAAACTTCACCCGTATTAATAAAAGCATCAAAGACGGCGACTTCTTCGAAAACCCTGCATTAGTGAACGCTATGGATTCTGCCATCAACAAAGGCAAAGCCGTTCATCTATTAGGGCTACTCAGCCCAGGTGGCGTTCACAGCCACAGCGATCACATTAAAGAGCTGGCCACTATGGCCGTGAAACGTGGCGCCAAAGCGGTGTATGTTCACGGTATTTTAGATGGACGTGATGTGGCCCCTCAAAGCGCTCAACCCTTCATCGAAGATATTGAGGCACACATGGCCTCTTTAGGGTTAGGCGAGCACGCTAAGTTAGCCACATTAGTGGGTCGTTACTACGCAATGGACCGTGATAACCGTTGGGATCGCGTGCAAAAAGCCTACGATATGTACACCCAAGGCTTCGCCAAATACCAAGCGGCCAATGGCGTTGAAGGTTTACTGGCATCTTATGAGCGTGATATCCATGATGAATTCATCGATGACACTATTTTAGGCTCTCCAGTAAAAATTGAAGATGGCGACAGCGTGATTTTTGCCAACTTCCGCCCTGACCGTGCCCGCGAAATTACCCGTGCGTTTGTAGATACCGATTTTGATGGCTTCAAGCGCACCGCTCACCCTGCATTAAGCGATTTTGTGATGATGACCGAATACGCTGCCAGCATTAAAACCAGCTGCGCGTATCCACCAAGTACCATGACCAACGATCTAGGGGAGTACGTCAGCAACCGAGGTAAGACACAATTACGCATTGCCGAAACCGAGAAATACGCCCACGTGACCTTCTTCTTTAGCGGTGGCCGCGAAGAGCTTTACCCAGGTGAAGAGCGCATTCTGATCAACAGCCCAGACGTGGCCACTTATGATTTAAAGCCCGAAATGAGCGCACCGGAAGTCACCGATAAACTAGTCGAAGCCATCGAAAACCAAACGTACGACCTTATTGTGTGTAACTATGCCAATGGCGACATGGTGGGTCATACCGGCGTATTTGATGCCGCGGTTCAAGCCGTTGAAGCACTTGATGTGTGCTTAAAGCGTGTCACAGATGCCATTTTAAAAGTGGGTGGCGAATGTCTGATTACAGCTGACCACGGTAATTGCGAGCAAATGCTCGACACCAATGGTGGCCCGATGACCCAGCACACCACAGGCCCTGTGAATCTTGTGCATGTGAGCCAACAAGGTAAGCGCCTTGCTCTTAAAAGCGGCGGCTCGTTGTGCGATATCGCACAGACCTTACTGAGCATGATGGGTGAGCAGCAGCCTAGCGAAATGACGGGCCATTCTTTACTTGAGAAACAATCGTGAATCGATTGCTCATCAGCTTAATTTTACTGGCATCCATCCCTTTTGCTGCGATGCATAACGCAGTGGCAGAAGGGGTGGATCGCAAACAATTAAGCGAGCGTCATTTAAAGAAATTAAGGGATGACATTAATGAGCTTCAAAGCTTTTTAAAAAAAGCACAAGACGAACACAAAGCCCTCGTATCAACCTTGCGCAAAAGCGATGAAGAAGTGGCCAAGGTCAGTCAGCAAGTTGAGTCTCTTCGAAACGCGTTACAGGAGGAACGAGCTCGCCTAAAAAAGCTCAAGGCCGAGCAAACAACGCTCAGCCAATCCCAACTGAAACAACAACGCATTCTCAATGACATCATCTTGGCCAGCTATAAGCTCGGCCAAGAGCCTCAATTAAAAATGCTGCTCAATCAACAAGACCCGGCTCAAGTGGCCCGTAACCTGAGCTATCTGCAATACTTTAATCAGGCACACCAAGCCGAAATTGAGACCTACCGTATTACCCTAAATCAATTGAGCACCGTCGAATCGGATATCGAAGTGCGTCAAGCGAGCCTGCAAACCAAACTGGCTCAGCTCAAACAAAGCCATGATCAGCTTAAACAGAAACAACAAAAGCAACGAGCAGACGCTAACGCATTAGATAAACAAATTCGTGGCAGCGACCAGCAGCTCTCTCGGTTACAACAAGACCGCCAAAACCTGATGGAAGTATTAGGCAAGGTAGAAGAAGTATTTTTGCCTTATGAGCGCACCCAAGAAAGCCGCCCGTTTAAGCAATTAAAAGGACAACTGCCCAGCCCCATTAAAGGCAAGGTGGACAAATTATTTGGCAAGTGGCAGCACAACGGCAAGCAGCGCTGGCAAGGCTGGCTCTACCCCGAACAAACCGGCACCCATGTGCGGGCCATCCACCATGGACGTGTGGTGTTCAGTGATTGGTTAAGAGGCTTTGGCCTACTTACGATTGTTGACCATGGCCAAGGTTACATGACTCTGTATGCGCGAAATCAAGCATTGCTGAAAAGCGTGGGCGACTGGGTCGAGACCGGCGAAGTCATCGCCAATGTCGGTCGAAGCGGTGGCTTTGAAGATGCCGGCTTGTACTTCGAGATTCGCTATAAAGGTCAACCGCAAAACCCAAAACGCTGGCTTAAAGGTTAATTGCCCTGTCAGAGATGGCTCAAACTGACATCTTTTCTAGCAATTAAGGACTATTAACCGCCATCACCTTCAAATTTCATAACAATCTGTTATAACTTATAAAGCTTATATAAATTGAGATTCACTATGTTACGCCCATTGCTTTTCACCTTGTTGGCTTTGCTGACATGTTCAGTCCACGCCCAAGATATCATCGAAGGTGAAGCCAAGGTTGCGCCCTCCCGTTTACCACTTGAAGAATTACGTGCTTTCGCTGAGATTTTTGAGCGCATTCGCACCAGCTATGTTGAAACGGTTGACGACAAAACCCTATTAGAGAACGCCATTCACGGCATGTTAGGCGGGCTGGATCCGCACTCATCGTATTTAGGGGAAGAAGATTTTGAAGACCTGCGCGCCAACACCAGTGGTAAGTTTGGTGGGCTGGGTATTGAAGTGGGTATGGAAGATGGCTTTATTAAAGTAGTCAGCCCCATTGATGACACCCCGGCCCAAAAAGCAGGTGTGTTAGCCGGCGACCTAATTATCAAGCTAGACGAGACACCCGTAAAAGGCCTTGGGCTCAATGAAGCCGTAGAGAAAATGCGTGGCGAGCCTGGCAGTAAAATCGTGTTAACTATTTTACGCGAAGGGGAAAACCAACCTCTCGAACTCACACTTAAGCGTGCTGAAATTAAAATCACCAGCGTCAAACACAAGCTGTTAGATGACCAATATGGTTATATCCGCATTACCCAGTTCCAGGAAAACACCGGCGCCGATGTCAGCAATGCGCTACAAATGCTCACGGAAAAAAGCGATCAGCCGCTTAAACCCTTAAGTGGTGTGATTCTCGATTTGCGCAACAACCCAGGCGGCGTATTAGATGCAGCGGTTGCCGTCAGCGATGCGTTTCTTGATAGCGGTTTAATTGTTTACACCCAAGGGCGCATTGCCAACGCTGATGTTCGCTACGAAGCCACCATTGATACACCTGCACCGGACCTGCCTTTGGTTGTACTCATCAATGGCGGCAGTGCATCCGCTTCTGAAATTGTTGCAGGGGCACTGCAAGACCAAGGTCGTGCTGTGATTATGGGTACGCAAAGCTTTGGTAAAGGCTCAGTGCAAACGGTGCTGCCGCTTAATGGCGAGCATGCCCTCAAGCTCACCACGGCTCGTTACTACACGCCGAACGGCCGTTCGATTCAGGCCCAAGGTATTACCCCAGATATCGAAGTGCACCAAGGAAAGTTCACCCCAGAGAATGAATCACGCTACTACAAAGAAGCGGATTTAACGGGCCATCTTGAGAACCCAGACGAAAACAAAGCCAAACAAGTTGAAGACGATGAGAATGAAACACAAAAACTCATCGCCAAGGATTATCAACTTAACCAAGCGCTGACGATGCTTAAAGGCATGCGCTTACTCAGCAGTAAACAAAGTCGTGAAAGTGATGATCAAGCACCTGCTGTCCCTGCTATTACTGACTAGTTTTATCAGCGGGCCGTGTTTTGCAAACGCACCCTCTTCTGCACGCTTAGCTATTGTCATAGATGACTTGGGCAATAGCTTACAAGCTGGCTTAAATGCCATCGCCTTACCAGCCGATGTGACCTTTGCCGTCATGCCCCACCGCAAACACAGCAAACGTTTAGCGCAGCGCGCAGCTCGTCTTGGTAAGGATGTGATCTTGCACGCCCCCATGAGTACCATAAACGGATTAAAGCTCGGTCCTGGGGCGCTTAACGAAGCCTTAAGTGAAAGCGAATTCAAAACCAAACTCGCCTTCTCCCTCGAAAGCATCCCTTTTGCCAAGGGCATGAATAACCACATGGGCAGCCAATTAACCACCAACCCTGTGGCCATGATGTGGGTAATGGAAGTACTAAAAGAAAAGCAGCTGTTTTTTTTAGACAGTCGCACCAGCGCGAAAAGCGTGGGGTTTACCACCGCTCAAACCATGGGCTTGCCCAGTGCCTCACGAGACATTTTTTTAGACAATGAAATCAACATTGAACACATTCATAGACAGTTTAAAAAGGCCATTGCGGTGGCTGAAAAATATGGCAGTGCCATTGCCATAGGTCACCCATACAAGACCACTATTTCGTACTTAGAGCATGTCTTGCCTCAGCTCACGGGTACCCATATCAGTGTGCATAAGATCAGTGATTTATTGAAAGAAGGCATTACCCCGCGCCCAGATAGCGCCAGAGAAAGTCGACCCGCTTCGACCCCCAATCTCGATGCTTTTATTCACGCGTATCTTCAAACGAGCGAACTCGAGAAGAAGGAAAAGATGTCTGATTTAGACTGAGTACCTAAATGGGCAACCCATCATGTCAAAAAGCCTTTGTTAAACTTTTTTGATTTTATTTTCATCCCTTGTCATAACAGATAAGACCATCGAATCACTCCATTCTCCACTTTATCTAAGTAATTCATGTAGGCTGCACTGAAACACAATATGAAATCGATACAGGGGTAATATTCACTGTGATCGTGCCGCTTGCTCGGTCTGACTTCTATGATACAGGTAAGAATTAACGAGTTAGCCTTATTGCGTGAGTTGCGCTTCTAATTCTTCTAACTCTTCAAGCAATAGCATCCATTGCTCTTCATCCGCCTCTAGTTGTTTCTTAGTCTGGCTTTGATCGTTCAGCACTGTTTGTAATGTTGCTTTCTGAGCGGGCTCATACAAAGACGTATCCGCCAGTTTTTCTTCAATCTCTGCCAACTGTGCTTGCAGGGTCTCCACCTGTACTTCCAGCTTGTCCACCTGTTTTTTGATGGGGCTCAAGGCCTTTCGAATTTCCGCCTCTCTGCGTTTTTTCTCTTTTTTGGCCTCAGCACTGTTTTCCACAAGCTTAGTGGATTCATTGCTGCCTTCTGCAAGCTGCTCTTCACTTTGTTTGATGAAAGCTCGGTAATCTTCTAAGTCACCATCAAATTCCGTGACCTGGCCTTGATGCACTAAGTAAAACTGATCGACCGTGTTCACCAGCAAATGCCGGTCATGGCTCACCACCACAATGGCGCCATCATAATTTTGTAATGCCAATGTCAGTGCATGGCGCATGTCTAAATCCAAATGGTTGGTCGGTTCATCCAGAATCAGTAAGTTTGGCTTCAGCCAAGCTATACGGGCCAATGCCAAACGCGCCAATTCACCACCTGAAAATTTTTCACACACCTCTAATGCTTGGTCTCCATGAAAACCAAAACCGCCCAAGAAGTTACGAATTTGCTGATCACTGGCATCATGTTTAAGGGCCAGTAAATGTTCGGCAGGCGTCAGTCGTAAATCAAGCTCATCCACTTGGTGCTGTGCAAAATATCCTACGGACAAGTATTCGCCCTTAAAATACTCACCTTGCATGGCGGTCAACTCACCCACTATCGCCTTAATTAAAGTGGACTTACCCGCACCGTTGGCACCTAACAAACCAATCCGGTCCCCTGGGCGCAGAGTCAGGTTGACCCCTTCCAATTGAATTTTGTCACCGTAGCCAATATTCACTTTTTGTAAATTTAACAACGGGTCACTGTACTTATCGGCATTGGGGAACTCGAAATGAAACTGGCTATCAACGTGGGCTGGTGCAATGCGCTCCATACGCTCCAATGCTTTCACTCGGCTTTGCGCTTGCTTGGCTTTACTGGCTTTGGCTTTAAAGCGCTCAATGAAACTTTCAATATGAGCAATCTGGGCTTGTTGCTGCTCAAACAAGGATTGCTGCTGGGCTAAACGTTCGGCTCGACGACGCTCAAAGTCTGCATAATTGCCGGAGTAGAGATTAATCGCCTGCTGATGCAAATGCACAATGCCATCTACCACTGAATCAATGAAATCCCGGTCATGACTGATCAGCAATAAAGTACCGCGATACTTTTGTAGAAAACTTTCTAGCCACAAACTGGCATCAAGATCCAAATGGTTAGTCGGCTCATCCAGTAATAAAAGATCACTGGGCATAATCAAGGCTTTGGCCAAGTTCAAACGCATACGCCAGCCACCACTAAACGCACTAACGGGATGAGACATTTGCTCTTGCTTAAAACCCAAGCCTGCCAGCATGGTTTGGCCCAGCTGAGGCACTTGGTAACCATGAATCACTTCAAACTCACCATGAAGACTGGCCAGTGTTAAGTCATTTTGTGCGTTTTCTGCAGACACCATCGCCTGTTGTATGCGACGAAATTCTTGGTGACCATCGAGCACATAATCAAGAGCGCTCTGTTGTGATGCGGCCACTTCTTGCGCCATATGAGCAATACGCCAGTTCTTAGGCAAATACAGTTCGCCTTGATCTGGCACTAGCTGTTTGAGCAATAATTTAAATAAGGTGGACTTGCCTGCGCCGTTGGCCCCAACCACAGCAAGCTTATGGCCATCATGAACCGTAAGGTCAGCTTGTTGCAGGATTATTTTAGTGCCTAGGTGTAAATTGACCTGTTGCAGACGTATCATAACTCGATTTCACAAATTCAAAGAGGTGGGCGATGTATCAAGGTGGGCATGATGCCACAAATTACAGCGATAACCCATTTTGGTTATATTCCATAGAGCAATATAAAAAACCCGGTTGTGCGGAATTTCTATTACATGCTCAAGACCAATACCAGCTTGATATCAATTTATTGCTGTTTATCGGCTGGCTCACCACACAAAAAAAAGTCTATCAGTCATCTGTGAAGATTGAATGTGTGCACCATTGGCAAACCGAAAAGGTTGCGCCTATTCGTCAATTACGCAGGCGCGCAAAGCATCTATCTGATCAGGTTTTTTACGAGTCGCTAAAACAGCTTGAGCTAAAAGCCGAACAGGCACAGCAAACGCTGCTATTTAGAATCAGTCAGGAGTGGGGGCGATCTGAACGCCAAGGGTATGAAATATTTGAATTGGGCTTGCAGGAGTATTTGGCGAATACGCCAGTTTTGAAGGAGGAAAGCTGGTTGCAAGCGCTTTATCAGCACTTGCAACCCTAGGACACGGATGTCTTAGTTGTTTTCAGCAAACAAGCTTGGCGTTGCAGCAGCCGGTGCTTCAGGCTTGGTTTCTACTGCTGGAGCAGAAGCTACTTTAGCGGCTTTTGCTTTTTTTGCTTTAGCTGGCTTAGCGGCTTTTTTAGCAGGTTTTGCGGCTTTAGGCGCTTTCTTAGCAGCAGGCTTGGCTGCTTTCTTAAGAGCGGCTTTGGCTTTGGCTTTTTCTTTCGCTGCCGCCACTTTTAGCTTCTTAGCGGCTGCTTTAGCTGCTTTTTGCTCGGCTTTTTTGATTTTAGCCGCTTCTTTCTTTAGCTTGTCAGCTTCTTTCTTAGCCGCTGCTTTGGCTTTGGCTTTTTCTTTCGCTACTTTAGCTTTGGCTTTTGCTTTAACAGCAGCGGCTTTTGCTTTCGCTTTTTCTTTAGCTGCAGCCGCTTTTTCTTTAGCCGCTTCTGCTTTTAAGAAGGCTTTTTCAGCCGCTGTACGTACTTTCTCAACTTTAGCCGCTTTAGCCGCTTCTGCTTTGATTTCGGCCTGAGCTGCTTTCGCTGCATTGGCGGCTGCTTTTGCTTCTTTTAGTGCTTTAGCGGCTTCAGCTGTTTTTGCTTTAGCGCCCGCTAGTTGCTTAACAGCAGCAGGGGTTTTCTTCGCTTTAACCTTAGTAGCAACTTTTGCTTGCGCATCTTTTGCTTTTTTAGCAGCTGCAGCTGCTTTGGTAACCGCTTTGTTGGCAGCAGCTACTTGCTTAGTCGCTTCAGCAGATTGCTTAGTGCGAGCAGCGCCTAGTTGTGCAACTAGCTTAGCGATTTCGCTTTCTAGTTGAGTAACTGGACTAGCTACTTTTTTGGCAACTACTTTTTTGGCAACTACTTTCTTTGCAGGTGCTTTTTTAGCAGGTGCTTTTTTAGCAGCAGGCTTCTTAGCCGGCGATTTTTTTACAGCTGCTTTAGTTGCTTTCTTAGTAACGGGTTTCTTACGTGCTGCCATGATTACCTCTGGGTATGCTCTGTGTGGGTACGGCAATTATACAAACACAAAACTGATACGCCAGATTTAAACGTTATTTTTTCAAAATAATTAAACGTTTTGGCTGTTATTGAGCTGAAAGTTGAGCCAATTGATTAATGGCTGCCATTCTTCGAGATCTTTTTCATGGGGCTGGCTGAAATCAAAAATGCCCATTCCAAATTCTGCAGCCCGAACATATTGCTGCGTATCACGAATTGTTGTGATGAATGGAATATTGAGACTATTCAAAAAGACTTCTAATTTGTTATAGCCCAGGGTATTTCGTTTCACTCGATTGGCGATGACCGCGATGGGTTTGGGTTTAATTCTAAAACCAGGACTGAGCAATACATCTTTTATGAATCCGGTGGCGGCGCGGATATCAATCACAGATGGCACCACCGGCATTAACACAAGATCACAATGTCGCAGGTGGTCAGAAAGCACATTTCCACTTATTCCGGCCGGCGTATCGATAATAATATGAGATGTGTTGATGGGTACCATTAACTGAAAACTGCGCGTGGTGTGAGAGTCATCTTTACGATACGCCGCTACGGAATATATCGGTGGCAAAGTTTGACTGCGTGCCGCTAACCATTGAGCACTGGAACCTTGTGGGTCATGATCGATGAGCGCTACCTTGTTTCCTTGGCTTGCAAAATACGACGCCGTATTCGTGGCCAGTGTGGTTTTGCCACAGCCACCTTTTGCGTTCGCAATTAATATGCGCTTTGGCTGCGCCTGGGTTACCACTCTGGCTATTTGCGGCTTGATAGGATCAAATTTTTTTCCCGACACCCGTTCACCTAGCTTCCTACTCAATTGTAACAAGGTGCAATCTCTCTACACCCATCCCTGTTTTTACGTGAACTAAACCGATTGCATAATCCAATTATGACAACGCTGACTCCTGACAAGCACTAAGGTAAGATACCTTGATACATACAAGGAGTGTTGCCGTGGGTCTATTTAACAAACTTTTACTTCTGGCATTGGTATTAGCCGTTGCCAGCCCTTTCATTTTAAAAAAACCTGATGG